>NZ_JBFODA010000039.1:0-118592 GCF_040908055.1 Aeromonas sp. R7-4
GCGGCTCAATGAATTGCTGAATTAACTGCTGCAACTAAAAGTTGCTTTGGTCACTTCATCAGACATTGATATCAAAAATTGTTTTTGATGCTCGACGCTGTGAGTGCCCACACAGATTGCTTGATTCAAATTGTTAAAGAGCGACGCAGCTTTTGGCTGCTGCGGGAGTGGTATTCTACTCAACCGCCTTCTCGAGTCAAGCCTTATTTGCACAGGCTTTTCGAGGCTACCGACCGGCTTGTTTGCGTTGCCGCTTGCCGTGTCGATGGAGGCGAATTATAGAGAGCGAATTCGTTCTGGCAACCCCTTCGCGGCAATAAAATTGCAGAAAAGCGCACTTTTTTAGTTATTCATATTCAATCACAGTTTTTATACACACTTATCCACAGAAACCACCAAATCCAGAGCTAAATTAGCCACTCCTCTGCAAGCGCTCATACTACTGGCTGGCTTTTTCTGTACCAGGTGAATGTAAGACCATCATTCGATGATAAGGAATACCTACCTATATAAAGAACTACGCGATCAAAAGTAAGCAATTAAGGCAATTAAGGCAGTTGAGGCAGTTGAGGCAGTTGAGGCAGTTGAGGCAGTTGAGGCAGTTGAGGCAGTTGAGGCAGTTGAGGCAGTTGAGGCAGTTGAGGCAGTATCAGAATCCTACAAAAGAAAAGCCGGGACAAGCCCGGCTTTATTCTTTTATTACTCAGCAGCTGCTTCAGCAGCGGCCGGGCGGTCTACCAGCTCAATATAAGCCATAGGGGCGTTGTCGCCAGCACGGAAACCGCATTTCAGAATGCGAGTATAACCGCCGGCGCGCTCCAGGTAGCGCGGACCCAGTTCATTGAACAGCTTAGCCACGATCGCGTTATCGCGAGTACGGGCAAATGCCAGGCGACGATTAGCAACGCTATCAGTCTTGGCAAGGGTGATCAGCGGTTCAACTACACGACGCAGCTCTTTTGCCTTAGGCAGAGTCGTCTTGATGATCTCATGACGAACCAGGGAGCTGGCCATGTTGCGGAACATAGCCTGACGATGGCTGCTGTTCCGGTTCAGTTGACGACCACTCAAACGATGGCGCATGACCTTATCCTTCTAACTAAATCTGTGAAACCCGTAATCTGGATTACTCGTCAGCGATGCTGGCGGGCGGCCAGTTCTCAAGGCGCATGCCAAGAGACAGACCACGGGAGGCCAACACGTCCTTGATCTCAGTCAGGGACTTCTTACCGAGGTTCGGAGTTTTGAGCAACTCAACTTCGGTACGCTGTACCAGATCACCAATATAGTGGATAGCTTCTGCCTTCAGACAGTTCGCGGAACGAACTGTCAGCTCCAAATCATCGACAGGACGCAGCAGAATCGGATCAAACTCGGGTTTCTCTTCTTTCTTCTCGGGCACGCTGACATCGCGCAGATCCACGAAGGCTTCCAGCTGTTCGGCCAAGATAGTGGCAGAACGGCGGATGGCCTCTTCCGGATCCAGAGTACCATTGGTCTCCATGTCGATAACCAGCTTGTCCAAGTCGGTGCGCTGTTCCACACGTGCCGCCTCAACATTGTAGGCGATGCGAACGATGGGACTGAACGCGGAGTCCAGCAGCAGGCGGCCGATAGGACGCTCTTCATCATCGTTGTGAACACGAGCAGAAGCAGGCACATAACCACGACCGCGCTGAACTTTCAGACGCATGCTGATCTCAGCATTGGCCCCTGTCAGGTGGCAGATTACGTGCTCCGGGTTTACGATCTCGACTTCATCACCGTGAGTGATATCACCAGCGGTAACGGGGCCTGTTCCAGACTTGGTCAGGGACAGAGTTACCTCGTCCTTGCCTTCCAGCTTCACAGCGATACCTTTCAGGTTGAGCAGGATTTCAAGAATGTCTTCCTGCACACCTTCTTTGCTGCTGTACTCGTGCAGTACTCCGTCGATCTCGACTTCAGTAACTGCACAACCGGGCATAGATGACAGCAAAATACGACGCAAGGCGTTGCCCAGCGTGTGACCAAAGCCACGCTCAAGCGGCTCGAGAGTCACTTTCGCGTGAGTCGGGCTAACTTGCTCGATGTCAACTAGCCGCGGTTTAAGAAAATCTGTTACAGAACCCAGCATTGTGTCCTCTCTTTAGAAGCTAGCTTTACTTGGAGTAAAGCTCGACGATCAGCTGTTCGTTAATGTCGGCAGACAGGTCGGAACGCTCCGGCAGGCGCTTGAAGGCACCTTCCATCTTAGCAGCGTCAACCTCTACCCAAGTCGGCTTCTCGCGCTGACCAGCAACTTCCAGGGAAGCTTTGATACGCGCTTGCTTCTTAGCCTTCTCGCGAACGCAGATCACGTCCTCAGGGGATACCTGGAAAGAAGGAACATTCACAACGCGGCCGTTTACCATGATGGCTTTGTGGCTCACCAGCTGACGAGATTCAGCACGAGTGGCGCCGAAGCCCATGCGGTAGACGACGTTGTCCAGACGACCTTCCAGCAGCTGCAACAGGTTTTCACCGGTGTTACCCTTTTGACGGGCAGCGTCGCGGTAGTAGTTGCGGAACTGTTTTTCCAGCACGCCGTAGATACGACGTACTTTTTGTTTCTCGCGCAGTTGTACACCGTAGTCGGACAGACGCGCTTTACGCGCACCGTGCTGACCAGGAACGGTGTCAATCTTGCACTTAGAATCAATCGCACGAACACCAGACTTCAGGAAGAGGTCGGTGCCCTCACGACGGCTAAGCTTAAGCTTAGGACCGATATATCTTGCCATCTTCTTTCTCCAACAATCCTAGACCAAGTAGCTACCAGCGTTACACGCGGCGCTTCTTGGGAGGACGACAACCGTTGTGCGGGATCGGAGTCACATCAGTAATATTAGTGATGCGGAAACCAGCCGCGTTCAGAGCGCGGATGGAAGACTCACGACCGGGACCCGGACCTTTGACCATGACTTCCAGGTTCTTCACGCCGTATTCTTTGGCGATCTCACCAGCACGCTCAGCAGCTACCTGGGCAGCAAACGGAGTGGACTTACGGGAACCACGGAAACCTGAACCACCGGAGGTAGCCCATGACAGAGCATTGCCCTGACGGTCAGTAATGGTCACGATTGTGTTGTTGAAAGATGCATGAACGTGCGCAATACCGTCGCTCACTTGCTTTTTAACGCGCTTGCGAGCACGAGTCGGAGTTTTAGCCATTTTCTACCTTCCCGTTACTTCTTGATAGCCTTGCGCGGACCCTTACGGGTACGAGCGTTGGTCTTGGTACGTTGACCACGAACAGGCAGGCTACGACGGTGACGCAAACCACGGTAGCAACCCAGATCCATCAATCGCTTGATGTTCATGGAAATCTGACGACGCAGGTCACCTTCAACGGTGAATTTACCTACTTGTTCACGCAGACTCTCGATCTGAGTTTCGTCCAGGTCTTTAATTTTCACATTCTCAGCGATACCGGCTGCGGCACAGATGGCCTTGGAGCGGGTACGACCGACGCCATAAATAGCAGTCAGTGCAATGACTGCATGCTTATGGTCAGGAATGTTAATGCCAGCGATACGGGCCACTATTCACTCCTACATATAGTAGATTACGACCACCACAAAGCCCGTGAGCGGATACGTGGCGGTCAACCAATACACAACAAAAGTTGGCTGGCTATATTAGCCAGCACAACTATTTGTTGCAAGTACTAACCGTAAAAAATTAGCCTTGGCGCTGTTTATGCTTTGGCTCGCTGCAAATCACACGCACCACACCGTGACGCTTGATGATTTTGCAGTTACGGCAGATTGCCTTAACGGAAGCACGAACTTTCATTGCTTAACTCCGTAACTACGCCGACCTTTAGCGGCCGTAGCCCTTCAGGTTGGCCTTCCTCAGGACGTCGCCATATTGATGAGACATCATATGGGTTTGTACCTGAGCCATGAAGTCCATGATAACTACCACGATAATCAGCAGCGAGGTGCCACCGAAGTAGAACTGTACGTTCCAGGCAGTCATCAGGAACTGGGGTACCAGACAGATAAAGGTTATATAGAGCGCACCTGCCAATGTCAGGCGAGTCATAACCTTATCGATGTAACGTGCTGTCTGCTCGCCCGGGCGGATCCCCGGGATAAAGGCTCCACTCTTCTTCAGGTTATCTGCTGTCTCGCGGGGGTTGAACACCAGCGCGGTATAGAAGAAACAGAAGAAGATAATGGCTGCTGCATAAAGCATCTCATACAAGGGCTGACCCGGCTGCAGGACCATAGAGACCTGTTGCAGGATATCAGCGATCTTGCCCTCGCCCTGACCAAACCAAGAGGTGATGGTCCCAGGGAAGAGGATGATGCTGGATGCGAAAATCGCAGGAATCACACCGGCCATATTCACTTTCAACGGCAGGTGTGTGCTTTGCGCGGCGAATACCTGGCGGCCTTGTTGACGCTTGGCATAGTTCACGACGATACGACGCTGACCACGCTCCACGAACACCACAAAGTAAGTCACTGCGAAAACAATCAAGCCCAGCAACAACAACAGCAGGATGTGCAATTCCCCTTGACGTGCCTGTTCGGCCGTAGCGCCAATGGCATGAGGCAGACCGGCAACGATACCTGTGAAGATAATCAACGAGATACCATTACCAATCCCACGCTCGGTAATCTGCTCACCCAACCACATCAAGAACATGGTACCGGTGACCAGACTCACAACGGCTGTGAAATAGAAGCCCAAACCCGGATGAGTCACGAGTCCTTGCATCATATTCGGCAAGCCGGTTGCAATACCAATGGCCTGGAACGTTCCCAAAACCAGCGTGCCCCAACGGGTATATTGGCTAATCTTGCGACGGCCGGATTCACCCTCTTTCTTGAGTTCAGCAAGAGCGGGATGGACCACAGTCAGCAGCTGGATAATGATCGAGGCCGAAATGTACGGCATGATCCCCAGCGCAAGAATAGAAGCACGCGAGAGTGCACCACCACTGAACATGTTGAACATCTCAATGATGGTGCCCTTCTGTTGTTGGAACAACTCGGCCAGTACGGCGGCGTCAATACCAGGGATCGGCACATAAGAGCCTGCACGGAACACGATAATTGCCCCGAGAACGAAGAGCAGACGGCTCTTCAATTCACTCAGACCACCTTGTGCTTTAACATCCAATCCTGGTTTCTTAGCCATTGTACTGATTATTCCTCGATTTTACCGCCAGCTGCCTCGATGGCTGCACGTGCACCTTTGGTGACGGACAGACCACGAACGGTCACAGCACGGTCAATGTTGCCAGACAGAACAACTTTAGCGAACACGATGTTTTTGGTAATCACACCGGCTTGCTTCAGAGTGCTCACGTCGACCACATCACCTTCTACCAGGGCGATTTCATTCAGGCGCACTTCGGCAGAAACCAAAGATTTGCGAGAGAAGAAACCGAACTTCGGCAGACGGATTTTCAAAGGCATCTGGCCACCCTCGAAACCGTTGCGGACTTTACCGCCACCGGAACGAGAAGTTTGACCTTTCACACCACGACCACCAGTCTTGCCCAGACCAGAACCGATACCACGGCCCGGACGGTGCTTAACACGCTTGGAACCAGCGGCCGGAGACAGAGTATTCAGACGCATGCTTAGCCCTCCACCTTAACCATGTAATAAACCTGGTTGATCATACCGCGTACGCAGGGAGTATCTTCCAGCTCAACGGTGTGACCAATGCGACGCAGACCCAGACCACGCAGAGTCGCCTTGTGCTTTGGCAGACGGCCGATAGAGCTGCGAGTTTGAGTTACTTTTACAGTGTTAGCCATGTCGCATTACCCCAGAATTTCTTCAACGCGCAGACCACGCTTGGCAGCGATCTGTTCCGGTGATTGACCGTGAACCAGAGCGTCGACAGTTGCGCGAACAACGTTGATCGGGTTGGTGGAACCGTAGGTCTTGGCCAGCACGTTGTGGATACCGGCAACTTCCAGCACGGCACGCATAGCGCCGCCTGCGATGATACCTGTACCTTGGGAGGCCGGCTTCATGAACACGGTGGAACCAGAGTGAACACCACGCACCGGGTGGTGCAGAGTGCCGTTGTTCAGTTCAACCTTGCTCAGGTTACGCTTAGCCTGTTCCATCGCCTTTTGAATGGCGGCCGGAACTTCACGAGCCTTACCGTAACCGTAACCTACACGGCCGTTACCATCACCCACCACGGTCAACGCGGTGAAGGACATGATACGACCACCTTTAACAGTTTTCGAAACACGGTTTACTGCAATGAGCTTTTCTTGCAGTTCGCCGGCTTGAGATTCGACTTTAGCCATCTTCGACTCCTAGCTTAGAACTGAAGACCAGCGTCACGAGCAGCGGCAGCCAGAGCGGCTACACGACCGTGATACTTGAAACCGGAACGATCGAAAGATACGTTCTGAACGCCTTTGGCAATGGCACGCTCAGCGATTGCTTTACCTACAGCGGTAGCAGCATCTGCGTTACCGGTGTATTTCAGAGCTTCACTGATGGCCTTCTCTACTGTGGAAGCAGAGGCCAGAACTTCGGAACCGTTGGCTGCAATAACCTGCGCATAGATATGACGCGGGGTACGGTGAACAACCAGACGGGTAGCTCCCAGTTCCTGCATCTTTTTCCGAGCACGAGTAGCACGACGGAGACGAGCTGCTTTCTTGTCCATAGTGTTACCTTACTTCTTCTTAGCTTCTTTAGTACGCACTTGCTCGTTGGCATAGCGTACACCCTTGCCCTTGTAGGGCTCCGGAGCGCGGTAAGCACGGATATCGGCGGCGACTTGGCCAACCAGCTGCTTGTCCACACCACGCAGAACGATTTCGGTGGCGGACGGACATTCAGCGGTGACACCAGCCGGCAGCGCATGCTCTACCGGGTGAGAGAAGCCCAGTGCCAGCGCAACAGCATTGCCCTTGATGGAGGCTTTGTAACCTACACCAACCAGCTGCAGCTTGCGCTCGAAGCCTTGGGTAACACCGACTACCATGTTGTTGACCAATGCACGGGCAGTACCGGCCTGAGCGTCAGCACCAGCGATGCCGTCGCGCGGGGCGAACTTCAGTACATTGTCTTCTTTGGTCACTTCTACACCGGCGTGGATGGAACGAACCAGGGAACCTTTACCACCTTTGATGGACAGTTCCTGACCGTTCAGAGTCACCTCTACGCCAGCAGGAATAGTGACGGGTGCCTTAGCAACGCGAGACATTTCCGACCTCCTATTAAGCGACGTAGCAGATGATCTCACCACCCATGCTTGCCTTGCGGGCAGCACGGTCGGTCATCACACCTTTAGACGTGGACACGATAGCAACACCGAGACCGCCCATGACTTTCGGCAGATCAGTAGTGCGCTTGTAAATACGCAGGCCGGGACGGCTCACGCGTTGGATCAGTTCTACAACCGGCTTGCCCTGGAAATACTTCAGTTCGATTTCCAGTTCCGGCTTCACGTCACCAGCTACGTTGTAGCCAGCGATGTAACCTTCTTCTTTCAGCACTTTGGCGATAGCCACTTTCAGCTTGGAAGAAGGCATGGAAACCGCAACTTTGCTCGCCGCCTGACCGTTACGGATGCGGGTCAGCATATCCGCGATCGGATCTTGCATGCTCATAGTCTAACTCCCGAGATTCTTACCAAGAGGCCTTTTTGAGGCCCGGAATTTCGCCCTTCATGGCATGCTCACGCACCTTGATGCGGGACAGGCCAAACTTGCGCAGGAAACCGTGCGGACGACCAGTAATATTGCAACGGTTACGCTGGCGGGACGGACTGGAATCACGGGGCAGCTGTTGCAGTTGCAAGACAGCGTCCCAACGCGCTTCTTCAGAAGCGTTCATATCAACGATGATAGCTTTCAGCTCGGTACGCTTGGTAGCGTATTTGGCTGCCAGCTTCGCACGCTTAGCTTCGCGCGCTTTCATGGATGTTTTAGCCATAACCCTAACCTTACTTGCGGAATGGGAAGTTAAAGGCAGCCAGCAGAGCACGGCCTTCTTCGTCGGTATTCGCGGAAGTGGTGATGGTGATATCCAGACCACGGACGCGATCGACCTTGTCATAGTCGATTTCCGGGAAGATGATTTGCTCACGCACGCCCATGGAGTAGTTACCACGGCCATCGAACGCCTTGGCGTTCAGACCACGGAAGTCACGGATACGCGGTACGGAGATGCAAATCAGCCGTTCCAGGAACTCCCACATACGCTCGCCACGCAGGGTTACTTTACAACCTATCGGGTAGCCTTCACGAATCTTGAAGCCCGCAACAGATTTGCGTGCTTTGGTGATCAGCGGTTTCTGACCGGAAATGGCAGCCATGTCGGCAGCGGCATTTTCCAGCAACTTCTTGTCAGAGATCGCTTCACCAACACCCATGTTCAGGGTGATTTTCTCGATCCGAGGGACTTGCATGATAGTCTTGTAACCGAACTGCTTGGTCAGTTCATTTACTACATCGGATTTGTAGTAATCATGCAGTTTCGCCATCGTTAAACTCCAATTACTTCACAAGTTCGCCGGTGGATTTGAAGAAACGGACTTTCTTGCCGTCTTCAATCCGGAAACCAACGCGGTCAGCCTTGCCAGTGGCAGAGTTGAACAGCGCTACGTTAGATACATCGATGGGGGCTTCTTTGGTGACGATACCGCCAGCCTGACCCAGTGCGGGTACCGGCTTCTGGTGTTTCTTCACCTGGTTGATGCCTTCCACGATTACCTTACCTTTGGCAATCAGAACTTGAGTGACTTTGCCACGCTTGCCCTTGTCTTTGCCGGTAAGAACAATTACTTCGTCTTCGCGACGGATTTTAGCTGCCATCGTTCGACTCCTTACAGTACTTCGGGTGCCAGGGACACAATCTTCATGAACTTCTCGTTACGGAGTTCACGGGTCACCGGGCCAAAAATACGAGTACCGATTGGCTGTTGGTTGTTGTTAAGCAACACAGCCGCATTGTTGTCGAAACGGATGACAGAGCCGTCCGGACGACGAACGCCTTTACGGGTGCGTACGACCACCGCGTTATACACATCACCTTTCTTCACTTTACCGCGAGGAATGGCTTCCTTGATGGAAACCTTGATGATGTCGCCGATGCCGGCGTAACGGCGGTGCGAACCACCCAGAACCTTAATACACATTACACTGCGAGCGCCGGAGTTGTCGGCAACACCCAGCATACTTTGCATCTGGATCATCTTAGTGCTCCGCTTTGTTTACTTCTTATCCCTGATGGGATCTGGCTGCCTTCAAAAGGCGCGAAACTATAACACAGCTGTTTTTGAAAAGGTAGCCTAAAAAACAAACGGCCCCGATGGGGGGCCGTTTGGGCTAGAAAGTACCGAATTAGGCCTTTTCTACGACAGCAACCAGGGTCCAGGATTTGGTCTTGGACAGCGGGCGGCACTCGCGGATTTCCACGAGGTCGCCAGCCTTGCACTCGTTGTTCTCGTCATGCACGTGCAGCTTGGTAGTACGCTTGATGATCTTACCGTAGATCGGGTGCTTTACCTTGCGCTCGATGGCGACGGTGATGGACTTGTCCATCTTGTCGCTGATTACACGACCTTGCAGAGTACGGATCTTGTCAGTCATTACGCACCTGCCTTCTCAGTCAGTACAGTCTTGATACGTGCGACGTCACGACGCACTTGTTTCAGAGTGTGAGTCTGAGCCAGTTGGCCGGTGGAAGCTTGCATGCGCATGTTGAATTGCTCACGCAGCAAACCCAGCAGCTCCTGGTTCAGTTCTTCGACGCTCTTTTGACGCAGATCTTGGGCTTTCATCACATCACCGTCTTAATTACGAAAGTGGTCTGAACGGACAGCTTAGCTGCGGCCAGGGCAAACGCTTCACGCGCCAGAGCCTCAGGTACACCATCCATCTCGTACAGAACCTTGCCAGGCTGGATCGGGCAAACCCAGTATTCCACGTTACCCTTACCTTTACCCATACGAACTTCGAGGGGCTTTTCGGTGATGGGCTTGTCCGGGAACACACGGATCCAGATCTTGCCTTGACGCTTAACGTGACGGGTCATGGCACGACGGGCTGCTTCGATTTGACGAGCAGTCAGCTGACCACGAGATGTCGCCTTCAGGCCAAAGGTACCGAAGGATACTTCGTTACCGGCATTGGCCAGACCGCGGTTACGACCCTTGTGGGTCTTGCGGAATTTAGTACGCTTAGGTTGCAACATTTACCGAATCTCCTTACTTAGCAGCGCGGCGCTTGTTGTCACGCTTGGGCTTTGCAGGAGCTTGCTCTTGAGCAGCGGCAGCATTGACTGCAGCCAGACCACCCAGAACTTCGCCCTTGAAGATCCAAACTTTGACGCCGATCACACCGTAAGTGGTGTGGGCTTCAGAAGTTGCATAGTCGATGTCGGCACGCAGGGTGTGCAGGGGCACACGACCTTCACGGTACCATTCGGTACGCGCGATTTCAGCGCCGCCCAGACGACCGGATACTTCTACCTTGATGCCCTTGGCACCCAGACGCATGGCGTTCTGTACGGCGCGCTTCATGGCGCGACGGAACATTACGCGACGTTCCAGCTGAGAAGTGATGCTGTCGGCAACCAGTTTGCCATCCAGCTCCGGCTTGCGGACTTCGGAAATGTTGATCTGAGCAGGCACGCCAGCAATAGCGGCTACGGCTTTGCGCAGTTTCTCAACGTCTTCGCCTTTCTTGCCGATCACGACACCCGGACGAGCGGTGTGAATGGTCACACGGATGCTCTTGGCCGGACGCTCGATGGTGATCTTGGACAAGGAAGCGTTTTTCAGCTCCTTGGTCAGGAACTGGCGTACTTGGAAATCGCTGTACAGGTTGTCAGCGAAGTCTTTGGTGTTCGCGAACCAGGTAGAATTCCAAGGCTTGGTAATACCCAGGCGAATGCCATTAGGATGTACTTTCTGACCCATTGCTTATCTCCCAGCCTTAGCGTCGGATACCACTACAGTGATGTGAGCGGTACGCTTGAGGATACGATCCGCGCGACCTTTGGCACGCGGGCGGATGCGCTTCATGGAGGGACCTTCGTCTACCATGATGGTGGCAACACGCAGGGTGTCGATATCGGCACCTTCGTTGTGCTCAGCGTTGGCAATGGCAGATTCCAGCACTTTCTTCACCAGAACAGCAGCCTTTTTCGGGCTGAAGGTCAGGATGTTCAGAGCCTTGTCTACGGACAGACCACGTACTTGATCGGCTACCAGACGAGCTTTCTGGGCAGAAGTACGGGCATAACGGTGTTTAGCGATAGCTTCCATCATTTATCCCTTAGCGCTTCTTAGCCTTCTTATCAGCAGCATGGCCGCGATAAGTACGAGTCGGTGCGAATTCACCCAGTTTGTGACCGATCATTTCTTCGGTAACGAAAACCGGAACGTGCTGACGACCATTATGGACAGCGATGGTCAAACCGATCATGTTCGGGATGATCATTGAACGACGGGACCAGGTCTTAACCGGCTTTTTATCCCCGCTTTCCACCGCTTTCTCTACCTTCTTCAGCAAGTGCAGGTCGATAAATGGACCCTTCTTGAGAGAACGTGGCATGGTGATTCCTCTATGTTAACAATTACTTGTTACGACGACGTACGATGTACTTGTCGGTACGCTTGTTCTTACGGGTCTTGAAGCCCTTAGCCTTCTGGCCCCATGGGGACACAGGCTGCATGCCCTTGTTACGACCCTCACCACCACCGTGCGGGTGATCAACCGGGTTCATCGCCATACCGCGAACGGTCGGACGAATACCACGCCAGCGGTTTGCACCGGCTTTACCCAGTTGACGCAGCATGTGCTCGGAGTTACCCACTTCACCGATGGTAGCGCGGCACTCGGCCAGAACTTTACGTACTTCGCCGGAACGCAGACGCAGAGTTACATAGTTACCTTCACGAGCCAGGATCTGGATGAAAGTACCAGCGGAACGAGCCAGCTGGGCACCTTTACCAGGCTTCATCTCGACGGCGTGAACGGTAGAACCGACCGGAATGTTGCGCATCGGCAGGGTGTTACCCACCTTGATGGCAGCATCAGCACCAGAGGCGATTGCATCACCAGCTTTCAGGCCTTTCGGAGCCAGGATGTAACGACGCTCACCGTCTGCATACAGCACCAGGGCGATGTTTGCGGTACGGTTAGGATCGTATTCCAGACGCTCAACTTTGGCCGGAATGCCGTCTTTGTCGCGCTTGAAGTCGATCAGACGGTAGTGTTGCTTGTGACCACCGCCGATGTGGCGAGTGGTGATACGACCGTTGTTGTTACGACCACCGGTCTTGTCTTTCTTGTCCAGCAGGGCTGCGAAGGGCTTACCCTTGTACAGCTCTTGGTTGACGATCTTGACGACGTGGCGGCGGCCCGGAGAAGTAGGCTTGCACTTAACGATTGCCATTTTTCAGAACTCCTCTTACTCGGCTGCGCCCATGAAGTCGATGTCCTGACCAGCTTTCAGGGTCACATAAGCCTTTTTCCAATCGGAACGACGGCCTACGCGTGCACCTGCGCGCTTGGTCTTACCCTTCATGTTCAGGGTACGGACGGTCTCAACTTCGACCTCGAACAGTTTCGCAACTGCAGCTTTGACTTCCGCCTTGGTGGCATCAACAGCAACTTTGAACACGATAGTGTTCTGCTTTTCTGCGACCATGGTGCTCTTTTCAGAGATGTGCGGAGCCTTCAGAACTTTCAGCAGACGCTCTTCACGGATCATGCCAGCATCTCCTCGATTTGCTTAACTGCGTCAGCAGTCATCAGAACCTTGTCGAAAGCGATCAGGCTGACCGGGTCGATACCGGCAACGTCACGCACGTCGACCTTGTACAGGTTACGAGCAGCCAGGAACAGGTTCTCATCGACTTCAGCAGTCACGATCAGAACGTCAGTCAGTTCCATTTCTTTCAGCTTGGCGATCAGTTCTTTGGTCTTCGGCGCTTCGATGCCGAACTTCTCAACAACGATCAGGCGCTCTTGACGTACCAGCTCGGACAGGATGCTACGGATAGCGCCGCGGTACATCTTCTTGTTTACTTTCTGGCTGTGATCTTGCGGCTTAGCAGCAAAGGTCACACCACCGGAACGCCAGATGGGCGAACGGATGGAGCCAGCACGGGCACGACCAGTACCCTTCTGACGCCACGGCTTTTTGCCGCCACCAGACACTTCAGAGCGAGTCAGCTGCGCACGAGTACCCTGACGGGCACCAGCGGCATATGCAACGACAACCTGGTGAACCAGAGCTTCGTTGAATTCGCGCCCGAAGGTAGTCTCGGAAACTTCAAGAGCGCTCTTGGCGTCTTTCATTACCAATTCCATTACTATCTCCTCAGACGTTACGCTTTGACGGCAGGTTTGACGATCACGTTGCCGTTGGTTGCACCCGGTACTGCGCCTTTGATGAGCAGCAGGTTGCGTTCAGCGTCAACACGAACCAGTTCCAGGTTCTGAGTCGTTACACGCTCAGCACCCATGTGACCAGCCATCTTCTTGCCCTTGAATACACGGCCCGGGGTCTGGTTTTGACCGATGGAGCCAGGTACACGGTGGGACAGGGAGTTACCGTGGGTCATATCCTGGGTGCGGAAGTTCCAGCGCTTAACAGTACCGGCAAAACCTTTACCCTTGGATGTGCCGGTAACGTCTACCAGCTTAACGTCAGCGAGAAGATCTACTTTCAGCTCGCTACCAACAGTGAAAGTTTCACCGTTGTTCAGGCGGAATTCCCACAGACCGCGACCGGCTTCTACACCAGCTTTGGCGAAGTGGCCAGCTTCCGGCTTGGTTACGCGGCTGGCTTTCTTGGAGCCAGTGGTAACCTGAATAGCGTTGTAGCCGTCGGTTTCTACAGATTTGACCTGAGTTACACGGTTAGCTTCAACTTCGATAACAGTCACCGGGATAGAAACGCCATCTTCAGTGAAGATGCGAGTCATACCCACTTTGCGACCTACAAGACCGATTGTCATTGTTATCAACCTCTTTCCGTAATTAACCCAGGCTGATCTGGACGTCTACACCAGCTGCCAGATCCAGACGCATCAGAGCGTCAACGGTCTTGTCAGTCGGTTCAACGATGTCTACCAGACGCTTGTGAGTGCGGATCTCGTACTGATCACGCGCGTCCTTGTTGACGTGCGGGGAGATCAGAACGGTGAAACGCTCTTTGCGAGTCGGCAGCGGGATAGGACCGCGAACCTGCGCGCCGGTGCGCTTTGCAGTTTCAACGATTTCCGCAGTGGATTGATCGATCAGGCGATGATCAAAAGCCTTCAGGCGGATACGGATTCTTTGGTTCTGCATTGACAGAGCTCCAATAGATAAAAGAACATAAATCAACACCGCCCGACCGAGATTACTCCCGCCAGAGGTGCGATTTTTCACGTTTCCTCCCATATCGGGAGGACTGTATGGCTGGCGACACGTAAACGGGAAGCTCAGCAAGCAGACATATCGTCTGGCTGCCTCATGGGCAAGCGGAGGGGATTATACGGATTTTTTCAATTCACGCAAGAGAAGGCGGACAGATTGTGCGCAATTTTGTGTGGCGGATGGATCTCGTGGCGCATCCTCGCTCACCCCTCGAAAACCGGTAACGACAATGTTGCAAACGGGCTGATAGACTGCGTCCTCGCCTCTGTCTGCGGAATCATCCCTATGCTCAAGAATCAGAAAAAAGCCTACCAGTACGGGCTCTGCGCCGTCGCCCTCTGGTCGACGGTCGCCAGCGCCTTCAAGATCTCCCTTGCCTACTTCGAGCCGGTTCAACTGCTGCTGGTCGCGGCCTGTACCTCCACCCTGACGCTGGGGGTGATCGTTGCCTACCAGGGCAAACTGCCGCTAATGCTCGGCTACATCAAGGGCCGCCCCCTCTACTATCTGGCGCTGGGGGTCTTGAATCCCTTCCTCTATTACCTGCTGCTGTTCAAGGCCTATGACCTGCTGCCGGCCCAGCAGGCCCAGACCCTCAACTACACCTGGGCCATCACCCTCAGCCTGCTGGCCGTCCCCTTCCTCGGTCAGACGCTGCGCCGCCGCGACTGTGTCGCCATCGTGCTCGGTTACTTCGGGGCCCTGGTGATCGCCACCAGGGGGGATGTGTTCGGCCTGCAGTTCGACAGCCCGCTCGGGGTAACGCTGGCCCTGGTCTCGACGCTTATCTGGGCCGGCTACTGGATCCTCAACACCCGCAATCAGGGGGATCCCGTCGTCAGCCTGCTGCTCGGCTTCCTCATCAGCCTGCCGTTCATCGTCGCGGCGACCTGGCTGCTCTCCGACTTCGCCATGACCGCCTGGCAGGGCTGGGCCGGTGCCATCTATGTGGGGCTGTTCGAGATGGGTTTCGGCTTCGTGCTCTGGCTGATGGCGCTGCGCCATGCCACCAACACGGCGCCCATCAGCAACCTTATCTTCATCTCGCCGTTTGCCTCCCTGGTGCTGCTCAACCTGTTGATCGGCGAAACCATCCACCCGGCCACCCCCATCGGGCTGGCGCTGATCGTCGCAGCCCTGCTGATCCAGCAGTTGAAATATGGCAGGCGCTACCGCAAGACAAGCGAGCCGCAAGCCTGACATGCAAAGGGCGTATCCATGGATACGCCCCTCGCTCAGTCCATCCACTCCAGCGGCTGGTTCTTGGGCAGCCGGATCTCCACCAGCAGGCCCCCCAGCTCGGATCGTCCCAGCCTGATGGTGCCGTGATGCTGGGAGACTATCTTGGCGACAATGGCCAGCCCCAGGCCACTGCCGCCGCCGGTGCGGGCCACATTGCCCTGGGTAAAGGGCTTGAGCACCCGGGAATAGTCCTCTTCTGCTATCCCCGGGCCGTTGTCAGAGAGTCGCAGCCGTACCCAGTGACCGTCATCCCTGAGCTCGGCCTGCAGCCGGGTCGCACCATAGCGCAGCGCATTACCCGACAGGTTATTGAGGATGCGGCGCATGCTGATGGGGTGACAGACGACCCGCACCGCCGCCTCAGGCAACAGCACCTCCACCTCCAACCCCTGATCGGTCTGCATCAGGAGCGCATCATGGATCAGCCGGGTCAGGTCGACGGGATGGGCATCCAGTCCCTCGCTCGGCCGGATGTAGTCGATGAACTGATCGATGATGCCGTTCGACTCGTCGATGTCCGCATTGATGCTCTCCTTGAGATACTCATCCTCGGAAGACATCATCTCGGTGGCCAGGCGGATGCGGGTCAGGGGCGTACGCAGATCGTGGGACACCCCCGCCATCATCAGATTGCGCTCCTCGATCAGCCCCTTGATGGAGCTGGACATGTGATTGAAGGTGCGGGTCAGGCGGCGCACCTCACGGGAGCCCTGCTCGTCCAGCGCATCGGGGAAGTGGCCTCGGGCCACCGCCACGGCCCCCGCCTCGAGATCCTCCAGCGGTCGCACCAGCTGGCGGGCGAAGCGCCAGGCCGCGAACAGGGTCACCACCAGCAGCACGCTCATGTAGAGGATCAGCGGCTCTATGTCGTCATCCTCGATCTCGGTGAGCGGAATGCGCACCCACATCTGGCTGGCCTGGGGCGGCTGGATCCAGATAATGTAGTGATCCTGGATCTCCACCCTGACCCGGGTCTCCCCCTTCAGCTCGCGGCTGATGCTCTCCTCCAGATAGGGATAGGGTTTGGAGTCGTTCAGCCCGTGCTGCTCCGCCTCGCTCTGGGTGTAGATGTCGCTGCCGGTCGCCACATAGACCAGCGCCTCGGCATCTTCGCTCAGGGCCAGCTGACTGTTGTCCACCGGGAAGATGAGCTTGACCTGGTTGGCCAGCAGGTGACTGATCTGCTTGACGGTGGGGGCCAGCAGGTAGTTGTAGAAGGTGGCGTAGGAGACAAACTGATAGACCACCAGCACGGCGGCCAGAAACCAGAGCATGCGGGAAAACATGCTGCCCACTTTCTTCATGCGTTCTCACCGTCCGGCACGAAGACATAGCCCAGACCCCAGACGGTCTGCAGGTAACGGGGCTGGGCCGGGTCCTGCTCCAGCAGGCGGCGAAGGCGGGAAACCTGCACGTCTATGCTGCGCTCGGTGGCGGTGTACTCGCGACCCCTCGCCAGATTCATCAGCTTGTCGCGGGAGAGCGGCTCGCGGGGATGGCTCACCAGCACCTTGAGCACCGCAAATTCGCCGCTGGTCAGCGAGACCGGCTCGCCGTCCCGGCTCAGTTCCCGGGTCGCCAGGTTGAGCTGATAGGCACCGAAGGTCACCATCTTCTCGGCGGCGGAGGGGGCACCGGGCAGCTCGACGGTGTGGCGGCGCAAGACGGCACGGATCCGGGCCAGCAGCTCCCGCGGGTTGAACGGCTTGGGCAGGTAGTCATCGGCCCCCATCTCCAGCCCGACGATGCGATCCACCTCATCCCCCTTGGCGGTGAGCATGAGCACAGGGATCTGGTTGCCCGCCTCGCGCAGGCGGCGGCAGATGGAGAGGCCGTCTTCCCCGGGCAGCATCAGGTCCAGCACCATCAGGCTGAAGTTTTCACGGGTCAGCAGGCGGTCGGCCTGTTCGCCATTGGCGACGCCCCGAACCACGAACCCCTGTTCGGTCAGGTAGCGCTCCAGCAGGGAACGTAATTTCAGGTCGTCGTCGACCACCAGGACCTTGTATTGCTGACTCATTGCCGCCTCTCCTCTCTGTCTCCGCTCATACTAGGGCGCGTCCCTGCAACCACAAAGCATAAATATGTTACCGGTTATTACCCTGTATCCGGGCTGGACGGGCTCTCTACGCTCCTGCCAGCCCTGCTCCGGCCACGCTTTTTGCTCGACAGGGCGGCGGCAATGGCTAAGATCCCGTGCAAACAGATGCAATGCGCCAGGGAGTGATAACCCCATGAAAACCAAACTCATTACCCGTGAAGGCTACAACCGGCTCAGGCAGGAGCACGACATGCTCTGGCGGGAGGAGAGGCCAGACGTCACCAAGAAGGTGGCCTGGGCGGCCAGCCTCGGCGATCGCAGCGAGAATGCCGACTACCAGTACAACAAGAAGCGCCTGCGGGAGATCGACCGCCGGGTTCGCTACCTGCGCAAGTGCCTGGAAGAGCTGACCATAGTCGACTACTCCCCCTCCCAGGAGGGCAGGGTGTTCTTCGGCGCCTGGGTCGAGGTCGAGAACGACGAAGGCGAGGCCAAGCGCTTTCGCATCGTCGGCTACGACGAGATCTTCGGTCGCAAGGACTACATCTCCATCGACTCCCCCATGGCCCGCGCCCTGCTCAAGAAGGAGGTGGGCGACGAGGCCATGGTGCGTACGCCAGTCGGTGACGCCTGCTGGTACGTCAATGAGATCAGCTATCCCAAATGAGCCGGCTTCACGCCACCACCAGAGCCGTTGACGGGCTCCCTTAGGTCGGTATGGGCCGGCTGCGCCTGTCATCCGGGGGGCTCACTGCCCTCTCTGCCGGGGTGGCATCCCGCTGCCCGACCCCATATAGTGCTCACACCCGGCGCCTTGCAGCGCCAACCGGCCCGCGCGGCAGCGGCCTGGCTGGTACCTTGAGTATCGCCAGGACAGACCCCATGCCCGGCAACATTGCCCCGCGCTGGCCAGTTAGACAGGACCCGACCACCAGAGACCCTCGATGCAAAGCCACGTAATAGAACATCAGATCGCCGGTGAGCTGAATGCCCGCCCGGAACAGGTGCAGGCCGCCGTTCGCCTGCTGGACGAAGGCGCCACCGTTCCCTTCATCGCCCGTTACCGCAAAGAGGTGACCGGCGGTCTGGACGACAGCCAGCTGCGCACCCTGGAAAGCCGCCTCGGCTACCTGCGCGAACTGGCGGATCGCCGTCAGGTGATCCTGCGCTCCATTGAGGAGCAGGGCAAACTCACCCCCGAGCTGGCCCGCGAGCTGAACGAGGCCGACAGCAAGACCCGGCTCGAAGATCTCTATCTCCCCTACAAACCCAAGCGCCGTACCAAGGGGCAGATGGCCATCGAGGCGGGGCTGGAACCGCTGGCCGACCTGCTGCTGGGGGACCCCATGAAAGATCCCGAGCAGGAGGCGGCCCGCTTCCTCAATGCCGAGCAGGGGATCACCGACGGCAAGGCCGCCCTCGACGGCGCCCGCTACATCCTGATGGAGCGCTTCGCCGAGCAGGCGGATCTGCTGGAGAAGCTGCGAGACTACCTGTGGCAGAACGCCACCCTGCGTGCCCGCGTGGTGGCCGGCAAGGAGCAGGAAGGGGCCAAGTTCAAGGATTACTTCGAACACGACGAACCCCTGCACAAGGCCCCCTCCCACCGGGTGCTGGCCATGCTGCGCGGCCGCAACGAGGGGATCCTCAACCTGGCGCTGGTTGCCGGCGACGATGAGGGTGCCAGCCCCTGCGAAGGGATCATCGCCCATCACCTCAGGCTCAACCTGCAACACCGCCCGGCCGACAAGTGGCTGCAGGGGGTGGTGAGCTGGACCTGGAAGATCAAGCTGTCGCTCCAGATGGAGACCGAGCTCATCGGTCGCATCCGCGAGTCGGCAGAAGAGGAGGCGATCAAGGTATTCGCCATGAACCTCAAGGATCTGCTGATGGCGGCGCCGGCCGGCATGCGCTGCACCATGGGGCTGGATCCCGGCATCCGCACCGGGATCAAGGTGGCGGTGGTGGATGCCACCGGCAAGCTGGTCGATACCGCGACCATCTATCCGTTCGAACCCAAGCGCCAGGTGGATCAGAGCCTCAAGACCCTGAGCGAGCTGTGCCAGAAGCACAGGGTCGAACTCATCAGCATCGGCAACGGCACCGCCTCGCGGGAGACCGACCGCCTGGTGAGCGATCTGTTCGAGCGCTACCCGGCCGCCAAGGCCCAGAAAATCGTGGTGAGCGAAGCGGGGGCCTCGGTCTACTCCGCCTCCGAGCTCGCCTCCCAGGAGTTCCCGGATCTCGACGTTTCCCTGCGCGGCGCCGTCTCCATCGCCCGTCGCCTGCAGGATCCCCTGGCCGAGCTGGTCAAGATAGACCCCAGGAGCATAGGTGTCGGCCAGTACCAGCACGACGTCGGCCAGAGCCAGCTGGCCCGACGGCTCGATGCGGTGGTCGAGGATTGCGTGAACGCGGTGGGTGTGGATGTGAACACCGCCTCGGTCGCCCTGCTGAACCGGGTGTCAGGCCTCTCCCAGACCCTGGCCCAGAACATCGTCGCCTACCGGGACGAGAACGGCGCCTTCAAGAGCCGCCAGCAGTTGCTGAAAGTGAGCCGGCTCGGACCCAAGGCGTTCGAGCAGTGTGCCGGCTTCCTGCGCATTCGCGGCGGCAGCAACCCGCTGGACAGCTCGGCGGTGCACCCGGAGTCCTACCCCGTGGTGGAGCGGATCCTGGCCAAACTGGAGCAGACCGTCGACAGCCTGCTCGGCAACAGCAGCCTGCTGCGCACCCTCAAGCCTTCCGACTACACCGATGAGCAGTTCGGCGTGCCCACCGTCACCGACATCATCGGCGAGCTGGACAAGCCAGGCCGCGACCCACGCCCCGAGTTCAAGACCGCCACCTTCAAGGAAGGGGTGGAGAAAATCAGCGACCTGGTGCCCGAGATGGTGCTGGAGGGGGTAGTTACCAACGTCACCAACTTCGGCGCCTTCATCGACATCGGCGTTCATCAGGATGGCCTGGTGCACATCTCCTCCCTGACCGACCGCTTCGTCAAGGATCCCCGCGAGGTGGTCAAGGCGGGCGACATCGTCCGGGTGAAGGTGCTGGAGGTGGATGCCCCGCGCAAGCGCATCAGCCTGACCATGCGTCTGGACGAGAAGGCCGGCCAGCCGGCGCGCAAACCGGCCGAGCCGCGTCACACCGGCAACCCCAGACCGAAACCGGCACCACGCCAGAGCCCCCCGACCGAGGGTGCCATGGGCAATGCCTTCGCCGCCGCCCTCTCCAGGCTGAAGAAATAAGCCCCTGAAAATGCAAAAAGCCCCGAAAGGGGCTTTTTCATCTCTGCACCATCCTCAGCGACGACCTGTTCAGACGTCCTGACTCAGTCTGTGGGGAGGCGCCGGCCTCACCGCTTGCTGGTAGTGCCTGGCAATCACCTGGTTGCGATTGTCCATGTAGGCACCGAGCGGCCCCATGGTTTCCTGCCTGAGCACCATCAGCTCCTGGCGGGCCCTGGCCTCCTTGGCGGAAGCGGCGCGGGCGACGCTCAGGTCTTGTGACGACGGCTCATCCGGCGCCAGCGCGGCGGCACGCACCTGCTGCATCTTGGCGATGGTCGCTGCCGGATCCCCGGGGATAGTGCCGATGTCGATGACGACCTCTCCCCCGGTGGCATAGCGCTTGCCATCCGGCCCACGGGAAAACTGGTAGCTGGGGCTGCCCGCATGCTCACCGCCGACCGCCTGGTGTGCCTGCTCGTGCTTGCGCACCTCGAGATCCCGCTCGACCAGCGCAGCCACCTGACGCTGCTGCTTCTGCTGCTCCTGCTGTTCGCCATCCTGGCGTTGTCGACGCTCCCCCTCCTCCCCCGTTGCCTCGACAAAACGGTGCGCCACCGTCGCGGGACCGGCCTGGCCACTCTCTTTCGTCGACGGGGATGGGGTAGCGGGATTGGCCTGAGCGGCCCGGGTTCTCTCTTTCTGGGAGCCGACGCCGGACTCGGCACCGAAGGCCTCGCTCTGGCGGCTGGGAGGCACCAGCTCCGCGCGGCGGTTGTCAGTCTGTGCCGATTCCGTCTGCGGCTGCAGCTGGTTGGGAATGAGCGACGGCAGGCTGACGTTGATATTCATCTCACACTCGGATACCGATCATGCTGCCCGTCCATACCGCATGCGGGCGCAGTTGGTTGGGGATAAGGGGCGGCAGGCTGACGTTGATGTTCATGTCACACCCGGATATCGATCAGGGTGCCCAGCATGTCGCTGGCGGTCTGGATCACCTTGGCGGAGGCGCCGGCTTGCTGCTCGGCCACCTTGAGGTTGACCAGTTCATCCGGCAACTGCACCTGATCACCCGCTGGCGTATTGAGACGGGCAATCTGGCTGGAAGCCTGGCCGGCCAACTGCTCCGCCCGCTGGAATCCCTGCACGCCCGCCGTCATGGCTGATTCGATACGCATTGGCACACTCCTCTGTAGGTTGGCCAATTATCCACCAACCCGGGGCATTATTGAAGCCAGTCGCTCAAATCTCAGCCAATGAACTGTCGCAGCAGGGTGATGAAATGCTCGGGGTGAGAAATGAAGGGGGCATGGGAGGCCTTGTCCAGTACCCGGCTCCGACTTCCGGGATAGCGCTCGTCCAGCAGCGGAATGGCCGCCTTGGGCACCAGGGTATCCAGCCTGCCATAGAGGCGCAGCCAGGGCAGATCCAGGCCGACTAGTTGATCCCGCAGATCGACCTCGGCCAACAGGCCGAGACCCGCCTCCAGGGCGGCAAGCCGGGGGGCTGGCCGCTCCGCCAGCCAGTGGCGCAGCTGGCGAATGTCGTTCCTGGCATGTTCGCTGCCCATGGCCTGGATCGCGAGGAAGCGTTCTATGGTCTGCATGAAGTCCCCCGCCAGCATCTGGTTGAACCCCGCCAGCACCTTGGGAGCTATGCCCGGCCATTCATCCCGGGCCATGAAGCAGGGGGAGCTGGCTACCGTGATGAGGGAGTGGAGGCGCTCAGGCATGGTCAGGGCCAGCTGGCTCGCCACCAGACCACCGAGGGACCAGCCGAGCAGATGGCATTTTTCAGGCAATATGGCCGCCACCTGCTCTGCCAGCCAGGGCAGGGTGTAGTCTGCACCTTCTTGCAGGGGGCTGTTGCCAAAGCCGGGCAGGTCCACCAGATGCAGGCGGTAGTGGGTAGCCAGTTCTTGGGCGATACCGTGCCAGACGGCCCCGTTCATGCCCCAACCATGCAACAACACCAGGTCCGGGCCCTGGCCAAACCGCTCAACCGATACGCTCATCTAGACTCAAGATCCCTGTTTATCTGCTTGGAGCCTGCATGTTAAAGCGGCTGCTCGCCAAAGCAAGTCCGATCCTCGGCACCCGGGCCGACTGGCTGGGTCTGTGCCTGCTCTGCCGCCAACCCTGTGACGAGGCGCCTCTGCTGTGCTCCTGGTGCCGGCAGGCCCTGCACCAGGATGGCTGGCAGTGCCGGCTGTGTGCGGCACCGCTACCGGAGCAATATGCAGAGAGCGACCTGGTGTGCGGACGTTGCCAGCGCCGTCCGCCCCCCTGGCAGCGGCTGCAGGTGATTGGCGACTACCGGGCACCCTACTCCCTGCTCGTCCCCCGGCTGAAATATTCCGGTCAGATCCTGCTCGCGCCGCTGCTTGCCCGAGTGCTGGCCGACCACCTTAATCTCGATGACCCGCCACAGGCCATCATTCCGGTCCCCCTGCACTGGTGGCGCCAGTGGTGGCGTGGCTTCAACCAGGCAGAGGAGATAGGCCGGGCCCTGAGCGAGCTCACCGGCATTCCCTGTGACAGCCGCTTGTTGCGCCGGGTCAGGGCAACCCCGCAGCAGACCCGGCTCAGTGCCGGCCAGCGGCGGCGCAATCTGCGCGGCGCCTTTGAGATGGCGCCTCACCACTACCGGCATGTGGCACTGCTCGACGATGTGGTGACCACGGGAGCGACCGCAGGTCAGCTCACCCGGTTGCTCCATGAGAGCGGCGTCACCAGGGTGGAGGTGTGGGCCATCTGCCGTACCCTCAGACACCCCCCATAGCCTGGCGCGGAACCGGCCGACGAGACTGGAGGCGGCATGATTCCGATACGCCCAAGCTCACAAGCTCGCCATCGGCACGCTACCCAAGCCCCGCCAAGCGAGTTATCATGAATACCCTAGTCGTACACTCAGGTTTATGAGGATAGTGATGATCAGCATTTCCGACACCGCCCAGGCCCACTTCCGCAAGTTGCTGGAGAAGCAGCCTGATGGCACCAACATCCGGGTGTTTGTGGTCAATCCGGGAACCCAGAATGCCGAGTGCGGCGTATCCTATTGCCCACCCGACGCGGTCGATCCGGAAGATCAGCACCTGCCCTTCAGCGGCTTCGACTGCCTGGTCGATCCCCTGAGCGCCCCCTTCCTGGTGGATGCCACCATCGACTTCGTCACCGATCAGATGGGTTCCCAGCTCACCCTGAAGGCGCCCAACGCCAAGATGCGCAAAGTGGCCGATGACGCCCCCCTGATCGATCGCATCGAATACGTGCTGATGTCCGAGGTGAACCCCATGCTGGCCGGTCACGGCGGCAAGGTCACCCTGGTCGAGCTGACCGACGACAAGCTGGCCATCCTGCAGTTCGGCGGCGGTTGCAACGGCTGCTCCATGGTCGACTACACCCTGAAAGAGGGGATCGAGAAGCAGCTGCTGGAGAAATTCCCGGGCGAGCTCAACGGCGTGAAAGATGCCACCGAGCACCAGCGCGGCGACCACTCCTACTACTGATTTGCTGCCCTTCTGGTTAAGACATGCGGCAAAGAAAAGGCCCCGCCAGCTGGCGGGGCCTTTTGCTATCCAACGAATGCGCCACCCCATCATGAAAAAGACCCCGTCAGTTTAAACTGGCGGGGCCTTTTGCATGCTGCGGCAGGCAGATCACTCGTCCTTCTTGTCTCGCGACAGCAGGGCGATGGCCGCCTCTTTCGGGTTCTTGCCCTCGTAGAGCACCTTGAAGATCTGCTCGCAGATGGGCATCTCGACGCCACAGCGGGCCGCCAGCAGATGCACCTCCTTGGTGTTGCGATAGCCTTCCACCACCTGGCCTATCTCGGCCATGGCGGTGTCAACCGACTTGCCCGCCCCCAGCGCCAGGCCGAAACGGCGGTTGCGCGACTGGTTGTCGGTGCAGGTCAGCACCAGATCCCCGAGCCCCGCCATCCCCATGAAGGTCTTGGCGTCGGCCCCGAGGGCGGCGCCCAGACGCTGCATCTCAACCAGCCCCCGGGTGATGAGCGCGGTCCTGGCGTTGGCGCCGAAGCCCAGACCGTCGGAGAGACCGGCACCGATGGCGATGACGTTCTTGACCGCCCCGCCCAGCTGCAGACCGATGAAGTCCGGATTGGTATAGACCCGGAACGAGCGGCCGCAGTGCAGCAGCAGGGAGAGATCGTCGGCAAAGTCGTCGTGGGTGGAGGCCACCGAGATGGCGGTCGGCAGACCGGCAGCCAGCTCGCGGGCGAAGGTGGGGCCAGAGATGACCGCCAGCGGAATGGCATCCCCCAGCACCTCCCGCGCCACCTCCTGCAGCAGACGGCCGCTGTCCGGCTCCAGCCCCTTGGTCGCCCAGGCGATCCGGGTATCCGGGCGCAGGAAGGGCTTGACCCGGGCCAGCACCTCGCCGAACACATGGCTCGGCACCACCAGCAGCAGCACGGGAGCGGCTTGCACCGCAGCCTGCAGATCCGCCGTCAGTTGCAGATCGGCCGGGAAGGGAACATCCGGCAAGAAAGCCTTGTTGCAGCGATCCTGTTCCAGCTCGGCGACATGGGCGGGGTCATGACCCCACAGCAGGGTCGGATGACCGTTGCGCGCCAGAGAAATGGCAAGGGCGGAGCCATAAGACCCCGCCCCCAGAACCGAGATTGCGATCTGGTCGGCCATTATCAGGCTTCCGCAGTCGCCTGCTGGGCCTGTACCTGCGCCATGTGCTGGGCGAACAGGGCGTCGAAGTTGACCGGTGCCAGGTTCAGCTGCGGGAAGGAACCCTTGCTCACCAGGTTGGACACCGCTTCGCGGGCATAGGGGAACAGGATGTTCGGGCAGAAGGCCGCCAGGCAGTGGGCCAGTTGCGGCTCAGGCAGGTTGCCGATGGTGAAGATGCCGGCCTGCTGCACTTCGCACAGGAAGGCGGTCTCGGTTTCCAGCTTGCAGGTGACGGTCAGAGTCAGCACCACTTCATAGACGCTGTCGGCCAGGACATTGGTCTTGGTGTCCATGTCCAGCTTGACGTCAGGCTGCCACTCTTTCTGGAAGATGTGCGGGGTATTCGGGGCTTCGAAGGAGACATCCTTGGTGTAGACACGCTGGATGTGGAATTCCGGTTGCACTTCCTGGTTGTTGATTTCGTCAGCCATTTCGTTTGATTCCTTTTTAAGATAATGAGTGGGCGCAGGCCCTTAAATCAGCGTTTTTTGGTCACCGGCAGATTGTCTGCACGCCATTGGGCCATGCCACCGCTGAGCACATACACCTGCTTGAAACCGGCCTTGCTCAGTTGGCGACCCGCGCCACCAGCGGTCATCCCCGACTCGCACACCACTATGATGGGGGCATCCTTGTGCTTTTCAACCGGACCCAGATTATTCGCCTGGATCTGGGCGAGTGGCAGGTGATGGGCCCCGGCCAGATGGCCCTTGGCAAATTCATCCTGACTGCGAATGTCCACGACGGTGGCATTTTCACGGTTGATAAGCAGGGTAGCGGCGTGGTTGTTGACCGCCTTCACCGGAGAAAAACGGGCACGCACAGTGGTATACACCAGGGTGCCTGCCAGGCCCAGCCAGGCTGCGGTCAGCAGCGGGTTGCGGGCCGCGAAATCCAAATACTCTTGCATCTTCTACTATCCAGGGACCAAGACAAGGGCCCGAGTATACATGGGGCCCTGCATAAGATCAGCCATCTTGGCGGCAAAGCGAGAGCAAGCTCCCATCAGGGATTGCCCCCGATTCTTCCTCCTCCAACCGGGCCGTACGAGAGGCTGAGCCATGTCGAAAAGAGGAGGGCCACAGAGGAAAACCCGCCGCGGCAGACAAGCCGGCAACATGCCTAAAACAGCGGGATAACAGTTAAAAAGCGAGGCTGGAGAGGGACTTGGCTATCAGGTGACTATTTCGGCAGATGTAGTAATATTACGCTAGTTTCACTTCCCGCAATTCATTCCTATCCGAGAGGACATAGCCTTATGTCAACAGCTAAGAAACCGCTGGTTCTGGTCATCATGGACGGTTGGGGCTACAGCACCAAGCAAGAGTACAACGCCGTCGCTGCTGCCAAGACCCCCAACCTGGATCGCCTGGCCCGTGACTACACCAGCACCCTGATCTCCGGCTCCGGCCTGGACGTGGGTCTGCCGGACGGCCAGATGGGCAACTCCGAAGTGGGCCACACCAACATCGGTGCCGGTCGTGTCGTCTATCAGGAGCTGACCCGCATCTCCAAGGACATCCAGGAAGGCGTCTTCTTCCAGAACGTCGAGATCGGCAAGGCTGTCGACGCCGCCGTGACCAAGGGCAAGGCCGTGCACATCATGGGTCTGATGTCCCCGGGTGGCGTACACAGCCACGAAGAACACATCATGGGCATGATCGAGATGGCCGCCAAGCGTGGCGCCGAGAAGATCTATTTCCACGCCTTCCTGGATGGCCGCGACGTGCCGCCGCGTTCCGCCCAGTCCTCCATCGAGCTGTTCGACGCCCTGTTTGCCAAACTGGGCAAGGGCCGTTTCGCCTCCATGATCGGCCGCTACTACGCCATGGACCGCGACAACCGCTGGGATCGCGTACAGCAGGCCTATGATCTGATGACGTTGGGCAAGGGCGAATTCACCGCCGACAACGCCACCGACGCACTGGCCGCCGCCTATGCCCGCGACGAGAACGACGAGTTCGTCAAGGCCACCCGCATCGGCGACGCTGCACCGATGGAAGATGGCGACGCACTGATCTTCATGAACTTCCGTGCCGACCGCGCCCGCGAGATCACCCGCGCCTTCGTCGACACCGACTTCACCGGCTTCGCCCGCACCGCCACCCCGGCCCTGAATTTCGTGATGCTGACCGAGTACGCGGCCGACATCAAGACCGCCTGTGCCTACCCGCCCACCGCCCTGGTCAACACCCTGGGTGAATGGCTGGCCAAGCAGGGCAAGACCCAGCTGCGCATCTCCGAGACCGAGAAGTACGCCCACGTCACCTTCTTCTTCAACGGTGGCGAAGAGGCCTGCTTCAGCGGCGAAGATCGCGAAATCGTGGCGAGCCCGAAAGTGGCCACCTATGACCTGCAGCCGGAGATGAGCTCCGAAGAGCTTACCGACAAGCTGGTAGCGGCCATCAAGAGCGGCAAGTACGACGTCATCATCTGCAACTACCCGAACGGCGACATGGTCGGCCACACCGGGGTGTTCGATGCCGCGGTCAAGGCCTGTGAAGCGGTCGACCACTGCATCGGTCGCGTCACCGACGCCCTGGCGGAAGTGGGTGGCGAGTGCCTGATCACCGCCGACCACGGCAACGCCGAGAAGATGATGGACGAAGAGACCGGTCAGGCCCACACCGCCCACACCAATCTGCCCGTTCCCCTCATCTACTTCGGTCGTAAGGCCGAGGTGGTGGAAGGCGGCAAACTGTCCGATCTGGCCCCCACCATGCTGACCCTGATGGGTGTGCCGGTACCGCCGGAAATGACTGGCAAGCCCCTGATGATTCTGAAATAATCCTGCCCCATGCGGGGATGCGATGTTATTTCACAGAAAACCAGTCGCGTCGGCCTGTTGGCCGGCGCGCTGTTTTTTTGCCTGATCGGCGGCACGGCCCAGGCTGCGAACCAGCAGCTCGGGGCCATGCAGTCCCAGATCAAGGAACAGCAGCAGACCCTCAAGCTCAGCAAGCAGGAGCTGGCCAAGCTCAACACCCAGCTCAAGGCTGACGAGCAGGCCATCTCGGCCGCCGCCGCCAAGCTCGACCAGACCAGGCTGCAACTCAAGCAGAACCAGCAGAAGCTGGCCTCCCTGCAGCAGGACAAGCTGGCGCTGGAGCAACAGGCAAAACACCAGAAACAGTTGCTGGCCAAGCAGGCGGAAAGCGCCTTCCAGGCGGGCAACCACGATTACCTCAAGCTGCTGCTCAATCAGCAGGATCCGGCCAAGCTGAGCCGCGCCCTCGATTATTTCGACTATCTCAACAAGGCCCGCATCGAGGCCATCGAGGCCCTGCGCGCCACCCGCGACAAGCTGGCCAAAAACCAGCTGGCCACCAAAGAGACCGAGACCCGGCTGCAGACCCTGCTCGGCGAACAGCAGCAACATCACCAGAGCCTGCTGGCCAGCCAGCAGAGCCGCGCCAAGGTGCGCAACCAGTTGCAGCAATCGGTGCAAAACGACGAGCTGAAACTGACCAGGCTGGTCAAGGCGGAAAAGGCGCTGAAGGCGCGGCTGGAGGAGCTGCGTCGCCAGCGGGAAGAGCAGGAGCGACGCGAGCGCGCCGAGCGGGAGCGCCTCGCCAAGATCAAGGCCGAGCAGGAGCGCCAGCGCCGGCTGGAGGCGCAGCGCCTGGCCGCCGAACAGAAACGCATCGCGGAGCAGCAGCGGATCGCGGCCCAGCAGCGGCAGGTCGGCGAGCAGCAACGGCTCGCCGCCGAACAGCGCAGGGTCAGCGAGCAGCAGGAGCAGGTGGCGAAGCAGCAAACGGCCGCCCGCAACAGCGCCAAGGCGAGCAGCAACGGCTATGGCGGCCTCAGCACGGGTGGCAACCTGCGCTGGCCGGTGCAGGGCCCCATCCTCATCTCCTACGGCTCGCCGCGTACCGCCGAGCTGAAGTGGAAGGGCACCCTGATAGGCGCCAGCGAAGGGACCCAGGTCAAGGCCGTGGCACCGGGCCAGGTGGTCTATGCGGACTGGCTGGACGGCTTCGGCATGCTGCTGGTCATCGACCACGGCCGCGGCTACATGAGCCTCTACGGTCACAACCAGTCGCTGCTGCGCCAGGTGGGCCAGAACGTGGAACAGGGAGAGCCCGTGGCCCTGGTCGGCGACAGCGGCGGGCAGGAGCGCTCCGGCCTCTACTTCGAGATCCGCTATCAGGGCGAAGCCATCAACCCCACCAAGTGGCTGGCCAGACGCTGACACCCCGGCTCCTCACAACGAAAAGCCTGCCTTGCGCAGGCTTTTTCATGGTGAAGGGCGCAGCCGCCACGAACTGCACCCGTTGATGAAAAATTACCTCTTTTTCCATCCCCTCAGGGAAAGACCACCAGGCCTATCTGCTCCAGCAGCCCCTGCTGCTGATCTTCATTGATCTGCACCCCGGCGAGGTTGACCCGGCGCAGATCCAGGCCGGACAGATCGCACTGGCGCAGGTCGCAGCCCTGCAGGTTGAAGCTGGTCCAGTCGATTTGCCCGAACTCGGAGCCGCTGAGATCCGAGCCCGCCAGGGAGGCGCCCAGCAGGTTGGCCCCCTGCCAGCGGTTGCCGGCAAGCTCGCACCGCTCCAGCAGGCAACTTTCGAAGTTCGCATAGCTGAAGTTGTTGCCGGTGAGGTGGGCCTCGCAGAAGTAGCTCTTGGCGGTGATCCGGTTGGCGAAGCTGGCGTGGGCGAAGTTGATCCCCATGGCCTGGCAGTCGCGCATCTCCAGCCCCAGACACTGGCTGCGGCCGAAGTCCGCCAGGGTGAGATCGCAGCGCAGGAAGCTCGCCTCCCGCAGATCGCAGCCCTGAAACAGGCAACCCAGCTCCCGCTCCCTGTCATAGAAGCTGCAGTCGACGAAGCGGCTCTCCCCGAGATCGAGCCAGGAGAAGTGGCAGCCGATGAAGCGGCACTCCGAGAACTGCTCCCCCTCCACCTCCCGCTGCTCGAAGTGGACCCCCTCGAAACACCTGCCCTTGGTCATCCCCTGCCCCCTGTTGATGGCGTCATATGCTGACTTTGTTGCGCAAAAACGGTAATGTTACCTGTAACATTTTTTGCCGGATCCCCAGATGAACGACACCCGCAAGCGCCGCCCCACCCTGCAGGACATCGCCGACCTGACCGGAGTCACCAAGATGACCGTCAGCCGCTACCTGCGCGATCCCCAGGCCGTGGCCGAAGGGACCCGCGAGCGCATCTCCGCGGCGGTAGAGGAGCTCGGCTACATCCCGAACCGGGCGCCGGACATGCTCTCCAACGCCACCAGCAAGGCGATCGGCATCCTGATCCCCTCCCTCTCCAACCAGGTCTTCTCGGCGGTGATCCACGGCATAGAGGCGGTGACCCGGCCCGCCGGCTACCAGACCCTGCTCGCCCACTACGGTTACAGCCCGGAGCGGGAAGAGGAGCAGGTCGCGTCTCTGCTCTCCTACAACGTGGACGGGCTCATCCTCTCGGACACCCAGCACACCGAGCGCACCCGCAAGATGATCGCCACCGCCGGCATTCCGGTGGTGGAGACCATGGATCTGCCGCTCTCTCCCATCGACATGGTGGTAGGCATGGATCACCGGGCCGCCGCCCGGGCCATGGTAACAGAGATGCTGCGCCGGGGACGGCGCAAGGTGATCTACCTCGGCGCCCGGCTCGACGTGCGCACCCAGTTGCGGATGGAAGGCTACTACCAGGCGATGGCCGATTTCGGCCTGACCGGCCAGCACCTGCTGACGGAGCAATCCTCCAGCTTCACCCTGGGGGGGGAGCTGCTGGCCCAGGCCATGGCGCGCTTCCCCGATCTCGACGGCCTGTTCTGCACCAACGACGACCTGGCGGTGGGCGCCCTGCTGCAATGCCAGGCCAGGTGGATCCCGGTGCCCCAGCAGGTGGCCATCGCCGGCAGCAACGCCCTCGACATCGGCCACGCCATGACCCCCAAGCTCGCCAGCATAGTCACTCCCCGCGAGGCCATCGGCCGCGAAGCCGCCATCATGCTGCTGGCCCGCCTCGGCGGCCAGCCGCTGGCGACCAGGTGCAAGGACATGGGCTTCTCCCTCTATGAGGGGGAGAGCCTCGGCTGATCTCCGGCCATCATGGCGCGTTCGACCGCCATGATGGCGCCTTTACCCCTCTCCCCTGTCCGCCCCCTGACCTATGCTGGCCCCTCAATCCACCATGTCAGGAGTACCCCATGCACCACACCAAACGACTGAAAGCCTGCCTGCGGCGCGTCATCTGCGCTCCCACCTTCCCCCTGGCCGAACTCGACGCCTGGTTCACCCCCGACTACTGCCAGGAGGTGAACGGCGAGCGGCTCGACTACCCGGCGTTTCGCCAGCACATCGCCGCGCTGCGCCGCCATCTGGCCGGGGCGAACATCGAGTTTGTCGCCACGCTGGCGCTGGGTGAGCGGGTCCACTCGACCCATCTGGTCAGGGCCACCCGCCACGATGGCGACACCCTGGTCTGCAAGGTGAGCGGCCTCTTCACCTTTCGCGGCGATCGGCTCTGCCACACCGACGAGGTGACCTGTCTGCTGGCAGGCAGCAAGGAGGATGCGGATATCGGCTCGCGGCGCTGACTGCCGGCAACCCGCAGATACCGCCTGGCGGACAGGACGCAGACGACGCGCCCTCAGGCCGCTGATTCGCGCCGGGCAAGGCGCTGGAGGGCGCGGGACAAGGCGCCGGGATCCTCGTAGCCGAGCCGATCGGCGATCTGGGCCAGCGTGAGCCCCCGGTGCTGCAACTGGCGCGCCCGCCCCAGCACCACCTGCTCCCGCCACTGGCGAAAACTGCACCCCAGCTGCTGGAGGAAGAGCCGGTTGAGGGTGCGCACCGAGGCGCCGCAGTCAGCCGCCAGCGCCCCCAGCGTCAGATGGATGGCAGGCGCCTGGCACACCCTGTCCAGCACCCGCAGCAGGCGCGGGTCCAGCTCCCCGGCGAGGGGAATACGCTCCGCGAGCGGATCGGCGCGCTCCAGCTCCTGGCCAAGCACCGTCAGATAGGCCCCCTTCACCTCTTCCTCGGCCAGCTCGGGCAGGCGGGCGAAGAGACCCGCCAGCAGCGGGCTGGCCTGCAAGGGGCCGAAGGTCGTGCGGGCGGAAGTCGGCACATAGAGGAGGGAGAGCCGGGATCGGCGCAGCACGCGAAACTCGTGCTCCCAGCCCGCCGGAATGAAGCAGATCTGGCCCGCCACCAGCAGCTCGCCCTCCCCGTGCCCCGTGATGATGCCGCCCCCGTCGTGCAGGTAGCAGTATTGGGCCCGGGGGTGGCAGTGCAGCGCGGTGAAGTGCCCTTGCGGGTAGGATGGATGCAGGCAGGACATGAAGGCTCCAGGGTGGAGGGACGGCCCCCGACCTTAAGCCAGGGCAAGGCCGGAAGCAAACGGCCCACCCCCTCCCGGGGCGTAAAAACAGCAGGCCACCCGAGGGTGGCCTGTCCGATTTATCTATACGGCTTTCGCTTAGCGCTTGACCAATTCAACCGCTTCCCGGGAGAGGCGGGTCACCTCCTCCCAGTTGCCGCTCTTGACGGCTTCTGCCGGCAGCATCCAGGAGCCGCCGACGGTGGCCACACATTTCAGCGCCAGGTAGTCGGCCACGTTTTTCGGGCCGATGCCGCCGGTGGGGCAGAATTTCACCTGGGGCAGCGGCGCCGCGATGGCGGAGAGCGCCTTGGTGCCGCCGTTCGCCTCGGCCGGGAAGAATTTGAGGTGGTCGTAGCCCGCTTCCAGCGCCTGCATCACCTCGGACGGGGTGGCCACACCCGGGATCAGCGGCGCAGTGCTCCTGGCCGCGTGGGCCAGCAGGGCCGGGGTCATGCCTGGGGAGATGACGAAGCGGGCACCGGCGGCCACGGCGGCATCAAACTGCGCGCAGTTGAGCACGGTACCGGCACCGACCATGGCGTCCGGCATCGCCTTGGCGATGAGGGCGATGGCGTCCAGCGCCACCGGCGTGCGCAGGGTGATCTCGAACACCGAGATGCCGCCGTCCAAGAGGGCCTTGGCCATGGGCAGGGCCTGCTCCAGCTCATTGATGACCATCACGGGTACCAGGGGGGAGGCGGCAAACACCTCGGCCGGGGTCACTTTCCAGTTCTGCATAGCTCTTCCTTAGTCAAAGATGGTGGCGCCGCACTCGGCGCTCGATACCGCGCGACGCATCACGCTGAACAGTTCACGGCCCCACCCCTCTTGTTCCAGGGTGAGGTCGATCTCGGCCTGGGTACGGCCACTCAAATCGGTCAGGCAGTCGAGGCTGCCGGTCACCGCGTCCACCCGCAGCAGATCGCCATCGGCAAGCAGGCCGATGGCCCCGCCGTGCAGCGCTTCCGGGGTGACGTGGATGGCGGCCGGGATCTTGCCGGAGGCGCCGGAGAGGCGACCGTCGGTGACCAGGGCCACCTTGTGACCCGCCTTCTGCAGGTTGCCGAGCACCGGCATCAGCTTGTGCAGCTCCGGCATGCCGTTGGCGGCCGGGCCGTTGTGGCGCACCACGATGACGGCGTCCTGGTTCAGCTCACCGGCCTTGTAGGCCGCCTCCACCGCGTGCTGGGAGGAGAAGACCCGCGCCGGCGCCTCGATGACGCGATACTCGGGAGCCACGGCGGAGACCTTGACCACGGCGCGGCCCAGGTTACCGGCCAGCAGCTTGGTGCCGCCGGTGGCCTGAAATACGCTACCGGAGGGGGACAATACACTCGCATCGCCGCTCTCACCCACCGGCTGCCATACCAGCTTGCCATCCACCAGTGCCGGGCGGCTGAGGTAATCCTGCATCTCGCCGAAGACCGGGGTGGCGTCCAGGTGGATCAGCCCCTCTTGGGCCAGCCGGCGCATCAGGCCGGGCACGCCCCCCGCCTGTTCGAAGGCGTTGACGTCAGCCGGGCCGTTCGGGTACATGCGCACCAGGAGCGGCACCACGTCGGAGAGATCGCTCAGGTCGTCCCAGGTCAGCTCCAGCCCGGCGGCGCGGGCCAGCGCCACCATGTGGATGCTGTGGTTGGTGCTGCCACCGGAGGCGAGCAGGGCCACCAGGCCGTTGACCAGGGCGCGCTCGTCGATCACCGCACTCAGGGGGCGATAGGCCGGGGAGCCCGGGATCATGGCGCTGATGCGGCGGGCCGCTTCCTCGGTGAGGGCGCGGCGCAGCTCGCTGTGCGGATGCACGAAGGCGGAGCCCGGCAGCATCAGGCCCATGGCCTCGAACACCAGCTGGTTGGTGTTGGCGGTGCCGTAGAAGGTGCAGGTGCCCGCCGCATGGTAGGCGCCACACTCCATCTTGAGCAGGGCGTCGCGGCCCACTTCACCGGCGGCGTACTGCTGGCGCACCTTCACCTTCTCGTCGTTGCTGATGCCGCTCGCCATCGGGCCGGCAGGCACGAAGGCGGTGGGCAGGTGGGCGTGGGAGAGCGCCCCCATGATCTGGCCCGGGGCAATCTTGTCGCAGATGCCGAGCAGCAGGGTGGCGTCGAAGGTGTTGTGGGAGAGGGAGACCGCGGTGGCCTGGGCGATGAGATCCCGGGAGAAGAGGGACATGTCCATCCCCGGCTGGCCCTGGGTCACACCGTCGCACATGGCGGGCACGCCGCCGGCGACCTGGGCGCTGTGGCCGAGCTCGGCCAGCGCGCCCTTGATGATGTCCGGGTAGCCCTGGTAGGGCTGATGGGCGCTCAGCATGTCGTTGTAGGCGCTGACGATGCCGACGTTGGCGCGGGTCATGTCGAGGATGCGCCCCTTCTCGTCACAGCTCGAGGCCGCCACGGCGTGGGCCAGGTTGCCGCAGGAGAGGGAGGCGCGGGTCTTGCCCTGCTCGGCCTGGCGCTGGATGCGGGCCAGGAAGCGGGCACGGCGGGCGGTGCTGCGCTCGCGGATGCGGTCGGTCACCAGGGTGATCACGGGATGGGTCATAGCTATCTCTCCAACTCTATATACGGGCGCGTTCGGCAGTGACCGGGCGCGCGACATGGCTCATTGCGCCTGCGCCAGCGCGGTGACGGCACGGTCGACCACCTGTTCGAAGGTCCCGTCGATATCGATGCGAAACACGCCGGGCTCGCCATCCGGTCGCTCCAGGGTATCAAACTGGCTTTGTACCATGGCTTCGCGCATGAAGTGGCCCTGCCGTGCCCGCATCCGCTCGAGAATGAGGGACTGGCTGCCATCCAGAAACAGGAAGTGTACCGAGTCGTTGCCCTCGCGGATCTGGTCGCGGTACTGCTTCTTGAGGGCCGAGCAGACGATGACGCCGAGCTCGTTCTTGCGCTCCAGGCTGTAGGCCGCGTCGCGGATCCGCTCCAGCCAGGGGGCCCTGTCTTCGTCGTTGAGCGGGTTGCCCGCCGCCATCTTCTGGATGTTCGCGCGAGGGTGCAGATCATCGCCGTCGATGAACTTGGCCCCCAGGGCATTGGCCACCTTGAGGCCGATGCTGGACTTGCCGCTGCCACACACACCCATCACGATAATGCACTTGCCCGCCATTATTTGACCTCTCTCTCACTTTTCAAAAAACGTTCGCTTGATGGGTTCTAAGCTACCACGTTACCGGTAACATGTTACCGGTAACGTTTCGCAATGTGAAGTGCAGCACAGAAATGTGCAGAACAACAACTAGAACCATTTGAGGACAACTTTATGGACGGAGCAATGAACACACCCGATGTCGCCTACCTGCTCTCGGTAGCGGGCGGAGCCATTGTCATGCTGCTGGTGCTGATCATGCGATTCAAGGTACATGCCTTCGTGGCATTGACCCTGGTCAGCATGCTGACGGCCCTGGCCACCGGGGTCACCTATGACCAGGTGATACCCACCATGCTGACCGGCTTCGGCGGCACCCTGGCCTCGGTCGCGCTGCTGGTCGGCCTCGGCGCCATGATTGGCCGGATCCTGGAGATGACGGGGGGCGCCAAGGTACTGGCCGATACCCTGATCAACCGCTTCGGTTCCCACCGCGCCCCCTTCGCGCTCGGCATCGCTTCCCTGCTGTTCGGCTTCCCGATCTTCTTCGACGCCGGCCTCATCGTCATGCTGCCCATCATCTTCAGCGTGGCGAAACAGTTCGGCGGCTCCGTCCTCAAGTATGCCCTGCCCTCCGCCGGCGCCTTCGCGGTGATGCACGCCTTCCTGCCGCCCCACCCGGGCCCGGTGGCCGCCAGCGAACTGCTGGGCGCCAACATAGGCCTGCTCACCGTCGTGGGCCTGCTGGTCGCGCTGCCCACCTGGTACCTGGGCGCCTACCTGTTCGGCCTCTGGTCCGGCAAGAAGTTTGAACTGCCCCTGCCCCCGAGCTTCACCGCCAGCGCCGAGCAGATCTCCGACAAGGCGCCGAGCTTCGGCCAGGTGCTCTCCATCCTGCTGCTGCCGCTGGTGCTCATCTTCATGGATACCGGCCTCAACACCCTGGGCGTCATGGGCGTCATCGACAAGGGGGCCGACTGGGTGAACGTGCTGCGTATGGTCGGCAAGACCCCGGTGGCCCTGCTCATCACTGTGCTCTACGCCCTCTGGCTGTTCCGCCAGACCCAGGGCAAGGTGCAGCTCGAGAAGTTCTGCAACGACGCCCTGGCCCCGGTCTGCGCCGTCATCCTGGTGACCGGTGCCGGCGGCATGTTCGGCGGCGTGCTGCGGGCGAGCGGCATCGGCGCCGCCCTGGCTGACGTGCTCTCCGACACCGGCATGCCGGTGATCCTGGCGGCCTTCCTGGTGTCCGCCGCGCTGCGGGTCGCCCAGGGTTCCGCCACCGTGGCCCTGACCACCACCGCCGCCCTGATGGCGCCGACCGTGGCCGCCACCACAGGCCTGAGCGAGCTGGATCTGACCTTCATCGTCATCGCCATCGCCGGGGGCGCGACCGTGCTCTCCCACTTCAACGACTCCGGCTTCTGGCTGGTCAGCCGCTTCCTGAACATGGACGAGAAGACCACCCTCAAGACCTGGACCGTGATGGAGACGCTGCTCGGCACCATCGCCTTCCTCATCGTGGCCACGGCCAGCGCCATCCTGTAACGGGAACACATCGGGGCCGCATCCGTCGGCCCCGATGTGACTCTGCACCGACTTTTTACGGATTCTTGCTTGGGCCCATCGCCACAGATTGCTAGAATTGCCTATTCTTCGCCCCGAGTGGAACGCTTCATCCCGTGATTTCAGGCTTCTCTATGCATTCATCGGCACATTATCGACAGTTGCTGACCCGCTTACCCCAGATCGCGGTCGCCGCGGATCAGTTTCAGGTGCTCAGCAGCGCCAAGGACTTCAAGAGCCGGATCCTGTCGCTCATCGCCCATGCGACCCAGCGCATCTACCTGATCGCGCTCTATCTGCAGGATGACGAGGCGGGACGGGAGATCCTCTCCGCCCTCTATGCCGCCAAGCAGCGCAACCCCGCCCTCGACATCAAGGTGTTCGTCGACTTCCACCGCGCCCAGCGCGGCCTGATCGGCAAGGGCAAGCAGGGGGGCAACCACCTGATGTACCAGGCCATGGCCACCCGCCACCAACACCAGATCGAGATCTACGGCGTGCCGGTCAAGGGCCGCGAACTGCTCGGGGTGCTGCACCTCAAGGGCTTCATCTTCGACGACACCCTGCTCTACTCCGGCGCCAGCCTCAACGACATCTACCTGCACCAGCAGGAGCGCTACCGCTTCGATCGCTATCACCAGATCCACAGCCCGGCGCTGACTCGCAGCATGGTCAACTATGTGGATGACGTCTTCCTCGGCAGCGAGGCCGTCCAGCGGCTGGATCGCACCGGCATCCCCGGCGCCAAGCAGCTCAAGGGGCAGATCCGCCGCTTCAAGCAGCGCCTGCGCAACAGCCAGTACCGCTTCGAGAGCATCCCTGCCAACGCCCGGGAGGTCGCCGTGACCCCCATGGTGGGCCTGGGCAAGCGAGGCAACCAGCTCAACCGGATGATCCGCAATCTGGTGCGGGCCACCGAGCGGGAGATCTTCATCTGCACCCCCTACTTCAACCCCCCCAAGGAGTTGAACAAGGACGTGGAAGGGCTGCTCAGGCGCGGCTGCAAGGTGACCATAGTGGTGGGCGACAAGACCGCCAACGACTTCTTCATCCCGCCGGAGGAGAAGTTCTCCACCATAGGCGGCCTGCCCTATCTCTACGAGACCAACCTGCGCAAGTTTGCCGAACGCAACCAGCACCACATCGACAACGGCCGGCTCAACCTCATGCTCTGGTGTTGCGACAAGAACTCCTATCACCTCAAGGGGATCTTCGTGGACGAGGAGTGGGCCCTGCTCACCGGCAACAACCTCAACCCCCGTGCCTGGGCGCTGGATCTGGAGAACGGCCTGCTGGTGCACGACCAGCACCACCACCTGCGCGAGCGCTTCCAGCAGGAACGCGACTGCATCCTGGCCCATACCCGCCGCATCAGCCACTTCGACCAGATAGAGCAGATCAAGGACTACCCGGATCAGGTGCGCAAGCTGCTGGCCCGGATCCACAGGGTCAAGGCGCACCTGCTGCTCAAGCGCATCATCTGACCCGAACACAGCGCTTCCCCGTTCGTGACAAGGGCCTGCCATGTTCGGCAGGCCCTTGTCACATTCGGCCATCCTTGGCGACAACGCGGCTTGCATCGGGGCCGCAACAGCCCCTATCATCTGGACATATTTACAGTGTTTCCGGGCATCTAATTGATGAAATTGGATAAAATCTCCCTCGACAGCCTCAAGGGTGTCGGCAGCAAGATGCAGGAGAAGCTCGAGCGACTCGGGCTGGCCACGGTGCAGGATCTGCTGTTCCACCTCCCCCTGCGCTACGAGGACCGCACCCAGGTGTGGCCCATCGGCGATCTGCCGCCCGGCCTGCACGGCGCGGTCGAGGGCGAGATCCAGGACACCCAGCTGGTGATGGGGCGCCGCCGCATGCTGGTCTGCCGCATCGGCGACGGCACCGGCAGCCTGACCCTGCGCTTCTTCAATTTCACCGCCGCCCAGAAGAACAGCCTGGCCCCCGGCCGGTTGATCCGCTGCTTCGGCGAGGCCCGTCCCGGCAAGTACGGACTGGAGATGGCCCACCCCGAGTACAAGCTGCTCGGCGAGGAGCAGGCCGGCCAGACCGAAGAGGCCCTCACCCCCGTCTACCCGACCACGGAGGGGCTGCGCCAGCTCACCCTGCGCAGCCTCACGGATCAAGCCCTGGCCCAGCTCGATCTCCATGGCGTCGAAGAGCTGCTGCCCGCCGGCCTCTATCCCCAGCAGATCGATCTCGCCGCCGCCCTGAAACTGCTGCACCGCCCGCCCCCCTCGGTGACGCTGGCCCTGCTGGAGAGCGGCCAGCACCCGGCCCAGCAGCGGCTGGTGCTGGAGGAGCTGCTGGCCCACAACCTCTCGGTCCTCAAGGTGCGCGCTCAGGCACAGACCCAGCTGGCCCGCGCCCTCAAGCCGGCCCCCGCCCTGGTGGAGCAGCTGCTCGGCGCCCTGCCGTTCAGCCCCACCGGTGCCCAGAGCCGGGTGGTGGCCGAAATCAGCCGGGATCTGCAGCAGAGCCACCCCATGATGCGGCTGGTGCAGGGGGATGTGGGCTCCGGCAAGACCCTGGTGGCGGCATTGGCGGCGCTGCAGGCCATCGGCAACGGCTGCCAGGTGGGGTTGATGGCGCCGACCGAGCTGCTGGCCGAGCAGCACGCCATCAACTTCGCCAGGTGGCTGGAGCCGCTCGGCATCCAGGTCGGCTGGCTGGCAGGCAAGCAGAAGGGCAAGGCGCGGGAGGAGGCACTGGCCGCCATCGCCGATGGCAGCGTCAAGATGGTGGTGGGCACCCATGCCATCTTCCAGGAGCAGGTGGTGTTCCAGCGCCTGGCCCTGGTCATCATCGACGAGCAGCACAGGTTCGGGGTGCACCAGCGCCTCGCCCTGCGGGAAAAGGGGGAGCGTGAAGGCGTCCACCCCCACCAGCTCATCATGACCGCCACCCCCATCCCCCGCACCCTGGCGATGACCGCCTATGCGGACCTCGACACCTCGGTCATCGACGAGCTGCCGCCGGGGCGCACCCCCATCACCACGGTCGCCCTGCCGGACAGTCGCCGGGGAGACGTGATCGAACGGGTCAGGCTTGCCTGCGAGGAGGGCAAGCAGGCCTACTGGGTCTGTACCCTGATCGAGGAGTCCGAGGTGCTGGAGTGCCAGGCCGCCGAGGACACCGCCGCCGAGCTGCAAACCCTGCTGCCCGGTCTGCACATCGGCCTGGTGCACGGCCGGATGCGGCCGGTCGAGAAACAGCGGGTGATGGAGGAGTTCAAGGCGGGCATACTGCAACTGCTGGTCGCCACCACCGTCATCGAGGTGGGGGTGGATGTGCCCAATGCCAGCCTGATGATCATCGAGAACCCGGAGCGGCTGGGGCTGGCCCAGCTGCATCAGCTGCGCGGCCGGGTCGGGCGGGGGTCCGTGGCCTCCCACTGCGTGCTGCTCTACCACGCGCCGCTCTCCAAGACGGCCCAGAGCCGGCTCGGGGTGCTGCGGGAGACCAACGACGGCTTCCTGATCGCCCAGCGGGATCTGGAGCTGCGCGGCCCGGGGGAATTGCTCGGTACCCGCCAGACCGGCCTCGCCGACCTCAAGATCGCCGACCTAGTGCGCGACCAGCCGCTCATCCCTCAGGTGCAGAAGATGGCACGCTTCCTGATGGACAAGCACCCGGCGCATGTCGAGCCCTTGATCCGCCGCTGGCTGGGCCTGCGAGACCACTACTCCAATGCCTGACCTGCGGGATCACGCTGCCAACGCCTGATCACTCAACCAATACAGGAGGAAAGCGCTTATGAATTCCTGGCTGCGCGGCCTGCTCTACACCCTCGCCTTCCTGCTGCTCTTCGTCTGGGTCGGTCTCGGCCTGTTCGACGCCGAACGCGCCAAGGGGCCCATCGCCGACTGGCTCAGCCGGCAGACCGGCGTGCCTGTCAGCATAGGCCGGCTGGTGTTCAATCCCCTGCACCCCTACACCCTGCTGGCGGAGCAGGTGCGCTACGGGGATGCGGTGCAGCTGGAGAAGATCTATCTGGAGGTGGAGAGCATCGACTGGCTGAACCGGGACGTGCGCATCGCCCACCTGGACCTCATCCGTCCCGCCATCAAGCTGCCACTCCCGAACCAGTTGCCGACGCTGCCGGTACACTCCCTCACCATCGCCGACAGCACCATAGACAACCTGAACCTGCAGAGCGAGGCCCTGACCCTGCGCGGCCTGAGCGCCACCCTGAGCGATTGGGAGCTGATCGATCCGAGACGCCAGCCCCAGGTCAACCTGACCCTGGGCATCAACCAGCTGGAGACGCCCAGGTTCACCCTGGCCCGTCTCAGCCTCAAGGGGCGACTGGAGGGGCAGGTGCTGAGCACGGACAGGCTGAGCGCCAACCTGTTCGACGGCCTGCTCGAAACCGGCATGGTGCTGAACTGGCCAGAGCGCAGCCTGCAACTGCACGATCTCAAGGCAAGCGCCATGCGAGTCGAGCTCGGTGACATCCCGCCGGGTGAGTTCCCCCTGAACCGCATCACCCTGGACAGGGGCCAGCTTGCCCAGGTCAGCATCAATGCCATCGAGCAGGAGCTCTCCCTCAACAACTTCAACGGCCAGCTCACCGCCTTCGACTGGCAGGCGGGCAGTCGTCCGAGCGGTTATCTCGCCGGCACCCTGGGGGATCTGGGGCGAGGCCTGTTTCAGCTGGAGGCCATCGAGGGCAAGCTCGCCTTCTCGCCCCGACAGCTCGATGCCGAGCTGAGGGGCAAGGCCTATGAGGGGGAGTTCAGCCTGGATCTCGCCCTCGATCCCCAGCAGCAGAAGCTGACACTCAAGGAGCTGACGCTGAGCGGCATGGACATCAGCCTGCCGGATGGTTGGTGGCAGGATTGGCAGGGCTGGCGGCCGCAGCAGATCGACGTGCGCAAGCTGGCCTTCGACAGGCTCAAGGTACTCTCCTTCGACGATGCCCTGCCCCTCTCCCTGACCGGCTGGCAGTTCTATCTGAACGACCTCGCCCTGCGGGGCAATCAGCCGGCTCCCCTGCTGGGGCGAGCCAGGGTCGAGAGCACGTGGTTCGAGCTGGTGTGGGGCGGCCTCAGCGCCCGCAACGGCGAGCTGGATGGCGAGCTGACCCCCGGCACCTGGCAGCTCAACAAGCTGACCAGCAGCCTGCCGGACGAGGGTTCTCTCAGCCTCAGTGGCCAGTGGGGCAAGGCGCCCGGCCAGGATAGCCGCCTGCAACTGCAGGGCAAGCAGCTGGATCTGGAGCTGTGGGGCAAGCTGCTGCACGCCCCTGTGTCGCTCGCGGGCAAGGTGGATCTGGCGGCACAGCTGCAGGCCGACCTCAACGGGCAACCCGGCGAGGAGGTAGCCAACTGGCGCCGGACTCTCCAGGGCAGCCTGAGCCTGGAGAGCAGGGATCCCTTCTGGGACAAGGTCGGCATCGATCCCCTGCTGGATGCCTGGTTCAAGGAGCAGACCCCCCCCGCCCTGACGCCGCAGGCGCTGTGGCAGGCGATGCAGCGGGGAGACACCCCCTTCTATCACATCAGGCTGGACGCCAGGGCGGAGCAGGGCAAGGTGCGGATCGAGCGGGGCGGCGCCTCCACCATCACCCACCTGCTGGCGCTGCAGGGGGGCGTCGATCTCGCCGCCGACCAGTGGCAGCTGGACCTCGGGGTCCTGAACAAGCGGCGCTGCGCCGAGCTGCTGGCCCGCTGGCGCGGCCCCCTCGCGGATCCCGGCCTGGAGTGGCAGTTCCCTACCGGGCAGGAGGCCTGCGGCTGGGAGGCTGGCGTGCGCTACCCGGCACAGGGGCGCAGCGGCCCGCTCTGGCGACCGCAGGCACCGGCCCCCACCACCGCATCCCAATAACGAACAAGGCCTCGCGATGAGGCCTTGTGGTAGAGCGCGCGCGGGATCAGCGCCCGCCGCGCTTAATGGGCAGCACCACGTACTGACCGACGAATTCCACCGCCAGCTTGCGACCGCTGAACAGCTGGACCCGCAGGCTGAACTTGGCGGACTCCCCGCTCCTCAGCGGTTCGAGCACGGCGGGCATCCCCTCCCGGGCCACCCTGGCCTCAGGCTCCTCGCTCACGGGTCTGTAGTATTTGATGTTGCCCTCGGCCAACACGGTATCGCCCCCCAGGCCGGCTTCCTTGAGCTGCAACCAGATGAGGCCCCAGCCCGCCAGCACGCACTGGCTGTAGATGCTGCCGGCGAACATGGTGTCGTGAACGTTGAGGTTGGCCGCCAGGTTCGCCTTGAGGTGGAAGGTCTGGCCGTCGTAGTGGGTGATGTGCACCCCCATCTTCTCGCTGATGGGAATGCCCCGCGACCAGCGGGTGGTGAGGTCCTGGCACCACTCCGGGCGATACTGGATGGTCTGCAGCGGGCTCAGGGACTTGATCATCTGGCGGTGGGGAATGCGGCCGAAGGAGACAGGGCCTTCCCCCACTTCGAGAAATCCGCACTTGCGATAGAACTCCACCGCCTCCTGGCGGGCGTTCATCACCAGCCGCTTCACCTTCTCGTCGCGGGCCAGCTGCTCTAGATCCTCCACCATGCGGGCTCCCAGCCCCTGACCGCGGTACTCGGGGCGCAGCGCCATGAAGCGGATCTGGGCCTCGTCGCCACCGACGAAGAGCCGGCCCACGGCGATGGGGGTGCCATCCTCGGTGAGCATCAGCCGGTGAATGGCAACGCTGTCGTATTCGTCACGCTCGGAGCCCACGGGCAGGTTGAAGGGCTTGCGCAGAAGTTCCCAGCGCAACTGGTAATAGGCATCCAGCTCGGCTGCTGTTTGAGGAGTGACTACCCGGTACATAAAGCGATCCTTGAGTGTGCGCCGACGGACAGATTGAAAGGCTTGCGCACCCATGCCTCCCAGCGCAACTGACAATAGGCATCCAGCTCGGCTGCTGTTTGAGGAGTGACTACCCGATACATAAGGCGATCCTTGAGTGTGCGCCGACGGACAGATTGAAGGGCTTGCGCACCAATGCCTCCCCGCGCAACTGACAATAGGCATCCAGCTCCGCTGCTGTTTGAGGAATGACTACCCGATACATAAGGCGATCCTTGAGTTAGCGCCGACGGACAGATTGAAGGGCTTTCGCACCAATGCCTCCCCGCGCAACTGACAATAGGCATCCAGCTCCGCTGGCGTTTGGGGGGTGACCACCCGGTACATAGCGACATCCTTGAGTTACACTGGTCGAAAGCCATCTTGCCGTGCAAATTCATGGACTTCAATCTACAAGCGTACCAAGCCGATCACTTGTTGCACCTCAGTGTCAAACCCGCACGTCGCCTCTGTGTCCTGGAAAATGCCCGCCATCGCTGGCTGGAACTGGACGGCGTGGTGCAATCTGCCATGAGCCTCAGCCAGCCATCGCACCTCTGCCTGCCCCATCAGCGGAGCATCGCCGAACGCCTGCCGGAGCGGGCAGGCCGGATCCTGGAGCTGGGGCTGGGCGGGGGGGATCTTACCCGCCATCTGGCGGCACGCTGGCCCGAGGCTCGCCATGACTGCGTGGATCTGGACGACGAGATCCTCACCCTGTTCCAGCAGTTTTTCCTGCCCCCGACGGGAGGCACGCCACGGCTGCACCATGCCGATGCACTGCACTTCCTGCTGGAAAACCGGGAGCAGTACGATCTGGTGCTGCTGGACCTGTTCAGCCAGGACGGCAACCCCCTGCTGCTGTTCCAGACCCCGCTCTATCGGGCGCTGGCCCAGCGCCTGTGCGGCACCCTCATCGTCAACCTGCTGCCGCGCACCCGACTGGAGCAGGACCAGGCGCTGAAACTGGCGCGGGAGTGGATAGGCCCCACCACGGCCCACGGGGTGCCCGGCTATCGCAACGTCATCCTGCACGCCACCCGCCAGCAGGCGTAACGCCGGTCTGCGAGCCGTCAGTATTGGCCCTAGACCTGCAGCCAGAAGGTCACGGGCCCGTCGTTGAGCAGCCTCACCTTCATGTCGGCGGCGAAGCGGCCGGTCTCGGTCGGTACGCCCCCTTCCCTGGCCCGGGCCACGAAGTAGTCGTAGAGCCGCTCGGCCTCGCTCGGGTGCGCCCCGCCGGAGAAGCTGGGTCTCATCCCCTTCTGGGTGTCCGCTGCCAGGGTGAACTGGGAGACCACCAGCAGGCTGCCCCCAACCTGTCCCACGTTGAGGTTCATCTTGCCCTGCTCGTCGGAAAAGATGCGATAACCGCTCACCTTGTGCAGCAGCTTGTCGGCCTTGGCCTCGTCATCCCCCTGCTCCACCCCGAGCAGCACCAGCAGACCCTGGCCTATGGCCCCGGTCACCTCTCCTTCTACCGTCACGCTGGCCTCGCTGACCCGCTGAATCAGTGCAATCACCCGCAACTCCTTTGTCTTGTCAGAAACGCACGACCGCCCGAAGGCGGTCGTAGATGTTAGCAATAAGCGATGGGGTCAGCCCAGCTCCTCTGCGCCCGGCTTCTCGTATTCACCGAGGCAGGCGGTGGTCTCGGCCCCCAGCAACACCACCAGCCAGCTCAGATACACCCAGACGAACAGGATGGGGATGGTTGCCAGGGCACCATAGATGGCCTGGTAGGAGGGGAAGTTGGTGATGTAGATGGCGAAGCCACGTTTGGCCAGCTCGAACAGGGAGGCCGCCACCAGGGCGCCGATGAAGGCGTGGGTCAGCCGCACCCGGCAGTTCGGCACCACGGTATAGATCAGCAGGAAGGTGAGCACGGAGAAGAGGAACGGCAGGCTGCGCAGCAGCAGGTAACCGATGCCGAACAGGCTGTCCGCGGCGAACAGCTTGAGGGAGAGGATATAGGAGGAGATGGCGAGGCTGGCACCGATGAGCACGGGGCCCAGGGTCAGGATCATCCAGTACATGGCGAACGCCTGGGCCAGGGGCCGACTCCGGGTCGAACGCCAGATGTAGTTGAGGTTCTTGTCGATGGCCGAGATGAGCATGAGCGCCACCACGATCAGGGCGCCGATGCCGACCGCCGTGGTGTTGGTGGCGTTGGCCACGAAGCCGTCGATGTACTCCTTGAGCATCTCCCCGGCGGTGGGCACGAAGTTGTGGTAGACGAACTGCTCCATCCCCTGCTTCAGGCTCTGGAACACCGGAAAGGCCGACATCATGCCGAACACCACGGCGATCATGGGCACCAGGGAGAGCAGGGTGACATAGGCCAGGTAGCCCGCAGTGACCGTCAGCCTGTCCTGCTGGAAGCGGCCCCAGACGAACTGGGCGAAGTGGGCACCATCGTGGCGCAAGAAGGAGAGGAAGTGGGCCAGGCGGCCACGGATCTGCTGCTGCATCTTGATTCTCGTAAGCGTCGTCATGCAGACATTGTGTCAGATAGGGTGGCCATTTGACCACCCTAGCACCGGTCGGGGAAGTCCAGCCCGGGCGGGGTGGCAGCCCCGTTCCCGCCTTTTGGCCATAAAAAAAGAGGCCCGCAGGCCTCCTTCTATCGCTGATGCAGCGGATCAAGCACGACCGGCGCGCTTGCGGTCCAGCTCGGTCAGCAGCTTCTTGCGGATACGGATGCTCTTCGGCGTCACTTCCACCAGCTCATCGTTGTCGATGAACTCCAGGGCCTGCTCCAGAGACATGCGGATCGGCGGAGTCAGCACCTGGGCTTCGTCGGTACCGGAGGCACGCATGTTGGTCAGCTGTTTGCCCTTCAGGCAGTTCACGGTCAGATCGTTGGAGCGGGAGTGGATACCGATCACCTGGCCTTCGTACACCTCGGTCGCGTGACCGATGAACAGACGACCGCGGTCTTGCAGACCGAACAGGGCATAGGTCAGGGCCTTGCCGGTGGCGTTGGAGATCAGCACGCCGTTCTGGCGCTCACCGATGCTGCCACCCTTGTGCGGACCGTAGTGGTCGAAGGTGTGGTACAGCAGGCCGGTACCCGAGGTCAGGGTCATGAACTCGGTCTGGAAGCCGATCAGGCCACGGCTCGGGATCATGAAGTCGAGGCGGACACGACCCTTGCCATCCGGGGTCATGTTGGTCATTTCGCCCTTGCGCAGACCCAGTTGCTCCATGACGGAACCCTGGTGCGCTTCTTCCACGTCGACAGTGACGGTTTCGAACGGTTCTTGCAGTTCGCCATTCACGGTGCGCAGGATCACTTCCGGACGGGATACCGCCAGCTCGTAACCTTCGCGACGCATGTTTTCGATCAGGATGGAGAGGTGCAGCTCACCACGGCCGGAGACGCGGAACTTGTCCGGATCATCGGTCTCTTCCACGCGCAGGGCCACGTTGTGGACCAGTTCCTGGTTCAGACGCTCCAGGATGTTGCGGGAGGTGACGAACTTGCCCTCTTTGCCGGCGAACGGAGAGGTGTTGACCTGGAAGGTCATGTTCACGGTCGGCTCGTCAACGGAGAGCGGCGGCAGCGCTTCGACGGCACCGTTGTCGCAGATGGTGTCGGAGATCTTCAGCTCGCCCAGGCCGGTGATGGCGATGATGTCGCCCGCTTGCGCGTCGGCCACTTCGGTACGGGACAGGCCCAGGTAACCCAGCACCTGACCGACCTTGCCGTTGCGGGTCTTGCCGTCGGCACCGACCACGGTGACCTGCTGGTTGGTCTTGACGCGACCGCGGGTGATGCGGCCGATGCCGATGACGCCAACATAGGAGTTGTAGTCCAGCTGGGAGATCTGCATCTGGAAACCGCCGTCGGTGTCAGCAGCAGGAGCTTCCACGTTGTCGACGATGGCCTGGAACAGGGGTTCCATGTTGTCGGACTCGACATCTTGATCCAGGGTGGCCCAACCGTTCAGTGCAGAGGCGTAAACAACCTTGAAGTCCAGTTGCTCATCGGTGGCACCCAGGTTGTCGAACAGATCGAAGACCTGATCCATTACCCAGTCAGGACGCGCACCCGGACGGTCGATCTTGTTGATGACCACGATGGGCTTCAGACCCTGGGCGAACGCCTTCTGGGTCACGAAGCGGGTCTGCGGCATCGGGCCGTCGACGGCGTCGACCAGCAGCAGCACGGAATCGACCATGGAGAGCACGCGCTCTACTTCACCACCGAAGTCGGCGTGACCCGGGGTATCCACGATGTTGATGCGGTAGTCGTTCCAGCGGATCGCGGTGTTCTTGGCGAGAATGGTGATGCCACGTTCCCGTTCCAGATCATTGGAGTCCATGATCCGTTCCTGACCTTCGCTGGTGCGATCCAGGGTGCCGGATTGCTGCAGCAGCTTATCAACCAGCGTCGTCTTGCCGTGGTCAACGTGCGCAATAATCGCAATATTGCGTAAATTCTCTAACATTCTCGCCTCAAATCACCGGGTAAAATTGGGCGCTAATTGTACTCTCGCCTTTGTGATCTGCCTAGCAGAATTGCAACACATTCGCGCACGACAGGGGGTCGGGATCATGGACCCCGGGTCAAAAGCCTGCTTAGATGGCCTGGATACGCTGGCGCACCATCCTGGTGCACCAAAACGATCCAAGGTTGCACCACTTTAATGCAGCAACCGGCTTGAGAACGGGTGTCCCGACAGCCTGAAACGGTGCAAGTGCCCTGAAATCAAGCTGTCACAAACTTGGCACGATACTGGCTTATGTGAATACGACGACGCATTCACCCAAAGAGTTTTAACACCGGAGGTTACTTAGCATGTCAGCCCAGAACGTTTTGGCCCTGATCCAGGAACACGAAGTCAAGTTTGTTGATCTGCGTTTTACCGACACCAAGGGTAAAGAGCAGCATGTATCCATCCCTGCCCACCAGGTCGACGAAGACTTCTTCGAAGACGGCAAGATGTTCGATGGCTCCTCCATCGGCGGCTGGAAGGGCATCAACGAGTCTGACATGGTGCTGATGCCGGATGCGGCCTCCGCCAAGCTGGATCCCTTCACCGAAGAGACCACCCTGAACATCGTCTGTGACGTGCTCGAGCCTGCCACCATGCAGGGTTATGACCGCGACCCGCGCTCCATCGCCAAGCGCGCCGAAGATTTCCTGAAGTCCAGCGGCATCGCCGACACCGTGCTGTTCGGGCCGGAGCCGGAATTCTTCATGTTCGACAACATCACCTTCTCCAACACCATGGGCCACAGCTTCGTGAAGATCGAATCCGAAGAAGCTGCCTGGAACTCGGGTACCGAATACGAGCACGGCAACAAGGGTCACCGTCCCTTCGTCAAGGGCGGCTACTTCCCGGTTGCACCGGTTGACTCCTCCCAGGACATCCGTGCCGCCATGTGTCTGGTGCTGGAAGAGATGGGCCAGGTCGTCGAGGCTCACCACCACGAAGTGGCGACCGCCGGTCAGAACGAGATCGCGACCCGCTTCAACACCCTCACCCTGAAGGCTGACGAAGTCCAGGTTCTGAAGTACGTGATCCACAACGTGGCCCACGCCTACAACAAGACCGTCACCTTCATGCCGAAACCCATGTTCGGTGACAACGGCTCCGGCATGCACTGCCACCAGTCCCTGGCCAAAGACGGCGTCAACCTGTTCGCAGGCGACCTGTACGGCGGTCTGTCCGAGATGGCACTGCACTACATCGGCGGCATCATCAAGCACGCCAAGGCCATCAACGCCTTCGCCAACCCGACCACCAACTCCTACAAGCGTCTGGTGCCGGGCTATGAAGCCCCGGTCATGCTGGCCTACTCCGCCCGCAACCGCTCCGCGTCCATCCGCATTCCGGTTGTGCCGAGCCCGAAAGCCCGCCGCATCGAAGTACGCTTCCCGGATCCGGCTGCCAACCCCTACCTGGCCTTCGCAGCTCAGCTGATGGCCGGCCTGGACGGCATCATCAACAAGATCCATCCGGGCGATGCCATGGACAAGAACCTGTACGACCTGCCGCCGGAAGAGGCTGCCGAAGTACCGACCGTTGCCGGTTCCCTGGACGAGGCGCTGGCCGCCCTGGACGCAGACCGCGAGTTCCTGACCCGTGGCGGCGTGTTCAGCGACGACTTCATCAACTCCTACCTGGAGCTGAAGCAGCACGACGTAGACCGCGTCCGCATGACTCCGCACCCGCTGGAGTTCGAGCTGTACTACTCCGTCTAATCCGCATCCTAGTGACAAACCCGCCATCTGGCGGGTTTTTTCATTCAGGAGGCGGAAAACCATCGGGATGCTCGCAGTCCCCCGGCGGGGCCATCCCCACCTGACAGCACGGCTGTCATCAGACAACCGACTGTCGGCCCGATGGTTTTTTCTCTGATAGGATTAAGGTGAACCCCGTCAAGGAGAGATGGATGAACACTGCACCCTGGATGCTGAGCCTCTTGCTGATGGCCGCCTGCACCGCTCAGGCGGCCAGAGTCTACTCCTGGGTCGACCCCCAGGGGGTGACCCACTACACCGATGCCCCTCCCCCTGGCAAGAACGCGAAGGAAGTGGACATGCGGGTCTCGCCCCTCATCGGCACTTCCCCCCACTCGGTCCAGGTCGAGGATTTCAACCGCCTGACCGGCGTCGACGCCAGGAAGGCCCTGGAAGACGCCCCCCTGGAGATCGAGCTGCTCTCCCCCGAACCGGGCAGCACCCTGAGGGACAACACCGGCAACATCGTCTTCCAGGGTCAGGTCTCTCCCCAACCCCCGGCGCAATACGACGTGCGCCTGCTGCTGAACGGCAAGGCGGTCCCCATAGTCCACAACAGCCTGGCCATCCGGGTGGAAAACCTCGATCGCGGTGCCTACGAGGCGCGTCTCGAGCTGCTCGCCAAAGACGGTACGATCCTTGCTAAATCTAAACCAGCCACCTTTTACCTGCACAGAGCGACCGTGAATCAGGCTCCCAAGGCCACCCCCAAGGCCGATTAGGGTGATGTGACGCACCGATGCGGGTAAACTTGATGCACTACATTGGTGCATATCAGGTGTGCAGCACCGTTTTAGGGAGAAACCTGTGCCAACCCGCATGGATCACGCCAAGACACTCTTGGACAACCTGCTGACCGCCGTCATCCTGATGGATGAGCGGCTCTGCATTCAATTCGTCAACCCGGCGGCAGAACAGCTGCTTTCCCTCAGTGAGCGGCGACTCATCGGGATCGAGCTGCCCCACCTGCTGGAGCACATCTCCCTCGACCTGCAGCGCTTCAAGCAGTGCCTCATTTCGGGGCAGGGCTTCACCGACAGCGAAGTCACCCTGGTGGTGGAGGGGGAGCCCAGGCTGGTGGAGATAAGCGTCAGCCCCATGGCCGATCACGAGCAACGATTGATGGTAGTGGAGCTGCGCAAGATCGATCAGCAGAAGAAGATCAGCCAGGAGCTGCAGCAGCACGCCCAGCAACAGGCGGCGAAGGAGCTGGTGCGCGGCCTGGCCCACGAGATCAAGAATCCCCTCGGCGGCCTGCGCGGGGCGGCCCAGCTGCTGCAGAAGGAGCTGCCGGATCCGGCCCTGCGCGAATACACCGGCATCATCATCGAGCAGGCGGATCGCCTGCGGGTGCTGGTCGATCGCCTGCTCGGCCCCCAGCGGCCCGGACGTCACCAGATGCACAACGTCCACTCCGTGCTGGAACAGGTACGCCGCCTGGTGGATCTGGAGCTGCCGCCCCAGATCCGCATCGAGCGGGACTACGATCCCAGCATTCCCGAATTCGAGATGGAATCGGATCAGCTGCAGCAGGCGTTTCTCAACATAGTGCGCAATGCCGCCGAGGCCCTCGGGGATCAGGCCGGGCTCATCCGCATCAAGACCCGCACCGCCTTCCAGATCACCATCCACGGCCAGCGCTACCGCCTGGCGGCCGAGATCAAGATCATCGACAACGGCCCCGGCATTCCCGACGCCATTCGCGACACCCTCTTCTATCCCATGATCACCGGCAAGGAGGGGGGGACCGGCCTCGGCCTCTCCATCGCCCAGAATCTGATCGATCAGCACAAGGGGCGCATCGACTGCATCAGCTGGCCCGGCCATACCGAATTCACCATCTATCTACCACTTCGCAAGTAAGGGAACCTCATGACAGCAAAAGTGTGGATCGTCGATGACGACAGTTCTATCCGCTGGGTTCTGGAGCGCACCCTTGGCAGCGAAGGCTTCGAATGCGAGAGCTTCGCCGACGGCGAAGCCCTGCTGAGCTCCCTGGAGGTGCGTTCGCCGGACGTGATCCTCTCGGACATCCGCATGCCGGGCATCGACGGCCTGAGCCTGCTGGAGCAGATCCACCGCCGCCAGGCCGATCTGCCCATCATCATCATGACGGCGCACTCGGACCTCGACTCCGCGGTCAACGCCTACCAGCGCGGCGCCTTCGAATACCTGCCCAAGCCGTTCGACATCGACGAGGCGGTCAGCCTGGTGCGCCGTGCCGAGAACCACCTCAAGGAGCAGCGCACCAAGCGCAAGGCACGCCAGCAGGAGGCCACCACCACGCCCGAGATCATCGGTGAAGCCCCCGCCATGCAGGAGGTATTCCGCGCCATCGGCCGGCTGTCGCGCTCCAGCATCTCGGTGCTGATCAACGGCCAGAGCGGCACCGGCAAGGAGCTGGTCGCCCACGCCCTGCACAAGCACAGCCCCCGGGCCCACAAGAACTTCATCGCCCTCAACATGGCGGCCATTCCCAAGGATCTCATCGAATCCGAGCTGTTCGGCCACGAGAAGGGGGCCTTCACCGGCGCCAACAACATCCGCCACGGCCGCTTCGAGCAGGCCGACGGCGGCACCCTGTTTCTCGACGAAATAGGCGACATGCCGCTGGACGTGCAGACCCGGTTGCTGCGGGTGCTGGCGGACGGCCAGTTCTACCGGGTCGGCGGCCACCAGCCGGTGCAGGTGGACGTGCGGATCATCGCCGCCACCCACCAGAATCTGGAGAAACGGGTCGCCGACGGCGAGTTTCGGGAAGACCTGTTCCACCGCCTCAACGTCATCCGCATCCATATCCCCGCCCTCAAGGAGCGGCGGGAAGACATCCCCCAGCTCGCCCAGCACTTCCTGCTGCGCGCCGCCAAGGAACTGAACGTGGAAGCCAAGAGTCTGCACCCGGATACCCAGGCCTACATCAGCCGCCTGCCCTGGCCGGGCAACGTGCGCCAGCTGGAGAACGTCTGCCGCTGGTTGACGGTGATGGCCTCGGGCCAGGAGGTGCTGGTGAGCGATCTGCCCACCGAGCTGCTGACGCCCATCACCAGCACGGCGGAGCCGGGTCAGCCTGCCCTGACCGGCGGCTGGCAGCAGCAGTTGCAGGACTGGGTGGCCGCCAAGCTGGCCCTGGGCGAGACCGACATCCTGGCGGATGCCATGCCCCAGTTCGAACGGATCATGCTTGAGACGGCCCTGGATCACACCCACGGTCACAAGCAGGAGGCCGCCCGCCTGCTCGGCTGGGGCCGCAATACCCTGACCCGCAAGCTCAAGGAGCTCGACATTCCCTGAGTCTTCGGGAAAAACGATTCCCATCACGCCTTGAGGGAAAGCCTGACCAATCCGACCCCGTTTGCCTGCAAACGGGGTATCTTTTTCAGGCGTCCCGCCTAGAATGGCAGGCTTTCCAACCCGACTCGCAGAAGGTACCCCATGATTGACAGATCCCTCCCCCTGACCGACCTGCATCGCCATCTGGACGGCAACATCCGCCCGCAGATCATTCTCGAGCTGGGGCGTCAGCACAACGTCCAGCTGCCGGCCGATGAGCTGGAGACCCTGCGCCCCCACGTGCAGATCGTCGAGAACGAGCCGAGTCTGGTTGCCTTCCTGAAGAAACTGGACTGGGGCGTGGCCGTGCTGGCCGACTACGACGCCTGCCGCCGGGTGGCCTACGAGAACGTGGAAGATCTGCTGCGCGCCGGCATCGACTATGCGGAGCTGCGCTTCAGCCCGGCCTACATGGCGATGACCCACAAGCTGCACCCCCAGGGCGTGGTGGAAGCCATCGTTGACGGCGTGGTCGCCGGCAGCCGCGACTTCGGCATCAAGACCAACCTCATCGGCATCATGAGCCGCACCTTCGGCACCGAGCAGTGCCGCACCGAGCTGGACGCCTGCCTAGCCCTGCGCGACAAGCTGGTTGCCATCGATCTGGCCGGCGACGAGCTGGGCTTCCCGGGGGAGCTCTTCACCGACCACTTCCGCCGGGTGCGGGATGCGGGGATGCGCGTGACGGTGCACGCCGGTGAGGCGGCCGGCCCGGAGAGCATGTGGCAGGCCATTCGCGATCTCGGTGCCGAGCGCATCGGTCACGGCGTCAAGGCGATCCAGGACCCGGCTCTGATGGCCTATCTGGCAGAGCACCGCATCGGCATCGAGTCCTGCCTCACCTCCAACCTGCAGACCACCACGGTGGCGAGCCTCGCCGAGCACCCCATCCGCCAGTTCCTGGCCGCCGGTGTGCTGGCCTGCCTCAACACCGACGATCCCGCAGTCGAAGGCATTGACCTTCCCCACGAGTACGAGGTGGCCGCACCGGCCGCCGGCATGACCCCAGGCGAGATCCGCACCGCCCAGCAGAACGGCCTGACCCTGGCCTTCCTGAGCGATGGCGAGAAGGCCGAGCTGAGCGCCCGCGCCGCCCGCCGCTAAATCCCGACCCGCCCAATAAAAAAACCGCCGAGAGGCGGTTTTTTTATTTTCCAACGACATCGACCGGCTTAGATCACCCGGGAGAACTGCTGCTGGCGCGCCTTGCTGCGCAGGTAGACGTCGAAGCACATGCAGATGTTGCGGATCAGCAGCTGGCCGGTGGAGACCACCTCCAGCCCCTCGTCCGTCATGCGCACCAGACCGTCGTCGACGAAGGTCTGCAGCAGTTTGAGATCCTCGGCAAAGTACTCCCTGAACACCAGGCCGTGGGCCTGTTCGACGGCGGCGAAGTTCAGGGAGAAGTCGCAGATGAGGCGCTTGATCACCTCGCGGCGGATCAGGTCATCCCGGTTGAGGGAGCACCCCTTCCACTGGGCATGGCCCAGCGCATCCACCTGGGCGTAATAGGCCTTGAGCTCTTTCTGGTTCTGGGAATAGGCATCGCCGATCATGCTGATGGAGGAGACCCCCAGCCCCAGCAGATCGCAATCTCCCTGGGTGGTATAGCCCTGGAAGTTGCGGTGCAGCTTGCCCTCGCGCTGGGCCACCGCCAGCTCGTCGTCCGGCTTGGCAAAGTGGTCCATGCCGATGAACTGATAGCCCCGGCCGGTGAGGAAGGCGATGGTGTCCTGCAGCATGGCCAGCTTCTCCCGGGGCGCCGGCATGTCCGCCTCTTTCAGCTTGTGCTGGGCGGCGAAGCGGCTCGGCAGGTGGGCATAGTTGAAGATGGAGAGGCGGGCCGGGTCGGTCTTGAGCACTTCCTCCAGGGTGTGATGGAAGCTCTCCCGGTTCTGGTGCGGCAGGCCGTAGATGAGATCCAGGTTGGTGGAACGGAATCCCAGCTCGCGGGCACGCTCCAGCATGGCGCGGATGAAGTCGTTGTCCTGCTCGCGGTTAACCGCGACCTGGACCGCCTTGTTGAAGTCCTGCACGCCGAGACTGATGCGGTTGAAACCGAGCTCCCGCAACACGTCCAGCATGGAGAGTTCGATCTCGCGCGGATCCACCTCTATGCTGATCTCCCCCTTCCCGGCGAAATGGAAATGTTCCCGCAACATGGCCATCAGGCGGCGAGTCTGGGGTTCATTCAGATAGGTGGGGGTACCGCCCCCCCAGTGCAGCTGGGTCACCAGACGGTGCTTGAACAGGGGGGCCTGCGCCTTGATTTCATGCTCGAGGTAATCGAGGTACTGATCGGCCTTGTGCTGGTGACGGGTGATCACCTTGTTGCAACCGCAGTAGTAGCAAAGCTTGTGACAGAAGGGGATATGCACGTAGAGGGACAGATTGCGGGCCGGATACTGCCCCGCGGCCTGGACGAAGTCCGGATAGCCGAAACTCTCGTTGAACTCAAGGGCTGTGGGATAGGAGGTATATCGCGGGCCACTGTAGTTATATTTCTCGATCAGGGCCTGATCCCACACAATCTGTTCTGCTTGCACGCTTGCTTCCCCTTTCTTTGTTATCCGTTCAGCGGCTTAACCGGAAATCCTTCAGCCTGGCGACATCCTGGAGGATCTGCGCCTCCAGCTCGGCCTCGTAGCCGCTGCGTTCGAGATCCATCTTCATCACTTCATTGCGCTTGAGGGCGCGCCGCGCCTCGTGGGTCGGCATCTCCTTGACCTTATCATAGAGGCCGTACAGACCGGGGAACTCGCTGGCAAAGGCGCGTCCCTCCTTGATCTGCAAGGCATCCAGCAGGTTGGTCAGCCGGATGGCGCCTTCGGAGTAGTCGCACTGGCCATCCCGCACCGCGTGGGCGATGACCCTGACGCTCTCGAGAATGCGCTCGTTGCGCGCCGCAATGGCTTGCTGCTGACCGTCGTGCTGGCGCTTGAGGCGGGCCAGCAGAGTGCCGGCATAGACAGCCAGCCCCAGCAAAATCAGGCCGCCCAACAGGGCGGCCAGCATCCATCCACTCATCACTTTTTCTTCGGCTCGGGTTTGGGCTCGGGCTGATAGTCCACCTGGGTGAAGCGCTCCCACAGCTCTTCCTCGGAGGCCGGCTCGCTCGATTCCTCATACTCGACGTTGTCGAAGTCACCGTCTTCATCTTCGTCGGTGTCTATGATGCCGAGCTCGTCCATCAGCTCCTGATAGCGATCGACACGCTGGTCGACCCAGGCCTGCTCGGCCGCATCCAGGGTTTCACCGGCATCGAGGCGATCCAGCAGGTCATTCAGGCGATCATCGTTCTCGATGGAGGCCAGTTCCTGCTCGGGCGTCATCACCAGCGTCTTCTCTTTGACAGCCTTGGGCGCCACCGGCTTGCTGCTCTTCTCATCCACGATGAGGGCGACGGGCTTGCGGGAACCAATGCGCGGATCCTTGGCTTGCTTGGTGCCACTCTTCTTGCCTGCCTGTTCGACCTGCTGGCGGGAGCCCGCCTTCAAGCCCTTGCGCTTGGCGGCGCGCTTGCGCTCACGACCTTCCTGGGCACTGGCATCTGATTCTTTGCGCTTGCCGGTAGGCTTGCGGGTGGGTTGTTTGGCCGACATGAATGACTCCGACAAATATCTGGATTGAAAACCCCCGGAGCGTGTCGTCCGGGGAGAATGCTGAGGCGGGGAACAGTAAATCTGGAACAAGAGTGGGATCCCGCACCAATTCGACCATCTTGGGTCGCTGAACACCGCAGGATCGGCATCCTCTGGGCATGTTGCTGGTATTTTGACACAGAATGCCTTGGCGGGTTAATGACCCAATAGAAAAAAGGCAGCCGAAGCTGCCTTGTTCCTGTCATGCGAGTCCCGATCCCTGGAGTCTCACCGCCTTGTCCCTGGGCGTACCGCTGCGCATCCTGTCGTTGGGTCTTCCTGACCCTTATTGGCCGATCCTGAATGTGCGTGTGCTTGTCTAACCCGTACTGGCGGCATCCTGCCTCCCACTGGGGTGGCTGCTTCCCGCAACCCCGCTCATCCCTGGCGGTCACCATCCTGGTCTTTGCATGCCTCGCTCATCACCTGCATGCCCTGAGTCAACATCCTGTCGCACCGGCGGCAGGTTGCATCCCGTCCGCCCGTTCAATCCATGTGCACAATGTAACAACTTCACCTGATGGTTCAATCTACCATAGATTCTTCCAAATAAAGATAAGTGTCACTTTTAAGATTAACCACCTGATAAATAAGCATAACGCAGTCAAATCACAAGACTTTTTCAGCCTCTTCCAACCATGGAAATGGAAGATCTCTTACAACAATGTTGGCGACTTTGATGAAGTGAGAGAAAAGTCAGAAAAAGAACAGGGAACCCTGTGGTTCCCTGCTTTTTCAAGATGATAGACTCCGAATATTATCAGTGCAGCCCTGCCACATATTTGGAGAGCGCCTCGATATCCTGATCCGTCAGCTTCTTGGCCACATCGCGCATCATGCCGTTGGGGTCATTGTCGCGGTTCGCCGAGCGGAAAGCGACCAGCTGAGCCTTGATATAGGCCGGATGCTGCCCCGACAGGCTGGGGTACTTGGCCTGCTCGACGCCGGAACCGCGCGGCCCATGACAGGCAGTGCAGGCGGCCAGACCGCGGCTCATGTCCCCGCCCATATAGAGTGCCTTGCCTGCGGCGACCACCTCGTCGGGCACGGCGATCGGGCTGACCTTCTGGCTGGAGAAGTAGGCGGCCAGGTCGTCCATGTCCTGATCGGACAGCGGCAGCGCCATGGGGCCCATGACAGGCGCAATCCGGCCAGTTTGGCCGGAAGCGGCAGCCTTCAGTTCAACTAATTGTTTTTTGATATATGATGCGTGCTGACCAGCAATCTTGGGATACATGTCGACTGGGCTGTTGCCGTCCGGTCCATGACAGGCCGCACAGACGGCAGCCTTGGTTTGTCCCGCAGCGGCATCGCCCTTGGCTTGTGCCATCCCAGTTACGCCAACCATCAGAGCAAGTGTAATGACTAGGTTCTTCATGGCGTTCCAACTTTCTCGTTATTAGGCTTCCAGATCCCATGCCGCCGAAGGCATGTTAAAATAAACGCGTTTAAGCGACGCCATTTTACACGATTTCACAAAAAAGTAACTCTATAACCCTCTCTCTCTATGGGGAATTTACGTTGGATACACAAACTCTGAATTTCAATAAGGTGCATTTTGTGACCAGCGCACCCGACATCCGCCACCTGCCACATGATGGGGGTGTCGAGATTGCGTTTGCCGGGCGTTCCAACGCGGGCAAATCCTCTGCATTGAATACCTTGACCAAGCACAAGAACCTGGCGCGGACCAGTAAGACACCGGGTCGCACCCAGCTGATCAACCTGTTTGAACTCGAACCGGGCAAGCGTCTGGTCGACCTGCCAGGCTACGGTTATGCGCAAGTCCCGCTGGAAATGAAGCTCAAGTGGCAAAAATCCCTGGCGGAATATCTGCAACGCCGGGAGTCCTTGAAGGGGCTGGTCATCCTGATGGACATTCGCCACCCGCTCAAAGAGACCGACATGAACATGCTGGAGTGGAGTTCGCACCGTGAGCTGCCGGTGATGCTGCTGCTGACCAAGGCCGACAAGCTGAGCCCGGGCCCCCGCAACAATCAGGTGATCAAGGTCCGCCAGGCGGTGGCTGAACTGGGTCCGCAGATCCAGGTTGAGGCCTTCTCCTCCCTGACCAATATCGGCGTCGAGAAGCTGGCTCAGACATTGAGTGGCTGGTACCAGTCCAATGCCGATACCTCTCCGGCAGAGGCAGACGAGGACCATCAGGCCGAGGAGTAAACAGCGCCTCCTCTTGCTGCAATGAGCGGAGTTCCCCCTCCGCTGATTGAAAGACTTTCAGTGTCACCCCGCCCAGACCAGTCTCTCCCGCCTTTCCTCCCATGCTGCATCCAATGACAATAAAATCACTCAAAATCAATCACATTGACAGTTAAGACGCGTAGTGAATTAACTTTTCTCATCCTTGACACCGTTTTCATTCTTTCAGTCGCAGCAAGCTGACAATAGGATTGTCACAAACGAAACTGAAACTTTATTACCGAATCATATCTTGAAGGGATAAAAATGAGGCCAGTCTCGCAGCAGCGGACCGGCCTGAAGAAATGCGTTCAAAAAATTGGGAAAAAGCGAGTTCTCGAGAACAAAGACGATTGGTTTTCCTCAAGAAACACCCTCATTCTAACAAAAGGCCACACAAACTAAAGCATTTACTCTAATCAAAACGCATAAAAAAACGCCCCGACGATGACTCATCGGGGCTGCTATTCAGCCACATTCAATTACGTGAAATAAAAGGTCTGAAAGATAGAACATCTTACCTCTGTACCCTACGCCGACAACTGTACAGCAAAGCAGCAGAAAGTGAAAGTAATTTATGTAATTTAGTTTCACGGAAAGTAACTGAGGAAAATCTATATATTTTTCATGCAGATAAAAAAATCCCCAGTATGAATACCGGGGAGTTATAAAGGTGACTAGCTAGCACTTCCTCAACTATCTAATTAGTCAGCACCATTGCGAACTAGTTCCGCTGCTTTGAGAAAAAACTTGAAAAAGGCACAGCAAGTAGCTGATGGAAGACATAAAGCATTGTTACTAATGGATTTTTCTATAAAAACAATCTGGTCTTTTGCTTAAAGATGCTCCGTATGGGAGCCCCATTTCGCTACATACGAGCCCCATCTTGCGCATCTACTGTGCCGGGCCCCTCTGCCAGCCAGACCCGGTTGCTTCGAGAGCAGTCCCAACGCCCCGGCAAACCGGCTTACAGCCCCCCCAGGTTGCGCTTCAGCTCTCTCAATACCTGCTTGGTGCCGGGCCGGATGCCACGCCACACGGTGAAGGCTTCGGCAGCCTGCTCCACCAGCATGCCGAGCCCGTCCATGGTCTGACGCGCCCCCTGACGTTTGGCCCAATCGATAAAGGCCGTGTCCGTCGCACCATACATCATGTCGTAGATGGCAATATCGGCGTGAATGAGAGCGGGAGCCAGGGGCGGCAACTCCCCCTGCAGGCTGGCAGAGGTCGAGTTGATGATGAGGTTGAACCGGCCCGCCAACTGCTCATAGGGCTGGGCACTGACTGGCCCCAAATCATGAAACTCAGCCGCCAATTGCTCTGCCTTGGCATGGGTGCGGTTGACGATGACCAGTTCGCCCGGCTTTTCGGCCAGCAGGGGGGCCAGCGCACCGCGGGCGGCGCCGCCCGCTCCCAGTAGCAGGATCCGGCGCCCTTCCAACGCCACACCATGGGACTTCAGATCGGCCACCAACCCGGCACCGTCGGTGTTATCTCCGAGCAGCACACCGTCATCGGTCAGCTTGATGGTGTTGACGGCCCCCGCCCGCAGGGCCCTTGGACTCAACCGGTCGACCAGGGCGAATGCCTGCTCCTTGAAGGGAACCGTCACGTTGCACCCTTTGCCTCCCTGGGCAAAGAAGTGGCGCAGGGCAGTGGCAAACTCATCGACGGCCGGTTCGGCCAGCCCATACTCCAGTGCCTGCTGGGTCTGTCTGGCGAACAGGGTGTGAATGAAAGGGGACTTGCTGTGGCGCACCGGGTGGCCAAAAACCAGATAACGATCCATCGGAGAATTCCATCAGAGGGCAATCTCCCGATTTAACGGTTTTTCTCATGCGGGAACAAGCCGAATATCGGCCAGCAAAGAGGGGCCCTGATGGCCCCTCTGGTCACAACCAGGTCCGCGGTGCGAGGTAATGGGTATAAAGCTGCGCCTCCGGACTCCCTGGCTCCGGCTGCCAATCATACTCCCAGCGCGCCAGCGGGGGCATCGACATCAGGATAGACTCGGTACGCCCCCCGGTTTGCAGGCCGAACAGGGTTCCCCTGTCATACACCAGGTTGAACTCCACATAGCGGCCGCGGCGGTAGAGCTGGAACTCCCGCTCCCGCTCGCCATAGGGCAGAGCCTTGCGCCGCTCGACTATGGGCAGATAGGCATCGAGATACCCCTGTCCGACCGCCCGTATGAAGGCGAAGCACTCATCGAACGGCCAGCGGTTCAGATCGTCGAAGAAGAGGCCGCCCACCCCGCGCGTCTCGTTGCGATGCTTGAGGAAGAAGTAGCGATCGCACCAGGATTTGAATTCGGGGTAGATACCCTCGCCAAAGGGCTGGCACAGGTCATGGGATATCTGATGCCAGTGCCGCACATCCTCGGCAAATGGATAGAAGGGTGTCAGATCGAAACCGCCGCCAAACCACCAGATGGGTTCCTCGCCCTCTTTCTCTGCGATGAAGAAGCGGACATTGGCATGGCTGGTCGGCACATAGGGGTTGTGCGGGTGGATCACCAGCGATACCCCCATGGCTTCGAACCTGCGGCCGGCCAGTTCGGGGCGGTGTGCCGTGGCCGACGCCGGCATGGCGTCACCGTAAACGTGGGAGAAGTTGACGCCCCCCTGCTCTATCACAGCACCGTGGCGCAGCACGCGAGTACGACCACCACCGCCGCCCTCACGGCGCCACATGTCCTCCTCAAAGCGCCCGGCGCCATCAGCCTGCTCCAGGCCACGGCAGATCTCGTCCTGCAACTGCAGCAGGAAGGCCTTGACCTGGGCCACATCCGGTTTACTCATCTTGTCTCCGGTCAGGCGGGCGTGCGAGCGCCCTGTCCGTCTTATCGTGATGTCATGAACTCAAGGCTCAGACTGCCAATGGAAATCTTGCCACCGGTCAGGAAGGGCGAATGATGGCGCCGGTGCGGGCATCCTTGATCTCGGACGGATTGGCCTGGCCCCCCACCTCGCCGGGCAGGATATAGGCCAGCTGGCTTGCCAGCAGTTCACCTATGTCGCTGACCCGGCGGGCGGGCTCCTCACCAGTCAGATTGGCACTGGTAGAGACCAGCGGCTTGCCGAAGGCGCGGCACAGGGCCTGCACCTGGGGATGAGCCGTGACGCGTACCGCCAGGGTATCGAACTGACCGGTCAGCCAGGATGGCGTCGTCGAACGGGCTGGCATGATCCAGGTGAAGGGACCAGGCCAGCTTGCTTCAACCCGCGCCAGCTGCTTATCGCTGAGCGGGCCCAGATCGATGTAATCCTGCAACTGCGCCATTTCGGCTGCGATCAGGATCAGCCCCTTCTCCACCGGTCGCTGCTTGATGGCCAACAGGCGCTGCACCGCAGCCTCGGAATCAGGGTCACATCCCAGGCCAAACACGGCCTCGGTGGCATAGGCGATCACCCCTTCTCCTTGAAGGGCGGTGACGGCTTGTTCAAGTTCGTTTGGCATAGAAAACATGCAACAGCCGCGCTGTCGCCTCTCATCACTGGATTGTTGGTTGAACCGGCATGACGGCCCTGGGCCATCATCTCTGCAGCACATGCTGTACCATGACACATCATCAGACGCCCCGGGAGTCGGGTGGCTTACCCTCGTTTTAACAGGGTAAAGCACGCACATCGGAAGCCGAGCCCACCGACGTGACCAACTCAAGGTGATGCGGAAGCGAACCGGACCGGTTCCTTCGTCAGCCCCCGGGTCATGGCGGCTGGATTATACCCGCTCCATCTGATGGCAGCATTTCTTTTGCGGGCAGATCCAGCGCAGGCTGCCCCTCACCTTCTTCTCCACCATGATGCCCCAGCCACACTCGGGACAAGGCATGGGAACGGGCTTGTCGTTCACCACATACTTGCAGTGAGGATAGGCGTCACAGGAGTAGAATTGCTTGCCGTAGCGAGAGGTGCGGCTCACCAGATGACCCTTGCCACATTCGGGACAGAGGATCTGGGTGTCGTCACTCTCCTGCAGGGATTCGATGTGCTGGCAGGCAGGGTACTGGGTGCACCCCACAAACAGGCCGTATCGCCCCTTCTTGATGGCCAGCGGATGGCCGCAATCCGGGCAGGCCGACCCATCAAGCACTTTCTCGATGTCGCGACCTGAGGGGGTCAGGGAGCGGATGTAGTCGCAGGAAGGGTAGGCCGAGCAACCCAGGAAGGGGCCATGCTTGCCCTGACGGATCACCAGCTCGGCACCACACTGCGGGCACGGCTCGCGCTCGAATGCATGTTCGTGGGCAGAGAAGAGGTGATGGTCGATCTTTGACATGGGCCGCGCCTTGAAATCCAGATGGCCTGAATTCTACCAGCGCGGCACAGGGCTGTCAGTGAATGACACCGTCTGACTCGTCAAACACCAGCTCTTCCATCTGCTGGTAGGCGTTCTCGCTGCCCGGCACGTTGAACAGCACCATCATGACGACCCACTTGAGATCATCCAGCTCGATGTCCGGCTTATCCAGCTCAAGCAACCGCTCGATGCAGATTTCGCGGGTTTCGGCGTTCAACACTTGCGCCTGTTCTAGGAACAGCAAGAAACCGCGGCATTCGGTGCTGAGGCGTGCCAGCTCTTGCGGGGCGTAGATCCGCATCGAGCCTTGCGCACTGGAGGTGACATACACCTCCCGTTCGCTGTCGTGTAGATTGGCCAGCCGCTCCAGCCAGTCGAGCGCCTTCTCGATTTCGTCCTGATTGAAACCGGCCCGGCTCAGTTCGTCGGTGAGTTCATCCTGCTCGACCATCACATCTGCATCGCTGTGGATGTAGGTCTCGAAAAGGTACATCAATACATCAAACATGATTCGCCCTCCTCGTTCTGACGTATCCACCGGCTACCGCCATCACTGCACCGAGCAGCTCCAGTTCGACCAACCTGCCCAATACGACATCGACAGGAAGCTGGGCCCGTTCGGCAACGGCATCCACGCTCGTGGCTTCGTAATCTACGTTATCCAACAAATCGGCATAAGGCAATTCGCTATTATGCAATGGCTCGGAAGAAGGTCCCATCGACCCCATGGACGGCAGGAGAGCCGGCAGCTCCTCAAGAACATCCGCGGCATTCAGGACCAGCTTGGCACCCTGCTGAAGCAGACGGTTGCATCCCGCCGCCTGCATATTTTGCGGAGCACCCGGCACGGCAAAAACCTCTCGCCCCTGTTCAAGGGCGTAGCGGGCCGTGATGAGCGAGCCGCTTTGCTCGGCCGCCTCCACCACCAGGGTACCCAGCGACAGGCCGCTGATGATGCGATTGCGACGGGGGAAATGCTCGGCCAGCGGCCCCTGGTCAGGCGCCAGCTCGGACACGAGCAAACCGCCCTGCTCAAGGATCTGCATCGCCAGCCCGTGGTGGCGCTTGGGGTAAAGACAATCCAGGCCGGACCCCAGCACCGCCAGGGTCACCCCACCCGATGCCAGCGCCTGCTGGTGACAGATGCCATCGATGCCCAGCGCCAAACCCGAGGTGATCGCCAGGCCGCAACCCACCAGTTCGCCACACAGGCGTGCCGCATTGTCCTTGCCGGCATAGGTGGGGTGGCGTGTGCCCACCATCGCCAGCTGTGGCAGGGAGAGGGAGGCGATATCCCCGCGACAATAGAGCAATAGCGGGGCGGCGGGGATCTCTTTGAGCAGGGCAGGATAGGCGGGGTCATCGAGACAGAGGAGGTGATTGCCGGGCTTGGTGGCCCAGCTCAGCCCCTGATCCACAAGCGGCAGGGGCCATCTCATCTGCTGGATTTGGGCGCTCTGCAGACCAAGGGATCGCAGGGTGCCGTCGTCTGAGTCAAACAGAGCGGTGATGTCCCCACCAAAATGGGCCAGCAGGCGGGCGGCGGTCACCGGGCCTATACCGGCCACGGCATCCAGCGTCAGCCACCGTGACAGCCGTTCGAGTGGGAGTGGCACGTCAGAAGTTGCTGACCTGATAACCAGAGCCGACCAAGTCCTGACTCTGCAGGATCAAGCCATAGCTCAGCTTGTCGTACACCTTGAACAGCATGACCCTGGCAACGGCCTCGGCAGGCAGGGAAGACTTGCCCGCGGAGTAAAAGGCCTTGTCATAGACAGATGCATATTCCCGATACGACACCTTGCCATTCTTGTCCACCATCTCGGCCCCAGGACGCTGGATCTCGAGCACATCGCCTGGCGTCACCTGATCGCGCAGCCCCTTGTTGATGAGCACGACGTCAAACTTGCCGCCACCGTGTACCTTGCTCGGCAACTCGATCACATACCCGGGTGAAATGGCGGGTGCCGCCTTTGGCATGAAGACGGCGGACAGGCTCTCCTGGGAGGGCAGCGGCATCACCTTGTCGCCCTGATAGACTTCACGGCGGTTGTGGGTGAGGGTGACCCTGGTACTGTCATTGGCAAGACGTTCCTCCGCCCGCACAGTGCCGACAAAGATCGCCTCCTGACCGAGCTGCTCGCCGGTGTGCTTGTCCTTGTACACCAGCCCGGGGCGATAGATGCCATAACTCTTGCCCGGATCCAGCGCCCCCTTCACATAGAGGATGCCTCCTTCCAGCATGCCGATGTGCTTGTCGTTGTTGCCAAGCACATAGGGCAGATCCTTGCTCTGTTGGCTGTTGGCCAGAATGTGATCGGTCTGCAGGAAAGGGGCTATCTCACTGAGCGGCAGGGTCGGGATCGGATTGGCCTTGTTCTCATAGCGGTTCTTGGGCGAGAGGCGGATCACCTGTTTGCCGCCCTGGCTGGCCTTGCCGAGTCGTGGTTCACCATTGACCCAGCTGAGGTGCAGCACGTCACCAGGGTAAATCCAGTGCGGGTTGGCAATCTGGGGATTGATGTTCCAGAGGCGCGGCCAGAGCCAGGGTTCGGCCAGATACTGACCCGATATATCCCAGAGGGTATCGCCCTTCTGTACCACATAGCTCTCGGGATAGCCGGATTTCAGCGTCAACTGCTGTGCCATGGCGCCACCGGCCAGGGCTGTCGCCAGGCAGGCGACGACGATTTGCTTCAGATACATAACACTCCCTGTTACTTCTGCACGCAAAGTGTTGCTGTTTTTTGTCGGCGTAAATGACTAGAATTACGTCAATATTGACTGCGTTTATATGAAACTAAAGAAAAAATTATGGCCATTCTAGATGTATTGCGTTTCCCCGATGAGCGTCTGCGCACAGTCGCGGCCCCTGTCGAGGCCTTTACACCCGAGTTACAACACATTGTAGATGATATGTTCGAAACCATGTACGCGGAGGAAGGCATAGGCCTGGCCGCGACCCAGGTCGACATTCATCAGCGCATCATCGTCATCGATGTCTCCGAAAACCATGAAGATCAGCTGGTGTTGATCAACCCGGAGATCCTGGAGCAGTCCGGCAGCACCGGCATCGAGGAAGGTTGCCTCTCCGTGCCCGGCAATCGGGCCCTGGTGCCACGCGCCGAATGGGTCAAGGTCAGGGCACAGGATCGCCACGGCAACACCTTCGAGCTGGAAGCGGACGATCTGCTCGCCATCTGCATACAGCATGAGATGGATCATCTGGTCGGCAAGCTGTTTGTGGATTACTTGTCCCCGCTCAAGCGCCAGCGCATTCGTCAGAAGCTGGAAAAGATGGCCCGTGAAGATCGCAAAGTCCTCTGAGGATCCGCTCCATTGAACAAGCTGAAACTGATTTTTGCCGGTACCCCCGACTTCGCCGCCCGTCACCTGGCGGCGTTGTTGTCTTCCGGCCACGAAGTCGTCGCCGTTTACACCCAGCCCGACAAGCCTGCCGGCCGCGGCCAGAAGCTCACCGCCAGCCCGGTCAAGGAACTGGCACTGGCCCACAGTCTTCCCGTCTATCAGCCCGCCTCCCTGCGCAATGAAGCGGCGCAGGCCGAACTGGCTGCCCTCGGCGCCGACCTGATGGTGGTGGTGGCCTATGGCCTGATCCTGCCCAAGGCCGTGCTCGACACCCCGCGTCTGGGCTGCATCAACGTGCACGGCTCCCTGCTGCCGCGCTGGCGCGGTGCCGCTCCCATCCAGCGTTCTATCTGGGCAGGGGATGCCGAAACCGGCGTCACCATCATGCAGATGGACGTCGGACTGGACACCGGCGCCATGATCCGCAAGGTAAGCTGCCCCATCGCGGCCGACGAGACTTCTGCCAGCCTGTACGACAAGCTGGCCGGTCTGGGCCCGCAGGCACTGGTCGACACCCTGGACGCCATGGCCGCCGGCGACACCGTCGCCGAGCCGCAGGACGACGCCCTGGCCAACTACGCCGAGAAGCTCTCCAAGGAGGAGGCGCGCATCGACTGGTCGATGGACGCGGTCGCCATCGAGCGCTGCATCCGCGCCTTCAACCCCTGGCCCATCAGCTGGTTTGAAGTGGCTGGCCAGACCGTCAAGGTGTGGCAGGCCGAGGTCGTTCCCCAGGCGCACGGCCAGGCGGCAGGCACCCTGCTCAAGGCCGACAAGCAGGGGATCGAGGTTGCCACCGGCCAGGGCGTGCTGCGCCTGCTGACCCTGCAGCCCCCGGGCAAGAAGGCCATGCCCGTCTCGGATCTGCTCAACTCTCGCCGCGACTGGTTCGAACCCGGCACCCAACTGATTTGATCTGGATTGAATTGACACAGGCGGGGCCCAGGCCCCGACTCGTGCATCTAAGGTAACGCTATGAAAACACGCGCACAGGCTGCTCTCGTCATTCAACAGGTGCTGGATCAGGGTCAATCCCTCTCCGCCGTTCTGCCTGCTGCCCAGGAGAAGGTCGCGCCGCGCGATCGCGCCCTCCTGCAAGAACTCTGTTACGGCACCCTGCGCTGGCTGCCCCGTCTCGACGCGGCGGTGAGCGAGATGATGGACAAGCCGCTCAAGAACAAGAGCCGCATCTTCCACTACCTCATCCTGGTCGGCCTCTACCAGCTCATCTACACCCGCATTCCGGCCCACGCCGCCGTGGCCGAGACCGTCAACGCCGTCAAGCTGCTCAAGGGGTCGTCTCTGCGCGGCCTCATCAACGGCGTGCTGCGCAACTTCCAGCGCAGCGCCGAGGTCATTCTGGTGCGCATCGACCGCGTCCCCAGCATCCGCCTTGGCCACCCCGAGTGGCTCACCAAGCGGCTGCGCCAGGCCTATCCCGATGACTGGGAGTTCATCATGGAGGCCAACAACCAGCGCCCGCCCATGTGGATCCGCAACAACGGCCAGCGCCAGAGCCGCGAGGTCATGCTGGCCCGGATGAGCGAGGCGGGCATACCGGCCGTCGCCGGCGAGGAGGGGGAGGATGGCATCCTGCTGGAACGCCCCTGCGACGTCACCAAGCTGCCCGGTTTCGAGCAGGGTGACTGCTCGGTGCAGGACGGCGCCGCCCAGCAGGCTGCCCGCCTGCTCGACCCCCAGCCGGGCGAGTGGGTGCTGGATGCCTGCGCCGCCCCCGGCGGCAAGACGGCCCACCTGCTGGAGCGCCAGCCCGCCCTGGCCGGCGTGGTGGCGGTCGATGCCGACGAGCAGCGCCTCAAGCGGGTGCAGGAGAACCTGGATCGCATCGGCCTCAGTGCCCAGGTGATCCACGGGGACGCCAGCACGCCGGACCAATGGTGGCCAGAGGGGCAGTTCGACCGCATCCTGCTGGACGCCCCCTGTTCCGCCACCGGCGTCATCCGCCGTCACCCCGACATCAAGTGGCTGCGCCGGGATCAGGACATCCGCGAGCTGGCCGAACTGCAGCGCCGTATCCTCAATGCCCTCTGGGGCAAGCTCAAGAGCGGTGGCACCCTGCTCTACGCCACCTGCTCCGTACTGCCGGAGGAGAACCGGGAGCAGATCCGCGCCTTCCTGGCCGACACTCCGGATGCCCGCCTGGTGCCGCTGCATCCAGAGGATACCCCGGCCTGTCCGGGTCGCCAGTTCCTGCCCGGCGAAGGGGAGATGGATGGCTTCTACTATGCCAAGCTGAGCAAGCTGTAGGTCGCATATCGGCACGGCGGATACGGATAACGAGCCGCCCTCATTTCGAAGCAACAACCTTGGGTAAGATGTCCTCATGAAAATCATCATTCTGGGCGCAGGTCAGGTGGGTGGCACCCTGGCGGAAAACCTCGCCGGCGAGAACAACGACATCACCATAGTCGACACCGACAGCGAGCGACTGCGGGAGCTGCAGGACAAGTTCGACCTGCGGGTGGTGAACGGTCACGGCGCTCACCCCAGGGTGCTGCGGGAGGCGGGCGCCCAGGATGCGGACATGCTGGTCGCCGTCACCAACAGCGACGAGACCAACATGGTCGCCTGCCAGGTGGCCTACTCCCTGTTCAACACCCCGAACAAGGTGGCGCGGATCCGCTCCCCCGCCTATCTGGTGGAACGGGATCGGCTGTTCCTGCCGGAATCCGTGCCGGTGGACCACCTGATCGCCCCCGAACAGCTGGTCACCGACTATGTGCGCCGTCTCATCGAGTACCCGGGCGCCTTGCAGGTGGTGGACTTCGCCGGCGGCAAGGTGGGTCTGGTGGCGGTCAAGGCCTACTATGGCGGCCCCCTGGTGGGCAACGCACTCTCCACCCTGCGGGATCACATGCCGAACATCGAGACCCGGGTCGCCGCCATCTTCCGTCAGGGCCGCTCCATCCGTCCCCAGGGCACCACCATCATCGAGGCCGATGACGAGGTGTTCTTCGTGGCGGCGGCGGGCCACATCCGCGCCGTGATGTCGGAGCTGCAGCGCCTCGAGAGCCCCTATCGCCGCATCATGATCGTCGGGGGCGGCAACATAGGTGCCGGTCTCGCCCGCCAGCTGGAGAAGCGCTACAGCGTGAAGCTTATCGAGCGCAACCAGAAGCGGGCGGAGCAGCTCTCGGAGAACCTGGAACACACCATCGTCTTCTGCGGCGATGCGGCGGACCAGGAGCTGCTCGCCGAAGAGCACATCGACCAGATCGACGTCTTCATCGCGGTGACCAACGAGGACGAGGCCAACATCATGTCGGCCCTGCTCGCCAAGAAGATGGGCGCCAAGAAGACCATGGTGCTGATCCAGCGCGGCGCCTACGTGGATCTGGTGCAGGGCGGCTCCATCGACATCGCCATCTCGCCCCAGCAGGCCACCATCTCGGCCCTGCTGACCCATGTGCGCCGGGCCGACATCGCCAACGTCTACAGCCTGCGCCGGGGTGCTGCCGAGGCCATCGAGGCCATCGCCCATGGCGACGAGAACACCTCCAAGGTGGTCGGCAAGACGGTGGGCGAGCTCAAGCTGCCGCCGGGCACCACGATCGGCGCCATCGTGCGGGGGGATGAGGTGCTGATCGCTCACGATCGTACCCGGATCCAGCAGGATGACCACGTGGTCATGTTCCTGGTGGACAAGAAATACATCCCGGAAGTGGAGCGTCTGTTCCAGCCCAGCCCCTTCTTCCTGTAAGCCGGCCATGTCTCAGGCAACGGCATCCAGACCCGGCCCCTTTCCGCAGGAAAGGCCCGGGTCTTTTTTCAATCAACGACCAGGTTATCTCGCATGATCAAGCTGCGTCCCATCGTCTTCACTCTGGGTCTGGTGCTCTCCAAGCTGGCCCTCTTCATGTGGCTGCCTACCCTGCTGGCCCTGCTGACCGGCTCGGAAGGCTTCGTCGAGTTTCTCAAATCCGTGCTCATCACCCACGGCGCCGCCCTGCTCTGCCTGCACCATGGGCGCAAGGCCGAGTTTCACCTCGGGGTGCGAGAGATGTTCCTGCTCACCACCTCGGTCTGGGTGGTGGCCTGCGTCTTCGGGGCGCTACCCTTCGTCTTCATCACCCACATCGACTTTGCCGACGCCTACTTCGAGACCATGTCCGGGGTCACCACCACGGGCTCCACCGTGCTGTCGGGGCTGGACGGCATGGCCCACAGCATCCTGCTGTGGCGATCCATCCTGCAGTGGCTGGGCGGGGTGGGCTTTATCGTGATGGCGGTGGCGGTACTGCCCTACCTCAACGTCGGTGGCATGAAGCTGTTCCAGACCGAGAGTTCGGACTGGTCCGATAAGAGCGCGCCGCGGGCCAAGACGGTGGCCAACAACATAGTGGTGGTCTATCTGGTGCTCTCCATGCTCTGCTTCCTCGCCTACTGGGTGAGCGGCATGACCCTGTTCGAGGCGGTCAACCACGCCATGACCACGCTCAGCACCGGCGGCTACTCCACCTCGGACCAATCCATGTCCCACTTCTCCAACGAGGCGCACTGGATCGGCACCCTCTTCATGTTCCTCGGCGGCCTGCCCTTCCTGCTCTACGTGCAGGCCCTCTCCCGCCGTGACAACAGCCTGCTCAAGGACGCCCAGGTTCAGGGCTTCTTCTGGCTCGTGGTCTGGGTGACCGTCGTCGTCACCTTCTATCTGTGGGTCAGGGATATTTACGGCTTTATGGATGCGCTGCGGATCAGCAGCTTCAACATCGTCTCCGTATTGACCACGACCGGCTATGGTCTCGGCGATTTCGGCACCTGGGGGCCGCTCACCAGCATCCTCTTCATGATCCTGCTGGCCCTCGGCGCCTGCTCGGGTTCCACCGCCGGCGGTCTCAAGATCTTCCGGGTGCAGGTCGCCTTCGCCCTGTTCAAGAAGCAGATGCGCCAGCTGATGCATCCCTCCGGCGTCTTCCCCCAGAAGTACAACGGCCGCCCGGTCAACGACGCCATCATCCGCTCCCTGATCTCCTTCGTGCTGGTCTACTTCGCCATCATACTGCTCATCGCCGCCCTGCTCGCCGCCATCGGGCTGGATCCCCTGACCGCCATCTCGGGCTCCATCACCGCCGTGGCCAACGTGGGCCCCGGCATGGGCCCTGTCATCGGCCCCAGCACCAACTTCGCCAGCCTGCCGGACTCGGCCAAGTGGATACTGTCGTTCGGCATGCTGCTGGGGCGGCTCGAGATCCTGACGGTGGCGGTGCTCTTCTTCCCCTCGTTCTGGAAGCAATAAACCCGCGACGCGCAACAGACGTGAGAAGGGCAGCCAATGGCTGCCCTTCTCGTTTCATGGGGTGGATGAGACACCGCCTCAGTCGGCCGACTCTTCCCGCTGTAGCGCCCGATCGACCAGGGATTCCGGCAGGGGCTTGGTGACCTCCACCCCCAGCTCGCGGAAGCGCTCCGCCTGGGCGATCAGGTTGCCGCGACCGTTGACCAGCCGGCCCATCGCCTTGTCGTAGCTCTCCTGCGCCTTGTGCAGGCTGCCCCCCATCTGCTGCATCTCCTCCACGAACAGCCGCAGCTTCTCATAGAGACGGCCGGCCCGTTCCGCTATCTGGCGCGAGTTCTGGTTCTGCCGCTCGTAGCGCCACAGGTTCTCTATGGTGCGCAGCGCCACCATCAGGTTGGTGGGGCTCACCAGCAGGATGTTGTGATCCAGCCCGTAGCGCACCAGGGAGGGATCGGCCTCCAGGGCGGTGAGGAAGGCAGGCTCCACCGCCACGAACATCAGCACATAGTCCAGGGTGCGCACCCCGGGCAGCTGCTGGTAATCCTTGCGCCCCAGCTCGCGGATGTGGTTGCGCACCGAGGCGACGTGCTCCTTGAGCGCCACCGCCCTCTCCAGCTCGTCGCCCGCGTTGTACCAGCGCTCGTAGGCGGTCAGGGACACCTTGGCGTCGATGATGATGTCCTTCTCCTGGGGCAGGTGGACGATGACGTCGGGCTGGTAGCGCCTGCCCTTGTCCACCTCGATATTCACCTGGGTGTGGTACTCGTGGCCCTCCCGCAGGCCGCACTCGGAGAGGATGCGAGCCAGCACCACCTCGCCCCAGTTGCCCTGCTGCTTGCTGTCCCCCTTGAGGGCGCGGGTCAGGGCCGCGGCTTCTTCCGTCATGCGGGCGTTGAGCTCGGCCAGGCGCTCCAGCTCGAACTTGAGGTTGTGGCGCTGGGCCGTCTCCTGGGCGTGGGTCTCCCCCACCTGGCGGCGGAACCCCTCGAGCTGCTCCTTGAGCGGAGTCAGCAGGAGATCCATGCTGTTCTGGTTCAGTTCGCGGAAGTTGCCGGCATTCTGCTCGAAGATACGGTTGGCCAGATTTTCGAACTGCTGGCTCAGCCGCGCCTCCGCCTCCTGCTGCAGCTGCAGCTTCTCGGCGCTGGCGAGGCGCTCGCTGCGTAGGGTCGCCTCGGCCTCCTTGAGGCGGGCGGTGAGCTTGAGCAGCAGGGTCTGCTGCTGGTCCAGCTTCTGCTGGATCAGCATCTTCTCGTCCTGGGATTCGTCCAGCCTGTCCTGCAGCACCTGATGGCGCTCCTCCAGCAGCAGGACCTCTTCCCGGCCACTGCGGCGCCCCGCCAGCCAGCCGAGCAACAGGGCCAGCAGCGCCGCCAGCACGGCCGGCCACCAGGTCAGCAGCGAGCTCATCGGCGGTACCCTGGCTGCAGGCCGAGTGCGGGCATCATCGGCGCTCCCGCTGGCGCAGGAAGAGTTCGAGATAGCGGTTGAGCAACAGCCAGAGCAGCACGTAGAGCAGGTAGGCCGCCAGCACCACCCACTTGTGGCTGTTGACCCCGGTATCGAGTTCGCTGAACTCGATACCCTTGAGATGGCAGTAGGCCCACATCAGCAGGGGGAAGACATAGAGCAGAGAAGCACGCCACAGAAATAGCCACATGAGTTCATTCAATCCCGCAAAAAGACCCGCCTAGCTTACACAAGGGCAACCCGGCTTGCGATCCTGCCCCGCGCTATTCTCTGGCTTGCCCAACGAAAACTCGATAAAATTAACCCCTAATAGGTATAGGGGTGAGCATGACTCATTTTTTCTGTCACTGGCTGGCACACGCATTGGGGGGCCCCCGCAAACCGGACGTGGTTTGCCATGAGGCCCGCCCGCCCTGGGCCATCGAAGAGTCCCAGTTCCTCACCCTTTGCAACCGCTGTGGCGACTGCTTCAAGGCCTGCCCCAACGGCCTGCTCAAACCCGCCGATCGGCCCGACTATGCCGGCACCCCAGTCGCAGGCACCCCGGTGCTGGATCTCGCCTGCGGCCAGTGCAGCTACTGTGGCAGCTGTGCCAGGGCCTGCCCCACGGGGGCGCTGGACCTGCGCCTCGGCCGCCAGGTGCAGACCCGGGTCAGGATAGAGGCGAGCTGCCAGGCCCGTCAGGGCTTCTACTGCCTGCTGTGCGAGGACGCCTGCCCCCAGCAGGCGATCAAGGTCGGCAGCGAGGGGGTGAGTGTCAACATGGCCGCCTGCGACGGCTGTGGCGCCTGCGGCCTCGCCTGCCTGCACGGCGCCATCACCCTGATTCCCCAGCACTGAACCCCGCAGGATCGCCGCCCCAGAAAAGACTCGGGGGCCCGAAGGCCCCCGATCCGCCGTGGCCCTAGGCCATGGTCAGGATATTCTCCTGCTCGATGCCAAGCAGGTGGCACAGGCGGGTGGGATCCCGCACCGCATCCGCCAGGGTGTACTCCCCCAGCACCTCGAGGAAGGCGTTCATGGCGCGGCGCAAGATGCCCTGGATGCGGCAGCCGCCAGAGAGGCGGCAGTTCTCGCGCTTGCAGTCCACCGGGCAGAGCACGTGCTCCATGTCCATCACCACGTCCCGCAGGTTGATGGAGACGGCGGCACGGCCGAGACGGATGCCGCCATGCTTGCCACGCACCGTCTCGATGTACCCCTTGATGCCGAGCTGATGCACTATCTTGACCACGTGGTTGCGGGAGATGGCGAAGGTGTCGGCCACTTCCGTGATGGTCGACAGACGATCACCGGGCTGGATGGCCAGAAAGGTCAGGGTACGCAGGGCGTAGTCGGTAAATCGTGTCAGTTGCATGGTCGCACTTGCCTCTTACTACAAGCCAGAAATCAGGACGACAGCCGGTGGCCAGAGAGGTGAGACTGCACGTGCGCCCGCACAGGTGTCGCTTCTTCAGCCGGGTCGTGGAGTGACAAGGTTAAGAGCAGCTCTGGCGGGTGTCGACGAAGATGTACATAAATCGACACTTTCTTTGATTGATCGCAAACTTGCCGGCTCGGAGCGGGGTTTTGGCCATTTCCGGCGGCTAAATTCCATCGGCAGGCACGGGGCCACTGGGTGGCGAGCGGGCTGTCAGTGGGGGTGTTTCAGCCAGGCTTTCAGGGCCTGGGAGGGGATGGAGCTCTCGGAGGCCACCGCGAAGGCACCCCAGTCCACCGCGCACTGCAACGCATCCCCCATCGCCATGCCCCGCGCCAGCCCATGGATGAGGCCGCCGGCGAAGGCATCCCCCGCCCCCGTGGTGTCCACCACCGAGACCGGTCGCGCCGCCACCCTGACCCGCTCCTCGCCGTGGATGGCCAGGGCCCCCGCCTTGCCTTCGGTCAGCACCAGCCATTCCAGCTGATCCCCCGCGAGCTGGCGGGCATGCAGCCAGGGGTCGGCCACCTCGGCGAGATCGGAGCGGGAGGCCACCAGCACGTGACAGGGGCGGCGGGCCTGCCCGCCCTTGGGATACTGGGCCACCACGAAGCTCTTGGCGAGCATCTGGCGCATGTAGCCGATGATGGCGGTGCCGGGGTAGTTCACGTAGAGGCAGTCCACCCCCTCGGTCGGCAGATCCCCGGGCAGATCCGGACGGCGTGGCCGCCGGAGTATGGTGCGCTCGCCGGTGGAATCCACCAGCACCAGCAGCTCCCCCGTCTCGCCACCAAATCGTTCCACATGGCTGCAATCCAGGCCGTATGAGGCCGCCTGCTCCAGCAGCCAGTCACCGGTCTCGTCCAGCCCGACCCGGGAGGCAATGATAACCTCGTGTCCCGCCCACACCAGGCCGATGCCGGTGTTGGCGGCGCCACCGCCGAGCCGGCGGCCCTGATCCACGTATTGCAGCCGCGCCCCCGCCACCAGGGGTTCGGCCAGGGAGAGCACGTGATCACAGTTGAGATTGGCGAGCAGCAGGATGCGGGACATGGGAACCTCGGCGGGAGGAGGCCGGCACCCGGGGTGCCGGCACAGAGACGGAAGCGGGATCAGTAGACGGGCAGCTCCACCCCGGCCAGCAGCTCGTCGATGCGCGCCTGGGTCGGCTGCTGCATCACGTTCTGGATCATCTCCTTGGTGAGGTGGGGGGAGAAGGAGCTGATGAAGTCATACATGTAGTTCTGCAGGAGGATGCTCTTGCTGAAGCAGATCTGGGCCGGGCAGGGCTCGAACAGGTGCTCCAGGTTGATGGCCACGAGGCCGGGGGCATCGTGATCGTTGGCCACCAGTGACGAGATGATGCCGATGCCGAAGCCCAGCTCCACGTAGCGCTTGATGACGCCGGCATCCATCACCGTCATGTAGTAGTTGGGGGTGAGCCCGGCGGCCTGGAACACCCTGTCCTGCACCTGGCGCCCGGTGGCGCCGCTCTCGTAGCTCAGGATGGGGTACTGGCAGAGCTGCTCCAGGGTCGGCTTCTTCACCTTGGCCAGGGGGTGATCCTGGGGCACCACCAGTGAGAGGGTCCAGAGGTAGGCGGGCAGCGCGATCAGCTCCTTGTCGAAGCCTATCTCGTGGGCCACGATGGAAAAATCCGAATACCCCTTGCTGATCTGCTCCTTGGTGGCCGACATCACGGGATGCAGGTGGAACGAGATCTTGGGGTACTTCTTGGTGAAGTAGGTGACGCTTTTCGGCAGCAGGTAGCGCGCTATGGTGTGGGTGGTGTGGATGTTGAGGGTCCCCACGGTCGGATCCAGGTACTCCCGGGAGATGGCCTTGATCTTGCTCTCGATGTTGAGCATGGCCTCGGCACACTTGATGATCTCCTCCCCCACCGGGGTGATGCGGTGCAGGTGCTTGCCGCGGCGTTCGAAGATGCGCACCCCCAGCTCGCTCTCCAGCAAGCCGATCTGCTTGCTCACCCCAGGCTGACTGGTATAGAGCGCATCGGAGGCGACGGAGACGTTGAGATTGTGGTCCCGCACCGCGATCAGATACTTCAACTGCTGTAGTTTCAAGGTTGCACCCTCACAGGCTGGCGCGGCTGTCGTGCATGGACAAGGCCGCCAAAGATGGCGGCCAGTGTATCATCCGAGCTGGGCATATCGCCGCTTGATCCTTCATTTTGCTACAAAATCTAGCATCAGCGCGGTGGATATGACAAACGGGAGCTCAGCCTTGTGCGGCCCCGACCGGCAGTATGCCGAGGAACTGCAGCAGCCACTGCATCATGGTGGCGGAGTCCACCTCCCCCTCCAGGGAGGAGAGGCTGCTCTGGTAGTGCGCATCGGGCAATCTATCCCGTCGCCGCTCGATCAGGGCCCGGTTGTACTCCACCGAAAACTCAGGGTGGCCCTGGATGGCAACGATGTGATCCCCCTGCAGGAACATGAAGTTGGGGCAGAAGTCGTTGCCCGCCAGCAGGGTCGCCCCCGGCGGCAGCTGCTCCACCTGATCCTGGTGGCTTGCCAGGATCCGGATGGTGTCCAGCCCGGGTGCCATCCAGGGTTTCGTCGTCTGCATGGCATGGACCGACACCCCTAGCCCCCACCCCTTGGTGGACTTCATCACCTCCCCTCCCAGGGCCTGGGCGATCACCTGGTGGCCGAAGCAGACCCCGGCCAGCTTGACGTTGGCGTCGTGGGCACGGCGGATCCAGTCGCGCAGCGCCACTATCCAGGGGATGTCGCTGTAGGCATCGTGGCGCGAGCCGGTGATGAGCCAGGCATCGCATTCGGTCAGATCCGGGGGCAGATCGCCGTCGAGGGCGGACCAGACCCGGAATTCCAGCTCGGGGGCCAGCGCCCGGAAACCCTTGATAAACATCTCGGAGTAAACGGGACCAAAATCCCCCACCAAATCGGGGTCCAGCCGGTCACAATCGAGAATACCCAGTCGCATCTGTTACTCCTTGACAGAAGCGCCCCCGCAGACCGGCGGCCTGCGGGGGCAAGAGAATAAGGCCATGGCAGCGAGCCGGCGGCTCACTTCATGGTCGGCATGGAGAACTCGGCGCCGGCGCGCAGGCTCTGGGGCCAGCGGGCAGTCACCGTCTTCATCCGGGTGTAGAAACGCACCCCGTCCGGCCCGTGCATGTTGAGCGGCCCGAAGATGGACCGCTTCCAGCCACCGAAGCTGTGAAACGCCATGGGCACCGGAATGGGGACGTTCACCCCTACCATACCGACCTGAACCCGTGTGGTGAAGTCCCTTGCGGTATCGCCGTCACCGGTGAAGATGGCGGTGCCGTTGCCGTACTCGTGTTCGTTGATGAGCTGGAGCGCCGTCTCGTAGTCCGGCGCCCGCACTATGGCGAGCACGGGGCCGAAGATCTCCTCCCGGTAGATGCGCATCTCGGGGCCGACCCGATCGAACAGGCTGCCTCCGATAAAGTAGCCTTCCCCATGGCTGACACCGCGACCATCCACCACCAGCTCGGCCCCCTCGGCCACCCCCTGATCCACGTAGCCGCGCACCTTGGCCAGGTGCTCCCGGCTGATGAGGGGCCCCATCTCGTTCTCCGGACTCTGGCCCAGGCCAGGGCCGACCCGCAGGGCCGCCACCAGGGGCGAGAGCTTCGCGACCAGGGCATCGGCGGTCTGCTCCCCCACCACCACGGCCACCGAGATCGCCATGCAGCGCTCGCCGGCCGCGCCATAGGCGGCCCCCATCAGGGCGGAAACCGCCTGATCCAGATTGGCATCCGGCATCACCACCATGTGGTTCTTGGCGCCGCCCAGGGCCTGCACCCGCTTGCCGTGGGCCGAGGCGGTGGCATAGATGTACTGGGCGATGGGGGTGGAGCCGACAAACGACACGGCGCCGACCCGGGGGTCGGTCAACAGCACGTCCACCACCTCCTTGTCGCCGTTGACCACGTTCAGCACTCCGTCCGGCAGGCCCGCCTGCTTGAGCAGTTCGGCCATGCGCAGGGAGAGGGACGGATCCTTCTCCGAGGGCTTGAGGATGAAGGTGTTGCCGCAGGCCAGGGCCACCGGGAACATCCAGAGCGGCACCATGGCCGGGAAGTTGAACGGCGTGATGCCGGCGCAGACCCCCACCGGCTGCATCATGGAGTGACTGTCGACCCCGCGGCCCACGTTGAGGGAGTGCTCCCCCTTGAGCAGATGGGGAATGCCGCAGGCAAACTCCACCACCTCCAGCCCCCGGGTCAGCTCCCCCTGGGCATCGGAGAAGACCTTGCCGTGCTCGCGGCTGATGAGCTGGGCCAGCTCGTCCCTGTGCTGCTCCATCAGCTCCTTGAAGCGAAACAGCACCCGGGCCCGCACCAGGGGCGGGGTCTGGGACCAGTCTGCAAAGGCGCGCTCGGCGCAGGCAATCGCCTCGGCACACTCATCGGCGGTGCTGAGAACGACGGAGCCCTGCTGCTGGCCGGTGGCCGGATTGAAGATGGCGCCGAAACGCTCGCTGCGACTCTCGGTCGTCTCGCCGTCGATGAAGTTGTCGATCCTGTAACTCATAAATCCTCCGTGATGGGTCATCCGTCCTCGCCGCGCCGGGGGCGGCACAGGGAGATGGCGCCCGGGGCGGGCGCCATCCTGCGTGATAAAGGGGTCAGTCCTGGGCCTGCAGGGCGTCCTGCAGCAGGGTGAAGAGATCGTCGATCTGGCTGCGCTCTATGATGAGGGGGGGCGACAGGGCGATGATGTCGCCGGTCACCCGGATAAGCGCCCCCTTCTCGAAGCAGCGCACGAACACCTCGTAGGCCCGCTTGCCCGGCGCATCGGGCATGGATTCCAGCTCGATGCCCGCCACCAGGCCGTAGTTGCGCACATCCTTCACGTGCTTGCAGCCCTTGAGGGAATGGGCAGCCTCCTCCCAGTAGCCCGCCAGATCGGCGGCCCGGGTCAGCAGGTTTTCGCTGCGGTAGATCTCGAGGGTCGCCAGACCCGCAGCCGCCGCCACCGGGTGACCCGAGTAGGTGTAGCCGTGGAACAGCTCGATGGCCCCCTTGCCCGCCGCCATCATGTCGTCATAGATATGGTTCTGCACCAGCACGGCCCCCATGGGGATGGCGCCGTTGGTGAGCCCCTTGGCACAGGTGATCATGTCGGGGATGACGTCGAACTCCTGGGCGGCGAAGGGGGAGCCGAGGCGGCCGAAACCGGTGATCACCTCGTCGAAGATCAGCAGGATGCCGTGCCTGGTGCAGATCTCCCGAAGGCGCTTGAGGTAGCCCTTGGGGGGCATGATGACGCCTGTGCTGCCGGCGATGGGCTCGACGATGACCGCCGCGATGTTGCTGGCGTCGTGCAGGAAGACGATCTTCTCCAGTTCATCGGCCAGGGTGAGGTCTTCTGCTGGCAGCCCCTTGGTGAACGCATTTTTCCCTATGTTGAGGGTGTGGGGCAGATGATCCACCCCGGTCAGCAGGGAGCCGAACCACTTGCGGTTGCCGGGAATGCCCCCCACCGAGATGCCGCCAAAGCCGACCCCGTGGTAGCCGCGCTCGCGCCCGATGAGCCGGGTGCGGGTGCCCTGGCCCCGCGCCCGCTGCCAGGCCAGGGCGATCTTGAGCGCGGTGTCGACGGACTCCGATCCGGAGTTGGTATAGAAGACGTGGCCGAAGCCCTTGGGGGCGATCTCCACCAGCCGGTTGGCCAGCTCGAACGGCAGGGGGTGGCCCATCTGGAAGGTGGGGGCAAAGTCGAGGTGGGAGATCTGCTGGGAGACCGCCTCGGCAATCTCGCGCCGACCATGGCCCGCGTTGCAACACCAGAGTCCGGCAGTGCCATCCAGTATCTTGCGGCCATCCTCTGAGTGATAATACATCCCCTCTGCCGACTTCAGGATGCGCGGCGCCGCCTTGAACTGCTGGTTGGCGGTGAACGGCATCCAGAATGCGGACATGTCGGGGGTATTGATGTCGCTGACAGGTTTCATGGTCACCTCATCCTTAAGGCGTTTAGTAACACCCGGCTCATGCCTATTAAATTAAACACCTGAATCCATAAAAACGGGCTTTTATCGCCCGGCTTGGTGTCACCCCTCAGGGGTGGTATAAGATATTTAACACAATTTTAATAATAGTAAACAGTCAAGGAGTGTCTATCGATGGATATCGGTCACCGCCTCAAGGCGGTTCGCACCAAGGCGGCCCTCTCCCAGCGCGAGCTGGCAAAACGCTCCGGTGTGACCAACGGCTTTATCTCCCAGATCGAGAAAAATCAGGTGAGCCCCTCGGTGGCCTCCCTGCGCAAGGTGCTGGAAGGCATCCCCATGTCCCTGGCCAGCTTCTTCACCGACGAGACGGAGATGGATTCCGAGGTGATCTTCCGTGCGGACGACATGCCGGATCTCGGCACCCATCCCATCAGCTACCGCCTGGTGGGCCACAGCCGCGCCAACCGCGCCATCGGCATGATGCAGGAGATACTGCCCCCGGGGGCCGACACCGGCGACGACATGCTGAGTCACGAGGGGGAAGAGTGCGGCATCGTCATCCGGGGTCAGGTGGAGGTCACCGTGGGCGAGCAGGTTCACCTGCTGGCACCGGGGGATGGCTACTACTTCGACAGCCGCACCCCCCACCGTTTTCGCAACGTGGGGGATCAGGAGTGCGTGCTGATCTCCGCCAACACCCCCGCCAGCTTCTGACACTCGGCGGACCAGGGGATTATGCCAATCCCGACTTGGGCGCCCCGGCCAGTTTCCGGGAGCCGCCGAGGCGATCAGAGGGGCAAGGTGTTTAATGAATTGTTACAAGATGGATTTACAACCGGCAGGATGTTTAGCATATTGATACGCGGAGACTGACTTTCTGCCGGTTCAAGGAGTGAACATGAGTGACCTGACCCTGGCCCAGTGGCAACACAAGGCCGCCCATCTGACCCTGCCCTCGCAAGCCTTTATCGACGGCAGCTACCGGGACGCCGTCAACGGCGCCACCTTCGACTGCATCAACCCGGCCAACGGCAAGCTGCTGACCCGGGTCGCCTCCTGCGACGCCGCCGACGCCGAGCTGGCGGTGCAAGCCGCCCGTGCCGCCTTCGACGACAAGCGCTGGTGCGGCCTCTCCCCCAAGCAGCGCAAGCTCATCATGCAGCGCTTCGCCGAGCTGATGCGGCTCAACCAGGTGGAGCTGGCACTGCTGGAATCCCTGGACATGGGCAAGCCCATCGGCGACGCCATGGGCTATGACGCCCCCGCCGCGGCCAACTGCATCGCCTGGAACGCCGAGGCCATCGACAAGATCTACGATCAGGTCGCCCCGGTGGAGGAGTCCGCCCTGGCCCTGGTGACCCGCGAGCCCCTCGGCGTCGTGGCCGCCATCGTCCCCTGGAACTTCCCCCTGGTGATGGCCTGCTGGAAGCTGGGTCCGGCGCTCGCCACCGGCAACTCGGTGATCCTCAAGCCCTCCGAGAAGTCCCCCCTCACCGCCCTGCGCATCGCGGGTCTGGCGAAGGAGGCGGGCATCCCGGACGGCGTCTTCAACGTGCTGCCGGGCTTCGGCCATACGGTGGGCGAGGCGCTCGCCATGCACATGGACGTGGACTGCATCACCTTCACCGGCTCCACCCGCATCGGCAAGCACCTGGTACAGTGCTCCGGGAAATCCAATCTGAAACGCGCCTTTATGGAGTGCGGCGGCAAGAGCCCCAACATCATACTGGCTGACGCGCCGGATCTGGATGCCGCCGCCAAAAGCGCGGCCGGCGCCATCTTCTACAACCAGGGGGAAGTGTGCACCGCCGCCTCCCGCCTGCTGGTGCAGAACAGCATCAAGCCGCAGTTCATGGAGCGGCTGCTGGCCCACGCCCGCGAATGGATCTCGTCCAACCCCCTCGATCCCGCCACCCGCATCGGCGCCATGGTGGACAGCATCCAGATGGAGCAGGTGCTGAACTACATCACCATAGGCCAGCAGGAGGGGGCCAGGCTGCTGCTGGGGGGCAAGCGCACCCGGATCGAGAGCGGCGGCTACTACATCGAGCCCACCATCTTTGACGAGGTGACGCCCCAGATGCGGATCTTCCGCGAGGAGATCTTCGGCCCCGTGCTGGCGGTGACCGGCTTCGACACCCTGGACGAGGCCATCGCCCTTGGCAACGACACCGACTACGGCCTGGCCGCCGCGATCTGGACGGCGGATCTCAACAAGGCGGTCAAGGGCTCCCGCGCCCTGCGCGCCGGCACCGTCTTCGTCAACAACTGGGACGGGGGCGACATGACCATGCCGTTCGGCGGCTTCAAGCAGTCCGGCAACGGCCGCGACAAGTCCCTGCATGCCCTGGAGAAGTATACCGAGCTGAAAAGCACCTGGATCCAGCTCGATTAGCATCGAATATGACGAGATCCGGCGACAAAGGGGGAGAAATCCTCCTTTTTCATTTTTACCCTTTCATCGCGGGCCCTAATCGATATAATCGTCAAATAGCAAGCCGTTCAATTTAAAGATAAAAATGCTGTTTTTTCTGGGAAGTGTACTGTTTCTGGTGGTGGGACTGCCGCTCCTGTTCTTCGTGCTGGGTCAGGGTGAAGCCTATGTGACCTGGGGGCCCTGGATCTCCGCCATCGCCCTGATGCTGTGGCTGTTGATGGACGTGGACAAGATCCGCCGCGGGGGCGGTCGCTGACCCTGTTTCTGCTGTCAAAATCCCCTCAGACCCATTTATTGACTTCTTTCCCCCCAAAAGGATGGCTACACTGCACTTTTGCGATGTTTCCCTACATCCGCTCTCCAGTGAAGGTTATCCGCATGCAACAACAGATCCAGCGCCAGGGCGTCCTCTATGCCCTCGGCGCCTATACCCTTTGGGGCCTGGCTCCCATCTACTTCAAGACGCTCTCCGCCGTGCCGGCCGCCGAGATCCTGACCCACCGCATGATCTGGTCCTGCGCCCTGCTGATGGTGCTGGTCCTGCTCGGCCGCCAGTGGCACAAGGTGCAGGCGGTGCTGCGCCAGCCCAAGGTGCTGCTCACCCTGGCCTTCACCTCGGTCACCGTTGGCGGCAACTGGCTGCTGTTCATCTGGGCCATCAACAACGGCCACATGCTGGATGCGAGCCTGGGCTACTACATCAACCCCCTGTTCAACGTGCTGCTCGGCATGCTGTTCCTGAGCGAGCAGCTGCGCCGGTTGCAGTGGTGGGCGGTCGGGCTCGCCGTCATCGGGGTCGCCATCCAGCTCATCGCCTTCGGCTCCCTGCCCTGGATAGCCCTGGTGCTGGCCTCGAGCTTCGCCATCTATGGCCTCATTCGCAAGAAGCTGGCCCTGGACGCGCTGACCGGCCTGCTCATCGAGACCCTGATCATGCTGCCGCCGGCCGCCTTCTATCTGTGGGGCATCGCCGACAGCCCCACCAGCCACCTCACGCAAAACGACTGGCACCTGAACCTGCTGCTCATCGCCGCCGGTGCCGTCACCACGGCGCCCCTGCTCTGCTTCACCGCGGCGGCCACCCGGCTCAAGCTCTCCACCCTGGGCTTCTTCCAGTACATAGGCCCCAGCCTGATGTTCATCCTGGCGGTGACCCTGTACGGGGAGGCGCTGGCGCTGGACAAGATGATCACCTTCGGCTGCATCTGGAGCGCCCTGGTGCTGTTCAGCCTGGACGGGCTGCGCAACGGCAGGCAGAAGCCGGCGCAATAATCTACAAGCCAGGGATCGGGTTTTGGGGTATCAATAGGCCATGAGCGCACCCCAATCCCGCATCCACTACTGGCAATCCCGGCTGCTGCCGGGGGTCGAACTCTCCCACTCCCACCACAGGGAGTTCAGCTACGGCCGCCACGTGCACCTGGACTACCACATCGGTCTGGTGCAGCGGGGCGGCCAGAAGTTCATCCACAAGGGCAACAGCCACCACCTGGTGCGCGGCGAGCTCTCCACCGTCAACCCGGACGAGATGCACGATGGCCTCAGCCTGCTGCCGGAAGGGTACGAGGTGCGGGTCTTCGCCATCGCGCCGGAGCAGCTGGCCCGCTGGCTGCCGGAACACCCGGAGCCCTTCTTCGACAAGGGGTTGCAGAGTCGCCCCGACCTCTATCAGGGCTTTGCCCGGCTGCACATGTATCTGGATCAACCAAAGCCGGACGGCCTGCTGGCGGAGAGCCAGCTGCTCGCCCTGCTCGGCGAACTGTTCCGGCTCGCCCCCGAGCGCCACGCCCTGGCGGATCCCCAGCTCAGATACCTGCGCGACCATCTGCTGGCCCGGCTGGACGAGCGCCACAGCCTGGAGGATCTCGCCGCCCTGTTCGGGCTGGATCGCTTCGCCTTCCTGCGCCAGTTCAAGAAGAAGACCGGCATGACCCCCTACGCCTGGCTCAAGCGACTGCGTCTGGAACAGGGCAAGCGCCTGCTCGGTGGCGGCCTGCCGGTAAGCGAGGTGGCACTGACGGTCGGCTTCTTCGATCAGAGCCACTTCCACCACGGTTTTCGCCAGGCCTTCGGGCTCACCCCGGCGGAGTATCGCCAGCAGATGCAGCCGACCTGAGGAGTCACGCCTGCAATCTTTTACAATCCGGCGACCCCCGTCCTGCCCCATGCTGTCACCTCCATACCGCTATCCGAGGTCTTTATGTTTACCAGCCTGTTTCTGACCCTGGGGCTCGTCCATCTCGTCGCCCTGGCGAGCCCGGGCCCGGATTTCGCGCTCATCCTGCGCACCAGCCTGCATCGCCCCACCGCCCTCGGGGCGGCGCTCGGCATCGCGCTCGCCATCCTGCTCCACGCCACCCTGAGCCTGACCGGCATCAGCCTGCTGATCGCAAGCCAGCCCTGGCTGTTCCTCGCGGTGAAACTGGTGGGGGCCCTCTATCTGGGGTGGCTCGGCTGGGGGGCGCTGAAGGCGGCCTGGCAGGGGGCGGGAGATCTGGCGCTGCAGGCAGGCAACGAGCGGCAGGGCTGGCGCAAGGGGGTGAGACGGGGGCTGGCCACCAATCTGCTCAACCCCAAAGCATTGCTGTTCTTCATGGGACTGCTGGCCGCCATGGTGACGCCCCAGGTAGACGGCCTGACCCGGGGTCTGCTGATCCTGGAGCTGTTCCTGCTCTCCCTCCTCTGGTTCGGCGCCCTGGCCTGGAGCCTCTCCACCGCCCGGGCCCAGCGCCTGCTCGGCCGCATCCAGCGCCCCCTCAACCTGGTCACCGGCCTCTTGTTCGGCGCGGTCAGCCTCTCCATCCTCCTCGACCTGCAGACGCACTGGCCCGGGGCCTGACCGGCTCGGGCAGGCCGTTCATCCCCACAGCCGCAGCAACAGCAGCAGGGAGAAGCCGATGAACATCAGTGCCGACACCCGGTTGATCCCCCTGGCGAAGCGCTGACCAAAGCCCTGCGCCCCCACCCAGCGAAACACCAGACAGTAGCCGCCATGCACCACCAGCACCACGGCGCTGAAGGTGAGCGCCAGCAACAGGCACTGCCCCGACGCCCCCTGGCGAAAGTCGATGAACTGGGGAAACAGGCTGGTGAAGAAGATGATGGCCTTGGGGTTGAGCAGGCTGATGAGCGCCCCCTTGAGGAAGCTGCGCCGGCAATCCCGCTCCGAGACGGCCCCCATCACCGGGCTCGACGCCCGCTGGCGCCAGGCGCTCACCCCGAGATAGAAGAGGTAACAGGCGCCCCCCAGGGTGAGGATCTGCTGGCCTGTGGCCAGCCAGCGGGTAAACCAGATCACCACCAGCGAGGCCATGGCCGCCACCAGCAATATGCCCGTCGCCACGCCGCAGAACCCGGCGATGGCATGGCGGCTGCCCCGGGTCAGGGTGTTGCCTATGGTGTAGATCACCGCGGGGCCGGAGGTGAGCACGGTCCCGATGGCAAGCAGCAGGTAGAGGGCATAATAATCGGGGCTCATCGGAAGACTCCAGTGTCGAACGGCTGCCATCCAGTATATTGACAGCCGTTTCTCCTGCCAGACATAGTGGCGACGGGCTTTATAAACCAGGAGTTTGGAATGGACCGCCTCACCGCCATCGAGATCTTCGTCGACGTCGCCCGGGCAGGCAGCTTCAGCGCCGTGGCGGAACGCTTCGAGATGACGCCGGCCATGATAGGCAAGTACATCAAGTGGCTGGAGGCCAGGGTCGGCTCCCGCCTGCTGAACCGCAATACCCGCAGCCAGAGCCTGACCGAGGCGGGTCGGGAGTACCTCGCCGGCTGTCAGAGCCTGTTGCAGCACTACCGGGAGCTGGAGCAGAACACCCAGGCCCACACTGGTCAGGCGACGGGCAAGATCCGCATCAGCGCGCCCTATACCTTCGGCACCTACCGGCTGACCCCCTTGCTGTGCCGCTTCATGGCGCACTACCCGCAGATCCGCATCGAGCTGGACCTCTCGGACCTGCTGGTCGACGTGACGGGGGACGGCTTCGACCTCGTCTTCCGGGTCGGCGCCCCCAAGGATGCCGCCTTCATCGCCAGGCCCATGGCGACGTCGGTTCCGGTGTTCTGCGCCTCACCCCGCTACCTGCAGCGGCACGGCACCCCGCGGGAGCTGGCGGAGCTGGCCCGGCACCACTGCCTGGGCTTCACCCCCTGGCTGAGCCAGTCGAACCTCGCCGGCGAGTTTCCCCTCGACCAGCTGCACCTGTGGGACAGCCCCTTCGTCAGCAACCATGGCGGCGCCCTCAAGATGGCCGCCCTGCACCATGCGGGCATAGTGCTGCAACCGCGCGCCCTGCTGAGGGAGGCGCTGGCCAGCGGCGCCCTGGTGGAGATCCTCTCCCACGCCCTGCCCGCCCCGCGCCCGGTCAACCTGCTCTATCCGGCCCGGGAGCCCATGCCGCTGCGCCTGCGGCTGCTCATCGACTATCTCTGCGAGCATCGCCGCGAGCTGGATCTCCCAGCCTGAGTCGCTACTCCCCGCGCCGAGTGCCCTTGCGCAGATAGACATAACCCTCCCCCGGGCTGCCCCAGCGCTGGCGGGTGCCATTGTCATAGGCCCTGTCCAGCAGCCTGACGCTGTCCGGCCCGATCCAGAGGTACTGCACCAGGGTGGTGGCACCGCCAAAGTCGGTGGCACAGTGACCGACCTGGGTGTGCCCCCTGTAGTCTCCCCCCGGCTGGCGGGTCAGCCAGATCTCGCACCCCTCGCGCAGGGAGAGCTGCTGCGGGGTGAGGGAATCGAGCAGCTCGGGCTGGCGCCAGGCGCCGGCGAAATCCGTGGCCCTCGGCATGGTCAGCTCCGCCATCAGGATGCGGCCATCGGGCAGCGGGGAGAAACGGTAGATGCGCTGGCGAAACGGCCGCAGCGCCCGCTCTGTCAGGAACTGCTCCGCATAGACCCAGCGAAAGGGTCCCTCTCCCGGCCAGATCTCCACCAGCCGCAGCTCGGCGCTGGTGAAGCGGGCATCAAAGGTGGCCTGCTCCTGGCTGGAGAACTCCCCGGTAAACCAGGAGAGCAGCGGCTCCATCCTGGCCTGAGTGGTGGGGGAACTGGCCGGGGTGGCCACGAAGGGGACGGGCGCCGCCCAGATCAGGCCGGCGTAAAACAGCCCCAGCAGGGCCGCCATCAGCTGTGTCATCGAATCCTTCCGAGTCGCTTGCATGGCGGCGATTATATGAGCGAACGGCGACAATAACCTCTATCTTGATCAACTCCTCGCCAATCCCCCCGGAAAATCATCCTGTTAGCGAAGGAGTCAGACGCGAGGGACGCGCCGGGCAGCCTTGACCCGGCCAGGAGGCCGACCCATGCTCATGATCTCACGGACATGGAGGTCCCCCTATGAGCCAGTCCCGTTTTTCCCCCCTCGATCCCATCTCGCGCTATTCCGAGATCCTGTTCGGCCTGCTGATGGTGCTGACCTTCACCGGCGGCTTCAATGCTTTCGAAGCGGGCCGGGCCGAGGTGAGAGATCTGCTGATCGCCGGCATCGGCTGCAACCTCGCCTGGGGCATGATCGATGCCATCGTCTACCTCATCACTACCCTGACCGAGCGCGGCCGCGCCCTGCGACTGCTGCAACGGCTCAACCTGCTGCCGTCGGGGGACCACAGGGGGATCGCGGCGCTGCGTAATGCCCTGCCCGGCCCGCTTGCGGCGATCTGCCGCGACGACGAGCTCGGCGACTGGCAGACACGCCTGCGCCAACGCCCCGAGCTGAGCCAGGGCGCCATCTTCCGCTGGAACGATCTGCTCAACAGCCTGGGGGTCTTCCTCATGGTGTTCCTCTCCACCTTTCCCGTGCTGCTGCCCTTCATCTTCCTGGCGGATCCGGTGCCGGCCCTGCGCCTCTCCCACGCCATCGCCCTCGTCATGCTGATGGGAATAGGGTATGGCCTGGCCCGCCATGCCGGCTCGCCGCGCCCTTGGCTTATCGGCGTGCTCTTCGCCGCGGCCGGCGTCGCCATCGTGCTGGTCACCATAGCCCTGGGGGGCTGAGGGAGCCCTCCTCCCCCACCTTGGCACAGGCCGCCACCAACCCAGGCGGCGGCGACTATCCTTGCTCCGGAACCACAGAGAAGGAATCCATCATGAGCACAGGCACTGTCACACTGCATCGCGTCCTCAAGGCCCCGCCAGAGCGGGTCTATCGCGCCTTTATCGACGGGGATGCCCTCGCCAAGTGGCTGCCTCCCCACGGCTTCACCTGCAAGGTGGCGCATCTGGAGGCCAGGGTCGGCGGCAGCTTTCGCATGGCGTTCTCGAATTTCGCCACCGGCCACAGCCACGCCTTCGGCGGCGAATATCAGGAGCTGGAGCCGGGCAAACGCATCCGCTACACGGATCGCTTCGACGACCCCAATCTGCCGGGGGAGATGAGGGTCACCATCACCCTGACCGAGGTGGTGTGCGGCACCAGCCTGGAGATAGAGCAGGCCGGGATCCCCGAGCTCATCCCGGTGGCCATGTGCTACCTCGGCTGGCAGGAGTCCCTGGTGCAGCTCGCCGCCCTGGTGGAGCCCGAGATCCCGAACGAATGACCCGGCGCCATCCCGGGGATGCCGGACCCGCAAAAAGCAAAGAGCCTGCCGGATGGCAGGCTCTTTTCATGTGCAATGCCCAGCACTCATTGCAGGTTCAGGCCGCCCAGATAGTCCCGCTTGCCCAGATCCACCCCGGCCTGGCGCAGCAGGGCATAGGTCATGGTCAGATGGAAGTAGAAGTTCGGAATGCCGTACTCGTGCACGCAGCTGTGGCCGTCCATCCCCTTGCCGCCCGCCCAGTAGGGGTAGTAGTGGCCGCTCGCATACCGGCTGAAATCGGCCTCCAGCTTGCCCTCCAGATAGGCGATGGTCTTGGCCACGTGGGCGCGCAGATCCGCCATGGTCTTGGGATCATCTCCCAGCACCGGCGGCTCGCTCAGGCTGGCGGTGGCCACCACGGCGCGGGCGCTGTCACAGCAGATCAGCACCTGCTTGGCAAACGGCAGCATGTCGACGATCAGGCGCTCGCCGAGGAAGTTCTCCACATTGAATTTCTTCGCCTCGGCGTGGGCCTCGGCCTTGGCGAGGCAATGGTCCAGGTTGGTCAGCATCTTGATAAACTGGGCGGCAATATCACGGTTCATAACAGGCTCTCGGTTGGTTGAAGGCAGAAATGCGAGCGGCCTCCACTATAGCGCATCCGCCTTCCGGTTCGAGCCCGGGGCAACACAAAGCGGCCACGGGCTGCGACAGGGAGTGGCAGGCGACGCGCCCCCGGGGCGCCCCGGTTCAGGCCCTCCCGGCCCCCTCTGCGATTTTTTTGATCTGTGACAGGCATCCCGTTTTTTGATGGGCGTAGTCTGGAGCCCGCTGTCCCGGCACGAACCGGGACCCATACCCGAAAAGGAGAATGCCATGAAGATCTACGATCGAAACCGCAATGTGCTGACCCTGGGCCAGCGCGTCATGATCGCCGCCACCGGCGCGGTCGACACCCTCAAGGAGGCCCACACCGACAACCTGACCCCCTATGAGGCGGAGCACGAGAAGTGCGTGCTGCTGGCCAACTCCCGAGAGCGCTACGCCCCCATCGAGTTGATTAGACTAGGCTGATCCCGTTTTCCGTCACCCTACTCTTTACAATTCACCCGGCCGCCGCGCCCCGTCGGTGGCCGGGTTTCTGACTCCCAGCTTTTCCTATCCCCAAGATGTCGTCCGCCACCGGATGACACGAGTCACTTGCATAATGGAAGTAAGGGCCGTAAGGTTACTTCCATTATGCAAGTAACCTGATGACCCATATGCGCAAGAAGAGTCTGAGTGAACAGCAGTGCCCCATCGCCCGCAGCCTGGATCACGTCGGCGAATGGTGGAGTCTGCTGATTATCCGCGATGCCATGCATGGCCTGTCGCGCTTCGATGAATTTCAAAAGAGCCTTGGCATCTCCCCCAACATACTGACCCGGCGCCTGAGCGCCCTGGTCGAGGGGGGCCTGATGGAGAAGCGGCTCTACTCCGAGCGCCCCCCTCGTTATGAATATGCGCTCACCCCCCGCGGCCAGGATCTCAGCACAGTGCTGATCGCGCTGCTCACCTGGGGCAACAACCACCTGGCGCCCGAGGGGGCCAGCATCCAGCTGAGGGATGCCCAGACGGGCGAGCTGGTCGAGCCCCTGCTGGTGGACAGGCGCACCGGTCAGGAGATTTCCCCCTCGCGCCACAGATTGGTGCCGGGACCGGCCGCCAGCGACGGCATGAAGCAGCGTCTGTGCCATGCCAATGGCGTGATGAGCGGCAACCCCCCTTCGAAACAGGAATCAGAGTCATGACCTCAACTCGCATCGTGGTGACAGGAATGGGCGCGGTGACCCCCCTTGGATCTGGGGTGGAAACCGTGTGGCAACGGCTGCTGGCGGGCCAGTCCGGCTTGTGCCGCCTGCCGGAGGCCTTCACCGAAGGGCTGGCGGCCAAGGTGGGCGCCATGGTGCCCTCCCTGGCCGAGGATCCCCTGGCCGGGTTTGACCCCGATGCCGTGGTGTCGACCAAGGAGCAGAAGAAGATGGATCGCTTCATCCTGTTTGCCATTGCCGCGGCCAAGGAGGCCCTGTCGCAAGCCAACTGGGCCCCCGCGACGGCAGCTGAGCAGGAGCGCACCGCCACCATCATCGCCTCTGGCATCGGCGGTTTCCCCGCCATCGTCGAGGCCGTGCGCACCACGGATGAGCGGGGCCCACGCCGCTTGTCCCCCTTCACCATCCCCTCGTTCCTGGTCAACATGGCGGCGGGCCATGTCTCCATCAACTTCGGCTTCAAGGGGCCGCTCGGGGCACCGGTCACGGCCTGCGCCGCCGGGGTGCAGGCCATTGGTGACGCCGCCCGGCTCATTCGCTGCGGTGAGGCAGACATCGCCATCTGTGGCGGGGCCGAGGCCACCATAGATCGCGTCAGTCTCGGCGGGTTTGCCGCCGCTCGCGCCCTGTCATCCGCCTATGCCGATGACCCCGAGGCGGCCTCCCGCCCGTTCGATGTCGACCGCGACGGCTTTGTTATGGGCGAAGGGGCAGGGATCCTGGTGATTGAGTCCCTGGAGCACGCCCTGGCCAGGGGCGCCACCCCCATAGTGGAGCTGGTGGGATACGGCACCAGCGCCGACGCCTATCACCTCACCGCCGGCCCGGAGGATGGCGACGGCGCACGCCGCGCCATGATGGCGGCCCTGGCGCAGGCCGGCATTCAGGGGGCGGATGTCCAGCACCTCAATGCCCATGCCACCTCGACCCCGGTGGGTGACAGGGGGGAGCTCGCCGCCATCAAGGGCGTGTTTGGCGACAACCACCAGATTGCGGTGACCTCCACCAAGTCCGCCACCGGCCATCTGCTGGGGGCCGCCGGAGGCATAGAGGCCATCTTCACCGCCCTGGCCATTCGCGATCAGCGGGTGCCTGCCACCCGCAACCTGCAGCAACCCGACCCCCTCGCCGACGGCGTGGACATAGTGCGGGGCGCGGCCCGTGACATGCGGATAGAGCACGCCATCTCCAACGGCTTCGGCTTTGGCGGCGTGAATGCCAGCGTGCTGTTCAAGCGCTGGCAGGGGGCCTGATCTCGCCGGCGACTGGGCAGCTTGCCGTTGACTGAGCTGTCGGCGAACGCCTCGCCGACACCCTTCATCTTGGGATGCATCTTGGGACACCCAGCTTTTTGTGCTCGACCGCCAACCGCGGCGACACGCACAACAAGAGGGATGTCCCAGTTTTCCTGCCCGATTCGTTCAAGATTTCCCGCCATCAAAAAACCCAAACTGATGCCATCAGTTTGGGTTTCACTATGGGTCTTTTGGCCAGCGGCGGAGCATCAGTTGCTGCCGACGTCCTCCAGGATCAGCAGCGCAGGATCCACGCCGCCGACACTGTCAGACAGGGCCGCCGCGGTCAGCACCTGGCCATCGGCCAGGGTGACCGGCAGGGGGCCAATGACCGGCGCCTTGTCGCCCGATGCCGTGACGGTGACAAAGTAGTCTCCGGCGGCGACGGCAAGATAACCGCTGTCTGCCTTGAAGGGCACGGCCTTGAGCACCGGAGTCGCGCCGCCGATGTCCGTCCCCGCGGTCAGGTAGACGTCCACCGCCGGGGCCGTGGGGGCCGCATGAAGTACCCTAAGCTGCGCCTCTGTCGCCACCGAACGACCGGTATCGGTCAGCAACAGCGGCTCTATGGTCTCGCCGGATGGCCCCATCAACTGGCCCACGGCAAACAGGGAGTAGCGGGCGCCCGCCTTGAGCGGCACGTCGCTGGCGTTGATCACCTCGGGCGCAGTCGCGCCGGTCGGCGTCACCACAAGGTCATAGTCGGCGGCGGCCAGCTCCAGATACCCGGTATCCCCCTTGAAGGCCAATCCTTGCAGCGGAGCCGCCGTCGGGGCCACGCCATTCACCCGGATGTCGACTGCAGGGGCATCGGCAACCGCATGAACCACCCTCAGCTGAGCCTGCTCATCGGCAGACAGGATGGGGGTGGCACCAGCACTGTCGATGGCGAGCAGCTTGACCGGGCTTGGCCCTGCCCCCAGGTTGTCGATCGCCGCGATCAGCAGGTCGCTACCGCCGTCGAGGGTCAGCGGGCCCGAGTCATACACCGCGGCCGCGCTCCCCGGCAGGGTCAGCCGGATCTGGTATGCACCCGCGGGCAGGGTCAGGGGGTCGCTATGGGTCTTGAAGGGGATATTGGCCAGCGTCGGGCTGGTCAGCGCGGCCCCGGGAGCTGTGACATGGACGTCGACGGCGGGGGCAGTCGGCGCGGCATGCAGCACCTGCACGCGAATATCCCCGCCCGAGGGCGCCTGGTTCGGCCGCTCAATCACCAGAGGGCCAAAGGCACTATCCCCGCTCCCCGCCAGCTTGCCGACCGCCAGCACGTCGTACTGGGTGTCCGGCTTCAACTCGAGCGACACCGGGCCTATGACGGTCGTCGTACCGCCCGGCAGTATGCCGTCTACCGCGAGCTCGTGACTGCCTGCCGCAATCGGCTTGAGCCCGCTGCTTGAGCCATAGTCAACGGCCGTCAGCAAGGCCGCCCCATCGACATTGACATTCACCCTGGGGGCATCGGGGGCCAGGTGGCTGATCCTGATGGCGGCATTGGGCGAACTGCTGTCATTGTCACTGCCTCCGCACGCAGCCAGACCCAGTATCATTGCGAGTGCGGCACAACGTTGAATCCCTTTCATCTGGTCATTCTCCATTGATTGGTCCCCACAGGCATATGCATCTCTCTAATGACTGGATCATCACCTTTTGTACTTTATTTGCCCAGGCTGTGACGCAGCCTGGACGGCCAGGAGCGGCTCACCCGCCCTGCCCCCGTCACGTCGGCAGTGAGCGCCTGGTTCACCTGGCGGGTGTGCCCGCACCATGAACCCTGCTATTGATTACTGTCAGTGAATTTTCATATCAGCCGAGCGCCATTTCAGTGAACACTTCACCGCCCTAGACTGCTTCTCGAACCTTAACGAGGAGTCTTGTATGAAACTCACCCATCTCGCGTTGCTGACCGGCGTTATCGCTTCGGCCCTCTCTTTCAACACCATCGCCGGTGATCTGGTCTCGGTGCAGTTCAGCGATGGCCGCCCCGCCGTCAGCGGGGTCGAGGCGGTCAACAAAGCGCTCAACCCCATAGGCGTCAACGTGGTCACCGTCGACATCCCCGAGGCCGCCAGGCCGCTGCTTGAAGCCTCCCACCGCCGCGCGTTGACCAAAGCGGAGCACGGCGCCCTGATCTCGGCCTTCAACCTGAGTCAGGGGGAGCTGCTGGAGCAGGCCAGGCTCGCAGGGCGCGAGCCCGCGGTGCAAGGAGGCGGCGTCGCCACCGAGGAGACCGGCGTCGGCCCCTACCCCAAGGTCTATGACCTGATGGCGCTGGACGAGCGCACCCGCAGCGCCGTGCTGGGCAAATATGGCCGCATGCACGTCAACTCCGCCGAGGACGGCACCGACATCGACGAGGTGATGACGGTGGTCAGCGGCGGGCCGTTCCGCTGGGGCTTTACCCTCAAAGACGGCAGCATCGCCCGCTTCCAGATCGACAAGGTGGGCCTGGAGGACAAGGCCGTGCGAGTCAGCTATCACGGGCTGGGCATGCACGCCGGGTTGATGGATGCAAAACAGGGGCTGCTGGTGGCCTTCGCCCACGGCCCCAGAGCATTCACCATGCGCTACCAGGCGGATGTGCCCCACGCCCAGTTGCTTGGCACCAACCCCTGGGCCGATGTCGGCATCACCCTGCCCCCCGCCCCCGGCAAGGTGCAGTAAGCCGGTGCGTGCCATCTGGCGGCGGGGCCCGGGCCCTGCCGCCTGCTTTTATGCCTGCTACGCCTGCCACCTCGGGGCCGGGGTGCCCGGGGCCCATCGCCTCTCTTTCGTCTGCGTCTCTGCCACGCCCGGAGGGCCATGATCCGGGCCGGTCTGCCACGGGCAGCTCTCTGTCTGGCGGGGGATGGGGGGTGGACACCCCGGGGAACCGCACTATTGTGATAAAAGTGCGCAATGATGGCGCCATCATTTACCAGTAGTGAATTAACGGGGGCAGGATGAACAAGATCACGGCGCTGAACGTCTTTCGCCGGGTGGTGGAAATGGGCACCTTCAGGGCGGCGGCGGACGACCTGCGCCTCTCCCAGGCGGCGGTCAGCAAGAACATCAACGAGCTGGAAGCCTTTCTCGGCATTGCCCTCATCAACCGCACCACAAGGCGGCTGAGCGTCACCGAATCGGGCATGGCCTATTACGGCCAGATATGCGCCGTGCTGGACAGCCTGGAGGCCGCCGACCAGTCCATCATGGCCGCCTCCTTCACCCCCAGGGGCAGGCTGAGGATCGGCATGCCCATGTCCTACGGGCTGATCCGGCTCAACCCCCTTGTCTGCGAATTCCAGCGCCGCTATCCGGAGATCGGCATCGAGGTGATCCTGAGCGACGCCTACATGGATCTGGTGGATCAGGGGCTGGACGTGGTGATCCGGGGGGCAGGCACCCTGGAGGACTCCACCCTGCGCGCCAAACCCCTGTGCGAGGTGCAGCGGGTGCTCTGCGCCGCCCCCGATTACCTGAAAGAGGCGGGCCAGCCTGCCCACCCGGCGGATCTCAAGGGCCACAACTGCCTGCGCTACAGCCTCTCCTCCTCCCCCAACAAGTGGTTCTTCACCCGGGACGCGGAGAGCGTGGCGGTGGAGCTGCCCCCCGCCAGCTTCTGCGCCAACAACGGCATCGCCCTGAAACAGGCGGCGGTGCAGGGGCTAGGGGTGATCCTGGTGCCCAAAGAGTTCGTGGCAAGCGAACTGGCGGACGGCACCCTGGTCAAACTGCTCCCCGACTGGCAACCCGACCCCCACGCCCTGTTCGCCGTCTACCCCTTCCACAAGGAGCAGTCCCGCAACGTGCGGCTCTTTATCGAATTTCTCGTCAAGGCGTTTCAGCCGAGGTAAGTCAGACAGGCGGGAGCTTGGGGTTTGTGCCTCTCGGCCACGATACCTGTATGCAGCGTGTAGGTTCGATTAGCGAAGCGTAATCGGACGATCGCGTAATCGGACGTTCGCGTCATAGGACATTCGCGTGATTGGCTATATAGACAACAAGGCTATGCTTGGCTTTTCGACTGAGGCAAGGGGCAAGGAATGGCCAACTGGCGGCGGGCATGGTGGCCCGGAGGAACCTGGTTCTTTACCGTCAACCTGCTGGAGCGGCGCAACAACCGGTTGCTGGTGGAGCAGATCGACCTGCTGCGCCATAGCGTTGCCAAGGTGCAACAGGCTCACCCCTTCGCCATTCATGCATGGGTAGTGTTGCCCGACCATCTCCACTGCATCCTCTCTTTACCGCAGGGGGACACCGATTTCCCCCTGCGGTGGCGGTTGATCAAAAGCCACTTTTCCCGCGCCTTGCCGGTGACCGAGCGGCGTAGCCAGACCCGGTTGCGCCACGGGGAGCGGGGCATCTGGCAACGCCATTATTGGGAACACCTGATCCGGGATGAGCAGGATTACCGCCACCATATGGATTATGTCCATATCAACCCCCTCAAACATGGTCATGTCACGCGGGTGGCCGATTGGCCGTATTCCACCTTCCATCGTTACGTGGCGAGTGGCGTCTATCCGCCGGATTGGTGCGGGTCGGTGGATGGGGTGTTGGGAGGATTGGAGTAAACCCCTAAAAGGGTTGTTCCGTTGTAAACGTCTGATTACGCGATCGTCCGATTACGCTTCGCTAATCGAACCTACGGTCTTGTGCAGAAGATGAATATTCGGACACCATTATTTTACCTATAACCAACCTAGCTAGCTACTCTTTGCGCATAAAGATAGGTGTCCGAGATTTATATATTACTTTAAGTCACCAGTAATGACCTTAATTATATCATCTAATGGTGAGACTCGCGTTCTCGCTTTTAATAACGTGTCTTTGTTAAAAAGAGCAGCATAACTTGTTTTTTCTGTTGGACTACCGTTTAGCTTTGGATGTAGTAATGCTTTACATGTCTGATTATTACATGGTGTCGGTCTTTGTATTTCAAGTATGTCAATCAACATTGCTTCAATACAAGGATCAACACCAATAAGGATTATTTTTTTCTTTCTTGCTGTGCTAACCTTAGTTTTAGGCCATGGTAAATCAAGGTCTAGTAGTGCTGCTACACGGTCACAACCAGAAGAGTTTAATGTCCCGATTGCATCACCTATTACATTACTTGGACCTTTCCCACCAGCGCTTTTTACCTTTACACTTGGGTTACCTGTAGAGAATAATGACCTCAGATAACTAATAAAGGCCTCTTCTGTTTCTCCTTCCCCAACAAAAACAAGAGTTTCTTTTAATTTTCTTGTGAATTTTGTTCGTGCCATAAAGTCTGTTCCAGTTACTTTAGTCAAAGTTGGGTACTGCACCAAGAGAACCAGAGACATACTTTGCGTACAAATTGTCCCTTGCTAACAAGCCTTCTACATCATCCGCTCTGTAAGCACTTGAAATTCCATTTCTTTTTTCTACTAGGTAACAATGCTGCATTCTCAAACTCTTCAATACTTCGGGAGAATGAGTATTGAACAAAAGTTGAGCATTCATGTGGTTCTTGGACTGACTCTTAAATAAGTTTATAATTTCTACCGTGAGGTGTGGGTGAAGATCATTGTCAAATTCATCTAGAATAGCTACACCACCCGTTGTGAGCGTCTCCATTATAAATGCAAGAATACAAAAAGCACTCTTCGTACCACTAGACTCCATGAATATTGGGATTTTAAAAGAACCTTTTTCACACTCATGAGTAAACATGGGTATAGTTGCATTCTCTTCTTGACCCGTTTCTGAGTTCATTAGAAGACGTTCTTCAAGCGTTATATCTTCAATTCCAAGATCATATTTAATCAGTAAATCTTTGATCTTTTTAAAATCGTCTGGATTGTTTTTATAAAACTCTATGGATTGGTCAAGGTTATCTGAAATATTTTTTTTACCAATAGCCTGGATGTTACTGCGGTTAGTTCTGAAATAATAAATCGGAAGCAATAGAACAGAGTTCTCCACATCATCTTTTTCTTCTTCCGACAAAAGATTATCAATGAATGAAAATATAGAGCAATTTCTTGGGGCTTTTTCTAGAATACGCTCATCCAAAGATGAACCATATTTTTTGCTCTTAGAAACTTTGTATTTGAATTTTTTGTTGTCAATAAGCTTTCTAGAAATAACGTTTGAATACAAACGTGATGTTTTAAGCTTCAACGACTCTTCAACTATATATTCAGAGTTGAGTTCGATATAATATTTATATTCTACTTCATCATTATGCTCTTTCGTCCTAGGAAGAACAAAAGAGAGTTCAATTACCGTATTGTTTTTTGATGTCTTCGCATGTGGAAGTATAAATATTCCCTCCCTCTGATCAGCGAAGCCAAAAGAATCGGGGATAAACCAAGATAAAAATGATAGTGGCTTGAGAAGGTTTGACTTACCAGCACCATTTGCACCCATGACAGCCATTACCTTGGCAATCTTGGAGCCATCTAGTAGTTCATAGTCATAGTATGAATGGGGAGCTCTTTTATTGACTGAAAAGTCAACTTCACATTCATTCAGGTAGGATTGAAAATTAATAAACTTATACTTTTTAATCATACTAGGCGCCTCTAGACATAAAATCGTCTTAGTTGCTCTAATGTATGATACAAAGTCAGCGCTGTCGATAGACAGCCTAATCTCGTCAGCTGAAGTAACGCTGGGACAGGTAGGCGCCACCTGACGTCCTTCATTGATCCACATAAGTTGCACGAGATGTAGCTACTGATATAGAAGTCTTCCGACCAACAAAACTGGGCAGGTTGAGAGCAGTTACAGCTAGTAGGTTTGAATAGCTAAAGGTATTTGGACTATCGCGAATCTAATCATATAAAAACCAACCCGGCCTACGCCGGGTTGATTGCATCAAAAGGCGAAAGAAATCAGAGCGCCTCCAATCTGGCATAGGCCGTCACCAGCCACTTGGCACCGACCTCGTCGAACTGGATCTGCACCCGGCTCTGCTGGCCGACCCCTTCGAAGTTGAGCACGATCCCTTCGCCGAATTTCGGATGGAGCACCCGCTGGCCGAGCTTGATGCCGCTGGCGTCGAAGCTCTGCTGCACCTCATTCTGGCTGAAGCGCCCATATTGCGTGGGTCGGCTGACCTGGGTGCGCAGGCGGATCTCCTCCAGACACTCGGCGGGCATCTCGCGGATAAAGCGGCTCGGCTTGTGGAACATCTCGCGGCCGTAGATGCGGCGGCTCTCGGCATAACAGATGTAGAGCTTCTCCATGGCGCGGGTCATGCCGACGTAACAGAGGCGGCGCTCCTCTTCCAGCCGGCCCGACTCCTCGGTGGATTGCTGGCTGGGGAACATGCCCTCTTCCACACCGACCAGCAGCACCAGGGGATATTCCAGCCCCTTGGCGCTGTGCAGGGTCATCAGTTGCACCGCGTCGGCGTATTCGTCCGCCTGATTCTCCCCGGATTCCAGCGCCGCATGGGCGAGGAAGGCGGAGAGATCGCTCATGTCCTCCAGCTCGTCCGGGCGCTGGTACTGGCGGCAGGCGGTGACCAGCTCGTCCAGGTTCTCTACCCGCGCCTGGGATTTCTCCCCTTTTTCCGCCAGATACATGGCCTTGAGCCCGGAGTGCTGGATGGCGATATCCGCCTGCTGGTGCAGTGGCAGCAGGGAGACTTGGCTCTCCAGCGCGTCGATGAGATCCACAAAGCCGCGCACCGCGTTGCCGGCGCGGCCGGTCAGCACCTTGTCATTGAGCAGGGTCTTGGCGGACTGCCACAGGTTCTGACCCTGATCCCGGGCGTTGTTGCGCAGGATCTCGAGGGTGCGATCGCCGATGCCGCGGGTCGGGGTGTTGACCACCCGCTCGAAGCTGGCGTCGTCGCCACGGTTGTTGATAAGGCGCAGGTAGGCCATGGCGTCTTTGATCTCCTGGCGTTCGAAGAAGCGCAGGCCGCCGTAGATACGATAGGGCATGGCATCCTGCATCAGCGCCTCTTCCAGCACCCGCGACTGGGCGTTGGAGCGATAGAGGATGGCGCAGTCGGCGAGCAGACCCCCCTTCTCTTTCCAGTCCTTGAGGCGGCCGACCACGAAGCGGGCCTCGTCCACCTCGTTGAAGGCGGCGTACAGCGAAATCGGCTCCCCCTCGGCCCCTTCGGTCCACAGCTCCTTGCCAAGGCGCTCCGCATTGTTGGCGATGACGCTGTTGGCGGCTTTCAGGATATTGGCGGTGGAGCGGTAGTTCTGCTCGAGGCGAATGGTCTCGGCGCCCTCATAGTCGGTCAGGAAGCGCTGGATGTTCTCAATCTTGGCGCCGCGCCAGCCGTAGATGGACTGGTCATCGTCACCGACGATCATCACCTTGCCGGAATCCCCTGCCAGCATCCGCAGCCAGGCGTACTGGATACCGTTGGTATCCTGGAACTCGTCCACCAGGATGTTCTGGAAGCGATCCCGGTAGTGCTCGAGGATGTGGGGCTTGTTGAGCCACAGTTCGTGGGCGCGCAGCAGGAGCTCGGCAAAATCCACCAGCCCGGAGCGATCGCAGGTCTCCTGATAGGTCTTGTAGATCTGCTGGTAGGTGCGGGTGACGGGGTCGCCGTAGAGGTCGATGTCGCCGGGGCGCAGCCCCTCGTCCTTCTTGCCGTTGATGTAGCCCATCACGGCGCGCGGGGCCCAGTGCTTCTCGTCGAGGTTGAGCGCCTTGAGCACCCGGCGAATGAGGCGGTACTGGTCGTCGGAGTCGAGGATCTGGAAATCCTGGGGCAGCCCCGCATCCAGATGGTGGGCCCGCAGCAATCGGTGGGCGATGCCGTGGAAGGTGCCAATCCACATGCCGCGCACGCCGTCACCGATCACCTTCTCGACCCGGCCACGCATCTCGGCCGCCGCCTTGTTGGTAAAGGTCACCGCGATGATGGAGAAGGGTGAACAGCGTTCCACCTGCATCAACCAGGCGATACGGTGCACCAGCACCCGGGTCTTGCCCGAACCGGCACCGGCCAGCACCAGCAGGTTGCAACGGGGGGCCGCCACCGCGTCTCTTTGCTTGTCATTGAGCCCGTCGAGCAGGGTTGAAACGTCCATCACCACTCCTGTTTATTTATACAGGCGGGGATTATACGGCCTGAGCCGCCAGAGACCAAATCGGCCTGACGGGAAGCTGTGCCCGACGGCCCAGTGCCGCGGGAGGCGTCCGGGGTGCAAATTGGCGTCAATGGAAGCCTTGATTTTCATCGACGGACGAAAACGCTTGCGTCTAACTCGATGAATACAAACAAAAATGTCATTTGACACCTATTAATCACAGCATTTAGTTCTGGAAACAACGCCAAAAACAATCACTTATAAGGCAAATTGCTTATATTTCAAACCGTTAACGCAAACGTTTTTCCTTTATGATCTCCTTGACCCACAATCTGGCTCACTTACAGTTAGCCAGCGTGCTTTATGACCTGCCACGGCAGGTTGTGGCCCCTCACATAACAATCAAGGATACGATCGTGACTAAAGTGCTCAAGCTGGCCACCGTGGCCGCCCTCACCCTTGCTGCCCTGTCCGCTCAGGCAGCCTCCGAGCCCGCCGTCATCTATGACACCGCAGGCAAATTCGACAAGTCCTTCAACGAAGCCGTGTTCCGCAACGGCGTCGAACTCTACAACAAGGACAAAGGCGTCAAGGTCAAGGAGTTCGAACCCCAGAACGAAGCCCAGCGCGAGCAGGGCCTGCGTCGTCTGGCCAGCCGTGGCAACGGCCCCATCGTCGCCGTCGGCTTCAACATGGGCTCCGCGGTAGAGAAGGTCGCCACCGAGTTCCCGAACACCCAGTTCACCATCATCGACATGGTGGTCGACAAGCCGAACGTGCAGTCCCTCATCTTCAAGGAGCATGAAGGCTCCTTCCTGGTGGGTGCCCTGGCCGCCATCGCCTCCAAGACCGGCAAGGTCGGCTTCGTGGGCGGCATGGACATCCCGCTGATCCGAAAATTCCAGTGCGGCTACGAGCAGGGCGCCAAGTACATCAATCCGAAGATCGACGTCTATCAGAACATGACCGGCTCCACCCCGGCGGCCTTTGCTGACCCGGCCAAGGGTGCAGAGCTGGCCAAGTCCCAGTTCGCCAAGGGTGCCGACGTGGTCTATGCCGCCGCCGGCGGTACCGGCATCGGTGTTTACCAGGCCGCCAAGGACGAAGGCAAGTTCGCCATCGGCGTGGATTCCAACCAGAACCACCTGCAACCCGGCACCATGCTGACCTCCATGGTCAAGTCCGTCGGCCTGGCCGCGTACAAGACCTGGGATGACGCCGCCAAGGGCACCTGGAAGCCCGGCATCCAGTCCCTGGGTCTGGCGGAAGGCGGTGTTGACTGGGCGCTGGACGAGAACAACGCCAAGCTGATCACCCCGGAGATGAAGGCCAAGGTCGAGAGCATCAAGGCCGACATCATCGCCGGCAAGATCAAGGTGCACGACTACATGAGCGACAACTCCTGTAAGTACTGAGTCACCGCTACTACTCTCAACCCAAGATGACCGGCCCATACGGGCCGGTTTTTAGTCTCTACTTCATGACTCGCAAGGACCTGCATCATGGACCAGACAGATCGCTATGCCATCGAATTAAGAGGTATCGATAAGCGCTTTGGCGAGGTTTACGCCAACAAGCAGATCGACCTCAAGGTTCGTAAAGGCAGCATTCACGGCATCGTCGGCGAAAATGGCGCCGGCAAGTCGACGCTGATGAGCATCATCTACGGTTTCTACCACGCCGACAGAGGTGAGATGCTGATCGACGGTCACCCCTTCAAACCCCATGGCTCACAGGATGCGATTGCCGCAGGCGTGGGCATGGTGCACCAGCACTTTATGCTGGTGAACAACTTCACCGTGCTGGAGAACGTGATCCTCGGCGCGGAAAATGGCTGGCATCTGGGCAAGAGCCTGGGCGCGGCCGAGAAGCTGCTCGGCGAGCTGGCCCGGGACTATGGTCTCGAGGTGCCGCTGCACGAGAAGATCGAGGATCTGCCGGTGGGCCTGCAGCAGCGGGTCGAGATCCTCAAGGCGCTCTATCGCGGCGCCCGTATCCTGATCCTGGACGAGCCGACCGGGGTGCTGACCCCGCAAGAGGCGGATCACCTGTTCGAGGTGCTCAAGAAGCTGCGGGATCAGGGCACCACCGTCATCATCATCACCCACAAGCTGCGGGAGATCCTGGCCATCACGGATCAGGTCTCCATCATGCGCCGGGGCGAGATGGTGGCCCACGTCGCCACCAAGGATACCGACAAGGAGCAGCTCGCCGAGCTGATGGTGGGCCGCAAGGTGCGCCTCAAGGTCGACAAGGGCACCGCCCACCCGGGCGAGGCCAAGCTCAAGGTCGAGGGCCTCAGCTACGTGGACGACGCCGGCGTGGAGCGGGTCAAGTCCGCCAGCTTCGAGGTACGGGCCGGGGAAGTGGTCGGCATCGCCGGCGTCTCCGGCAACGGCCAGTCCGAGCTGCTCAGCCTGCTCGGCGGCATCATCAAGCCCAGCAAGGGCAGCTTCAGCATCCTGGGTGACGGCAAGGCCCACCTGGTCGATCCCTCCCGCCCGGCCAACCCGGAGCAGGTGCGCAACTTCGGCCTCGGCCACATCCCGGAAGATCGCCACAAGATGGGGCTGATCAACCGCTTCGAGGCGAAAGAGGCCTTCATCCTCGGCTACCACCAGCGCGCCCAGTACAACAAGGGCTGGCTGCAGGACAAGGAGGCGATCCGCCAGGATTGCCAGGCCAAGATGGACAAGTGGGACGTGCGCCCGCCCCATCCCGAGCACAAGACCGCGAATTTCTCCGGCGGCAACCAGCAGAAGCTGGTGATCGCCCGGGAAGTGGAGCAGGACCCGGATGTGCTGCTGGTCGGCCAGCCGACCCGCGGGGTCGACATCGGCGCCATCGAGTACATCCACCAGCAGATCATCGCCATGCGCGACAAGGGCAAGGCCGTGCTGCTGGTGTCGGTGGAGCTGGACGAGATCATGAGCCTGTCTGACCGTATCCTGGTCATCGCAGACGGTCGCATCGTCGGCGAGCTGGACGGCGCCAAGGCCGATGAACGCACCATAGGTCTGATGATGGCTAACATCATTCCCGACGAGATTGCCAAGGAGGCTCGCCCATGAGCCAAGCACGTGTTCCCGCCTGGATTTCCGTGGGCGTCCTGCCCGCGATCAACATACTGCTGGCCTTCCTGGTGTCGGCCATCCTGTTCTATTACCTCGACATCAGCCCGATCGATGCCGCCGAGATCATGTGGTATGGCGCCTTCGGCACCGGCGAGGGGATAGGCTTCACCCTCTACTACGCCACCGGCTTCATCTTCACCGGTCTGGCGGTGGCGGTGGCCTTCCACGCCGGCCTGTTCAACATCGGCGGTGAGGGGCAGGCCTATATCGGCGGCCTCGGCGTCGGTCTGGTCTGCCTGCTGCTCGGCGACGTCTTGCCGTTCGCCCTGCTGCTGCCGCTGGCCATCATTGCCGGCGGTCTGTTCGGTGCGGCCTGGGCCTTCATCCCGGCCTGGCTGCAAGCCAAGCGCGGCAGCCACATCGTCATCACCACCATCATGTTCAACTTCATCGCGGCCTCCTTGATGGCCTACCTGCTGGTGGACATCTTCAAGCCGGCGGGCTCCATGGCCACCGAGAGCAAGGTGTTCGCCGTGGCGAGCTGGCTGCCGAAGATGAGTGAACTGGCGGCCGGTTTCGGCATGGAGATGCCCAACAGCCCGCTCAACATCAGCTTCTTCTGGGCGCTGATCTGCGCGCTGCTGGTCTGGGTCTTCATCTGGCATACCCGCTGGGGCTACGAGATCCGCTCGGTCGGCGCCAGCCAGAGCGCCTCCGCCTATGCGGGCATCTCCTATCCCAAGGTGGTGATCCTGGCCATGGTGATCTCCGGCATGCTGGCGGGCTTCTTCGCCCTCAACGTGCTGCAGGGCGAGCTGCACCAGATCAAGCTGAACTTCGTGGAGGGCTTCGGCTTCACCGGCATCGCGGTGGCGCTGATGGGGCGCAACCACCCGGTCGGCGTCATCATCGCCAGCCTGCTGTTCGGCTTCCTCTATCAGGGCGGCGCCGAGCTCAGCTTCGAGTTCGGGGTGGACCGCAACATAGTGGTGGTGCTGCAGGGTCTGGTGATCCTGTTCTGCGGCGCCCTGGAGCACATGCTGCGCCCGCGCATCGAGCAGGCCTACCTAGCCTTCGCCAACCGCTCAGCCGCGCAAGTCAAAGGAGCCTGACCATGTTCGAAACCCTGATATTGATGCTGGATGCCACCATCCGTACTGCACCGCCGCTGATCCTCGCGGCCATGGCCGGGATGTTCTGTGAACGCTCCGGGGTGGTCAACATCGCCCTGGAGGGCAAGCTGCTGGCCTCCGCCTTCGCGAGCGCGGCGGCCGCCGCCGTCACCGGCTCGGCCTGGATCGGGCTCGGCGTCGGGGTGGGGATATCCATCCTGTTCGCCCTGATGCACGGCTTCGCCACCATCACCCACCGCGGCGATCAGGTGGTGAGCGGCATGGCCATCAACATACTGGCGGCCGGCCTGACCGTGACCCTGGGCCGTTATTGGTTCGATCAGGGCGGTCAGACCCCGGCACTGTCCGGTGACGCCCGCTTCGCCCCCATCGACCTGCCCTACGCCAAGGAACTGTACGACGTGCCCGTCATCGGCCAGCTCTACAGCGAGCTCTTGAGCGGCCACTCCCTGCTGGAATACGTGGCCTTCGCCGCCGTGCCGCTGGCCTGGTGGGTGCTGTTCCGCACCCGCTTCGGCCTGCGCCTGCGCGCCGTGGGCGAGGCCCCGGCCGCGGTCGATACCGCCGGCATCTCCGTAGTGCGCATGCGCTACACGGCGCTCATCATCGGCGGCCTGCTGGCCGGCATCGGCGGCACCTACCTGGCGGTGGCCCAGACCGCCCAGTTCATCCCCAACATGAGCGCGGGCAAGGGCTTCATGGCACTGGCGGCGCTGGTGTTCGGCAAGTGGCGCCCCTGGAACGCCATGGCGGCCTGCCTGCTGTTCGGCTTCCTCGACGCCGTCGCCATCCGGTTGCAGGGGGTCAGCATCGGCGACTTCCCGATCCCGGTGCAGGCCATCGAGGCGCTGCCCTACATCCTGACCGTGTTCCTGCTGGCCGGCTTCATCGGCAAGGCGGTGGCACCCAAGGCGCTCGGCACCCCCTATGTCAAGGAACGGGAATAGCTTCCCGCCCCTGCCAAGAATGCAAAAGGCCCACGACAGTGGGCCTTTTTTTGCGTGCTTCATTGCCCCTGACGCCTCAGTTTATCTTGCCCATCTCGATGGCGAAGCTGGTGGCCAGCTGGGCGAACTTGAGGGCGTGGGCGGCCGAGGGATCGGAATTCTGCAAGGTATCCTGGGCGGTGTGGATGTTGGGGTTGTAGTCGTTGAAGCGCGACTCGAACGGCATGGCGGCCGGGTAGCCCTGATTGTGCCAGGAGGCGTGATCCGAGCAGCCGTAACCGCAGCTGTCGTAGCCGTAGCGGATCTGGGGCAGATAGGCGTCGAGCAACTGGGCCAGATAGCCGGTCAGCCCCTGGTCGGTGTAATCGGTCATGAAGACGATGTCTTGTGCCGAGCCCTGGTAGTTGGTCATGTCCAGCTGCAGCGCCGCCAGCACCTTGGTGTTGGCCGCCTTGTAGCGGGTGGCGATGTCCTTGGAGCCCCGCAGCCCCACCTCTTCCGCCGCATAGCCGATGAACTGCAGGGTGCGCTCCGGCTGGCGACCCTGCTCGGCGATGACCCTCAGCACCTCGGTCAGGGTGGCGATGCCGGAGGCATCGTCGTCGGCGCCGGGGGCCAGGGTGCGGCTGTTGGGTGCCGAACCCGCGGTGGAGTCGAGGTGACCGCCGAGCACCACCACTTCGTCCGGGTAGCGGCTGCCCTTGAGGGTCAGCACCACGGATTGCTGTGGATAGCCGCTGTGCTTGACCCGGCTGACGCTGGCCCAGGGCAGGGCGGCGCTCAGGGTCTGCCACTGGCCGGCCACCCAGTCTGCCGACTGCACCCCTGTGGTGGTGGTGTAGTAGCGGTTGCGCCAGCTGGCCAGCTGGCCGATGGTGCCGGCTATGTTGCCCTGATCCAGATAGGGCAGCAGCCGGTTGACGCTGGCCCCCTGGGTCAGCGGCGGGGCGCTGAACAGGTTCTGGCTGATGGGCTGGGCCATGCTCTGCAGGGCGTCGGCCAGGGTGCTGTGCACCACATAGCCGCCGCAGCGCTGGTGACCTTCGTGCATCAGGTGGGAGAGGGTGCCGAGTTCGCTCGCCTCGATCTGGGCCAGCTGGATCGGGGCGCCGCTGGCGCTGAACAGGGGAGCCGGCTTGGCCTTGACCTGCTTGAGCTCGACGCCGCTGTCGGCGCCGATCGTGATCCAGACAGGGTCGGCGGCCTGTACGGCGAGGGGCAGCAAGAGGGCGGTCAACAAGGGTTTCATATCGGATCCTTCCAGATAGTGTTGCAGGCATGTGTGCCAAATGGGTGTCATTAGACGACCTGACCAGTCTAGCCAAGGGTAAATGGGTGTGGACTTGCCCGTCTGGTGCGGCCATCCCTCCGTCCGGTGGGGGCCGCGGCAGGATCTGCTGTCTACTGCGCCGGCATGAGGGAGTCTGACGGAGCTTTGTGCTGGCGAGGGGAACCTGCGCAGCGTGCCCGCCGCAGAGGCGGCGTGCGGCCCTGACCTGGGGGGCTGACAAAGGGAGTCAAACTGTGCCATGCCGGCGCGGATAGCCAGGGGCAGCAGCGACGGGCCTGCATGGGTGATCCATGACATCATCGGATGGGGAGCGGCCAGCGCCTGTTGAGCAACAGGACGCTGGCGCCAGGTCATGGGAAGCGAAAGGTGTTGCAAGGCTGGGGGGGACGGTCCCCACAGCGATGGCCTGCTTCAACATCTGCTTTCCAGCACCTGATGGGGGCGTCTGTTATCAGAGAGTCAGCCGATGGGCCGCACCAGGGCGGGCTGATGGGGATCGCTGAGGCGCTCGGCCAGATAGTCCACCAGCAGCCGCACCTTGGGGGAGAGGTGGCGGTTGTGGGGATAGAGGGCCCAGATCCCCTCCTCGGGGGCACGCAGCTCCGGCAGCAGCTCGATGAGCTCCCCCCGGGCCAGGTGGTCGCTCACGTAGTAGTCCGGCAGCTGGATGATGCCGATCCCCTTGATGGCCGCATCCAGCAGTGCGTGGCCGCTGTTGCACTGCAGCAGGCCGCGCACCCGCACGCTGTGGGGTTTACTGTTCAGGGTGAAGTGCCACTCGTCCCCGTTGCCCACCAGACAGGTGTGACGGGCCAGCTCCGAGAGGCTGTTGGGCATGCCGTGGCGGGCGGTGTAGGCGGGGGAGGCGCACACATAGGGCACCCGCTGCGCCAGCTTGCGGGCCACCAGGGTCGAGTCCTTGAGGTGGCCGAGCCGGATGGCGAGATCGTACCCCTCGTGCACCAGATCTAGCAGCTGGTTGGTGAGGTTCAGGGTCACCTCCAGCTGGGGGAAGCGCACCATGAAGTCGTTCACCAAGGGGGCGATGCGGCTCTCGCCGTAGGAGACGGGGGCCGTGATGCGCAAGGAACCTTGCGGCACCGCCTGATGGCGCCCCACCGCCAGCTCCGCCTCGTAGAGGTTGTCCAGCAGTTGGCGGCAGTGGCGAAAATAGATCTCCCCGAGTTCGGTGAGACGCACCTGGCGGGTGGTACGCAGCAGCAGCTTGGCCTGCAGCCTGTCCTCCAGTTGCGCCACCTGGCGGCTCACCTGGGCCACCGACACCCCGAGCTTGCGCGCGGCCGGGGTAAAGCCCCCCTGCTCCGCCACGCTGACAAATTCACAGACCCCTTCCCAGCCGAACATTATTACCTGTGTGTAAAAGTGATTTGATACTTAGCGTTATTATCACCAAATCAGCGGGAAACTACACTGGATCTCCGAACTCATTTCCGTTCATCCAACCACTACGAGGACGTCATTCATGGCACAGGTTCAGAGCATCAAGTGCAAGGCCGCCATCGCCTGGGGCCCGGGTCAGCCCCTCTCCATCGAAGAGGTCGAGGTCATGCCGCCCCAGGCCGGCGAGGTGCGGGTGCGGATCGTCGCCACCGGCGTCTGCCACACCGATGCCTTCACCCTCTCCGGTGAAGATCCGGAAGGGGTCTTCCCCTGCATCCTGGGCCACGAGGGTGGCGGCATCGTCGAGTCCGTCGGCGAGGGCGTCACCAGCGTCAAGGTCGGCGACCACGTGATCCCCCTCTACACCCCGGAATGCGGCGAGTGCAAGTTCTGCAAATCCGGCAAGACCAACCTGTGCCAGAAGATCCGCGCCACCCAGGGCAAGGGGCTGATGCCGGACGGCACCACCCGCTTCTCCAAGGACGGCCAGCCCATCTACCACTACATGGGCACCTCCACCTTCAGCGAATACACGGTACTGCCGGAGATCTCCATCGCCAAGGTGGACCCGGCCGCCCCCCTGGAGGAGGTCTGCCTGCTGGGCTGCGGCGTCACCACCGGCATAGGCGCCGTGATGAACACCGCCAAGGTGAAAGAGGGTGAGAGCGTCGCCATCTTCGGGCTGGGGGGCATAGGCCTCTCCGCCGTGATCGGCGCCCGCCTCGCCAAGGCCGGCCGCATCATCGCCATCGACATCAACGAGAGCAAGTTCGAGCTGGCCCGCAAGCTGGGCGCCACCGACTGCATCAACCCGAACAAGTTCGACAAGCCCATCCAGGAGGTGATCGTCGAGATGACCGACGGCGGCGTCGACTTCTCCTTCGAGTGCATCGGCAACGTCAAGGTGATGCGCGCGGCGCTGGAGTGCTGCCACAAGGGCTGGGGCGAGTCTGTCATCATCGGCGTGGCCGGCGCGGGCCAGGAGATCAGCACCCGTCCGTTCCAGCTGGTCACCGGCCGGGTGTGGCGCGGCAGCGCCTTCGGCGGGGTGCGCGGTCGCAGCGAACTGCCGAGCTACGTACAGCGCTACATGCAGGGGGAGTTCCGCCTGGACGACTTCATCACCCACACCATGCCCCTCGAGCAGATCAACGAGGCGTTCGATCTGATGCACGAAGGCAAGAGCATCCGCACCGTCATCCACTACTGATCCCATGAGCGCCCCGCCCATATGCATGGGTGGGGCAAGGAGTCCTTACATGAATCTGGACATCATCAGCAGCAACAAGAGCTTCGGCGGCTGGCACAAGCAGTATCGCCACCGCTCCAATGTGCTGGGGTGCGAGATGCGTTTCGCCATCTACCTGCCACCCCAGGCCCTCACCGGCCAGAAAGTCCCGGTGCTCTACTGGCTCAGCGGCCTCACCTGCACCGACGAGAACTTCATGCAGAAGGCGGGGGCACAGCGTGTGGCCGCCGAACTCGGCATCGCCCTGGTGGCGCCGGACACCAGCCCCCGCGGCGAGGGGATCCCGGACGATCCGGGCTACGACCTCGGCATGGGGGCGGGTTTCTACGTCAACGCCACCCAGACCCCCTGGCGGGATCACTACCAGATGTATGACTACGTCACCCGGGAGCTGCCAGAGCTCATCGAGACCCACTTCCCGGTCTCGACCCGGCGCGCCATCAGCGGCCACTCCATGGGGGGCCACGGCGCCCTCATCGCCGCCCTGCGCGAGCCCGGCCGCTACCGATCCGTGTCGGCCTTCAGCCCCATCAGCCACCCGAGTCGCTGCCCCTGGGGCCAGAAGGCCCTCGGCGCCTACCTCGGCAACAACCCCCTGCTGTGGCAGGAGTGGGATGCCTGCCAGCTGCTGCGCCACCACGACAGCCCGCCCCTGCCGACCCTGGTGGATGTGGGGCTGGACGACCCCTTCCTGGCGGAGCAGCTCGGCATCGACACCCTGGCCGAAGTGGCCGCCACCCGTGAGTGGCCCCTGACGCTCAACCGCCACCCCGGTTACGATCACAGCTACTACTTCGTGGCGAGCTTCATCGAGGCGCACCTGCGCTTTCACGCCAGCCACCTGGGCGAACCGGCCCGGGATTGACGCGGGCAAGCGGAGCGCTGCCAAGCCACATGAAAAAAGGCCCCGCGGGGCCTTCTTGATGACGGGTTTTCATCGCCGGGGATCAGCTCCCCAACCGGCTCACCTGACCGGAACCCGCGATCTCGCTGGTCAGCTCGGGGCTGCCCCAGTAGCTGACCGCACCGGCACCGGCGATCTCTACCTTGAGCCGCGACTGGGCCCGCACCTCGACCTCGCCACTGCCGGCGATGCTCACCTCGACCTCCTGACTGGCGAGCCCGGCCCCCTTGACGCCACCGGCGCCGGCGATGTTCAGCGCCATCACCCGGGCGGAGCCCTGCCCCAGATCCAGGTTGCCCAGCCCGGCGATGTTGCCCTCCAGCCGATCCAGCGTCAGCCCGCTGGCGACTATGTCCCCCGTGCCTGCGAGAGAGAGCACCAGGTCATCCCCCTTGAAGTCGCGCAAGGAGCCGTTGCCAACCCCCGCCAACGCCAACTCGTGCAGCGTCGGCAGGGTGATGGTGATCTCCAGCGGCCGGGTGGGGTCGAGCCGGTAACCCTCCTTGACCTCGATCTCCAGCTTCTCCCCCTTCTCGGTGAACACCAGGTAGGGCAGCAGGTTGGCCTCCCCCTTGACCCTGAGGGTGTGGCTCTCTCCCGCCACCAGGTACAGGTTGGCGGGCACGCCCGCCAGCACCCGGGTCACCTCCCGCCCCAGGGGGTGCTGCTGCTCCACCACGGCCCCCTCCCCGCGCACCTTGACGTCATCCTGCCAGCTGCATCCGGTCAGTCCCAGGGCCAGCACCACTCCCAGCATCCATCTCATCCACACTCTCCTCGTCGTGTTCCTGTCGTGCCGGGCCCCCTTGGCCTGGGCGACAGGGTGAATCACATCAGCAAACCCCATACCATGAAAATAAATATATGATTTAAAGATGAAAATTGATTTTTCACACCATTGATAACCCATTATAGAGAGTCATTCAGACCATAATTTGGTAAAACTGACCACACCCGAACATGGTGCCCGATCGACACACTGGCGGCACTTTTTGGTTGCCGCACCGCGCCGTTGAGCCAATAGTGATACCTGGTGCGTATAGAGCACTCCATCGACGCATACCAACAAGGAGTCCGAGCGTGACCCAAGCCAGCCACCCATTCGCCACCCCGGGCCTGCCTGCCCCCACCCGCACCCCGCTCTTGACCGGCGAGGATCCCGAGCAGAAACGCCGTGAGCTGCTCGCCTACTTCTGCCAGACCTTCGATCTCTACGACTCGCTGTTCGACTGCCTGGCCGACGAGCGTGCCTGGTTCAACAAGGCGATCCCCCTGCGCCACCCGCTCATCTTCTACTACGGCCACACCGCCGCCTTCTTCGTCAACAAGCTGCTGGCGGCCCGCCTCATCGAGGGCCGGCTCGACCCCCGCATCGAGGCCCTGGTCGCCATCGGGGTGGACGAGATGAGCTGGGACGATCTGGACGAGACCCACTACGACTGGCCCACGGTGGCAGAGCTGCGTGACTACCGCGGCCATGTGCGCGCCCTGGTGTGTGGTTTCATCGAGCGGATGCCGCTGACCCTGCCCATCGACTGGCAGAGTCCGGCCTGGGTCATCCTGATGGGCATAGAGCACGAGCGCATCCATCTCGAGACCTCCAGCGTGCTGATCCGCCAGCTGCCACTGGCCTGGGTGCGCACTCAGCCCCAGTGGCCGGTCTGCCCCGAGGCGCGCCACGATCTCGCCGCCGTCCCCGTCAACACCCTGCTGCCGGTGGCCGGCGGCCGGGTGCGCCTCGGCAAGCAGGACGCCACCTACGGCTGGGACAACGAATACGGCGAGCGCCACATCGAGCTGGCCCCCTTCCAGGCCAGCCGCATGCTGGTGAGCAACGCCGAGTACCTGGCCTTCGTGCAGGCGGGCGGGTATGAAGAGCCCGCCTGGTGGGACGACGAGGGCCGGGGCTGGCGCCAGTATGCCGGGGCCCGCATGCCCACCTTCTGGGTTGGCGACCCCGCCGAACCCGAGCAGCTGCAACTGCGGCTGATGACCGAGCAGGTTCCCATGCCCTGGGACTGGCCGGTGGAGGTGAACCAGCTGGAGGCCGCCGCCTTCTGCCGCTGGCAGGCGGATCAGACCGGCCTGCCCGTCCAGTTGCCAAGCGAGGGGGAATGGATGCTGCTGCGGGAGCAACTGGCCGGCGATCAGCCGGACTGGATGGAGGCCCCCGGCAACATCAACCTGGCCCGCTTCGCCTCCTCCTGCCCGGTGGACGCCTGCCCCCAGGGGAGCTTCTTCGATCTGGTGGGCAACGTCTGGCAGTGGACCAGCACCGCCATCGACGGCTTCGAGGGGTTCAAGGTGCATCCCCTCTACGACGACTTCTCCACCCCCACCTTCGACGGCAAGCACACGCTCATCAAGGGCGGGAGCTGGATCAGCACCGGCAACGAGGCGCTCAAGTCCTCCCGCTACGCCTTCCGTCGCCACTTCTTCCAGCACGCGGGCTTCCGCTACCTGGTCTCACGCCATCAGGAGCCCGTCATCGTGAACCCCTATGAAACCGACACGCTCGTCGCTCAGTATCTCGACTTCCACTACGGCCCGAGCCACTTCGGGGTCGCCAACTACGCCCAGACCCTGGCCGGTCTTGCCAGCGAGCTGTGCAGTCGCCATCAGCGGGCGCTGGACATCGGCTGCGCCACCGGTCGCGCCAGCTTCGAACTGGCTCGCCGCTTCGCCCACGTGGACGGGGTCGACTACTCGGCCCGCTTCATCGACGTGGCCCTGACCCTGGCCAGACAGGACAGCTTCCGCTATGCGGTGCCGGTGGAAGGGGAGCTGGTGGAATATTGCGAGGCGCGCCTCTCCCGCCACGAGCTCGGCCGCGAGCAGAGCGAGCGGGTCCACTTCAGCCAGGGGGACGCCTGCAACCTCAAGCCCAAGTACGGCGACTACGACCTGGTGCTCGCCTCCAACCTCATCGACCGGCTGCGGGAGCCCGCCCGCTTCCTGCGGGATATCGCCCCTCGCCTGCGCAGTGGCGGCCTGCTGGTGCTCACCAGCCCCTACACCTGGCTGACCGACTACACCCCCAAGGCCAACTGGCTCGGCGGTGTGCGCGAGAACGGCGAGGCCCTCGGCACCTATCAGGCGCTGCAACGGCTGCTGGCGGCGGAGTTCGAGGAGCAGATGCCCCCGAGGGACGTCCCCTTCGTCATCCGCGAGACCGCCCGCAAGTACCAGCACACGGTGGCCCAGCTCACCGTCTGGCGCAAACGCTGACGAGGCGACAAACGAAAGAGGGAGGCCCATGGCCTCCCTCTTCTTTATCCGGACCGCTTACCCCTGCTGAACCTGGGGCACGGCCTCCTGCTCGTGGTAGCGGCGAGCCAGCACGGCGCACACCATCAGCTGGATCTGGTGGAAAATCATCAGCGGCAGCACCATGACCCCAACGCTGGCGGCCGGAAACATGACGTTGGCCATCGGCACCCCGTTGGCCAGGCTCTTCTTGGAGCCGCAGAAGACGATGGTGATCTCGTCCGCCCTGTTGAAGCCGAGGCGACGGCTGATCCAGACGTTCCAGCCCAGCACCAGTGCCAGCAGCACGCAGCTCAGCAGCACGATGCTGGCCAGATCGTACCAGCCTACCTGATGCCAGATCCCCTGCACCACCGCCTCGCTGAAGGCCACATAGACCACCAGCAGGATGGAGCTCTGGTCCAGCTTGCCAATGAGCGGCCGGTGGCTGTCGACCCAGCGGCCGATGAGCGGGCGCGACAGGTGGCCCACCACGAACGGCAGCATCAGCTGCACCATGATGGCCTGAATGGAGTGCCAGGTATCGACCCCCTCCCCCTGCACATTGATCATCAGCCCCACCAGCACCGGCGAGAGGAAGATGCCGAGGATGCTGGAGGCCGAGGCGCTGCACACCGCCGCCGACACATTGCCGCCGGCCATGGAGGTGAAGGCGATGGCCGACTGCACTGTGGCCGGCAGGGCGCACAGGTAAAGGAAACCGAGGTAGATGGCCGGGCTCAGCCAGTGGGGCACCAGCGGCGTGAGCAGCAGCCCCAGCAGCGGGAAGAGCAGGAAGGTGCTGGCCATCACCACCAGGTGCAGCCGCCAGTGGCCGAGGCCCGCCAGCAGGTTCTGGCGCGACAGCTTGGCGCCATGCATGAAGAACAGCAGCGCCACCGCCAGCTTGGTCAGCAGACCGAACCAGACGGCCACCTGCCCCTCGCAGGGGAAGAAGGAGGCCAGCGCGACCACCACAATCAGTACAGAGGTAAAGGGATCCAGACGCACGAGCGGTCTCCAGTGAAAGCAGATCCCGTCCCCTCGCGGGGCCGGTTCGGGGACGACAGGAAACACAACAGGAGCTGTGGCACGACTCCTGTTGAAACGGATTCCCAGCTTACCCCGATAAACCGGAGGCGCAAAGTTGAGCGACAACTCGCAGTGGCAGGGAAACCCAATATGCCGGCCCGTGCCCATGGGGCAGGCGACATGTCACTCCATGGCGGCGACTAAAACAGAGCATATTTTACTAAAATCAGCCTGTAGTTCCGCGCAGTGTCAGCTTGCTCGGTACCAACACCCGCAGCGGAATGTCGCGCTCGTCGCGCAACCGCTCGACCAGCAGATTGACCCCCTGGGAGCCCATCAGCTCGGAGTGGATCCGCACCGTGGAGAGCGGCGGGAAGGTGAACTTGGCAGTCGGGATATCGTTGACGCTGATGAGCGCAATCTGCTGGGGAATGGCCAGCCCCTTCTCGTGGATGGCCCTCAGCACCCCGATGGCGATGGAGTCGGAGGCGACGAAGAGCGCACTGGGCCAGTCACCGGCCAGCATCTCCCTCGCCAGCCGATAACCGGAGGCACTGGAGAAATCGCCGCGATAGAGATCCTGCTCCTGCACCACCCCCAGCCGCCGGCCGTAATCGGTGAAGGCCAGCTCCCGCAGATCCGGGCCATCATGCTGGCCACCAATGTAGCCGATGCGCCGGTGCCCCCGGGCGACAAAGAAATCCACCACCTGCTGGCTGATCAGCGCCAGATCCACATCCACTGAGTCGAACTCCCTCTGGGAGCGGCAATCGATGAAAACCAGCTGGGGAGAGCTGTGCTGCAACTGGATCAGACGCTCCGGGGTGAGACTCCCCACCACCAGGATGCCGTCGACAGCGGGGAGCTCACGCCCTTCGCCACCGTGATAACAATGCGTGAGCTCGATATTGAGGCGGGCACACTGGGTCTCGATACCGTAGCGAATGGCGAGGTAGTAGGGATCATTGACCTCGGTACTCTGCGGGTAGGCATAGACGGACAGGAAGTGCAGCCTGCCCTTGTGGACGCCCTTGCGGGCGCTGCTGGTCTTGTACTCCAGCCGCTCGGCGATCTCGACGATCTTCTGCCTGGTCTCTTCCTTGACACTCAGGCTGGGATCCTCGTTCAGTACCCGGGATACCGTGGCGAGCGAGACGCCCGCCTCCTGCGCAATTTCCTTCAACGTAGCCATCAATACCTCGCTGGCAGCCTCACCTGTTGGTCGGCAACGCCTAGAGGGTAATGATCAATCCCTTGATAGCCCAGTATTTTTACTAAAACACCGACAGAAGGGGTGAGGAAGAGGGGGCTGAAATGCAAAAAGGCCTCCCTAATGGGAGGCCTCTTCTGAATAGGTGCCTGACAGTGTCCTACTCTCGCATGGCGAATGCCACACTACCATCGGCGCTACCGCGTTTCACTTCTGAGTTCGGCATGGGATCAGGTGGTTCCACGGCGCTATTGCCGTCAGGCAAAAGCTTTACTACTTGAAAATGGTGCTGATACCCAGAATCGAACTGGGGACCTCATCCTTACCAAGGATGCGCTCTACCGACTGAGCCATATCAGCACACTAACCGGTAAAGA
>NZ_JBFODA010000004.1:0-91970 GCF_040908055.1 Aeromonas sp. R7-4
AAGGCTGGCCCCTTTCTATGGGAGGCAGACCAGGGGCCTGGAAATCAGGGATAACCCAGGGTCTGCTTGATGACGGGCAGCTGGGCCTTGATCCAGTCAGGATTGATGGGCCCCCAGTCGCTGATGCGATAGTGACCCTGGAGATGGCGGGCCCCCTCGGTCTGCTCGAAGGCGCAGCAGATGTCGAGCTCCGCCAGGGCGCTGAGCGTGTCCTGGGCGGTGCGGCGCGGCATGCCGGTGGCGGCCATGATGGCGGGCACCGTATCCGTGCCCTGGCTGATGAGGTGAGCCACGTAGAGCCGGCGGTAGAAGCTGGTGCGCGTCTTGCTCGGCTCGCTCATATCTCGTCCTCGAGGCGATCGAAGTAGCGCCAGGTGGCGATGGCGGCCTTGCCCATCACCAGGGCCCAGACGCCGAACCAGAACCAGCGGAAGAAGCTCCAGGTGGAGGCATCGGGCTCGGCGCTCTCGATCTTGGTGACGTTGGGGAAGAGGGAGAACATGTTCACCCGCCAGCCGTAGGAGGTGATCATGGCCAGGCGTTTCTCGAACTCCATGGACTTGGCCTTGGCCTGGACGTCGGCGGCGTTGAACTTGAAGTAGAAGGGCCAGCCCCAGAGGGTATCCTCGTTGCGGAATACCCGGATCTTCTCGCCGGGGCGCTCGGTATAGATGTAATAGACATCCACGGTGGGGCCGTCGGCCGGGTTCTTCTGGCTGATGGGGCCGTCCTTGTCGGTGCGTTTCACCTCGACCCCTGTGATGGTGGCGATGGTGTGCTCCGGCAGATAGAAATCGAGCCAGAGTGCGGAGAGCAGGGCGATGAGGCCGAGCGCGACAAAAGCGGGTTTCTTGAACTTGAGGCTCATGGTGTTCTCTGGGTGAGGGGGAGTGACGTGCCTCTACCATACCCATATTTGCGGATGCAGCCCAGCCCCCAATGACACCTTAAAGGCAAAAAACCGTTTTAAACGTGAGGGGGCAGACCCCGGGGCGGGGCCCGGAGTCTGTCAACGAGAGGGGAGTATTACAGCTGGAACTGGGCGAGCTGCCTGCGCTGCTGTTCGGCGAGCTGTGACAGTTCGTGACTGGCGGCGGCGCTCTGACTGATGCCGGCGGCGTTCTGGTTCACTATCTCGTGGATGTTGGTGAGGTTGCGGCTGATGTCGGCGGTGACGCAGGACTGCTCCTCCGCCGCGGTCGCCACCTGGGCGTTGGCGCCATTGATCTGGTTGACCGCCTCGGTGATGCCCCCCAGCAGATCCTGCACCTCGGCGGAGAGGCGCTGGTTGTGGCCGAGGATCTCCAGGGTCTCTTGCACGCCGCTGTTGGCGGAGAGGGACTGGCTCTGCAACTGCTCGATGATGACCTGGATCTCCTTGGTGGAGTCCTGGGTTCGGGCCGCCAGCAGACGCACCTCGTCGGCCACCACGGCGAAGCCGCGACCGGTCTCGCCGGCGCGGGCGGCCTCGATGGCGGCGTTGAGGGCCAGCAGGTTGGTCTGCTCCGAGATGCTCTGAATCACCTCGATCACCTTGCCGATCTGCTCGGACTGGGACTTGAGTCTGGCCACCACGGTGGCGGCCTGCTCCAGGCTGCCCGCCATGCGGCCGTTGGCCTGGATGCTCTCGGTAAAGAGCGCCAGCCCCTGCTCGACCCGGCGGTTGGCGTCCCGCGCCAGCTCGTCGGCCAGGGCGGCATTGTGGTTGACGTTGTCGGCGGTGCTGGCCAGCTCGGTGACGGCGGAGGCCACCTGCTCGGTCTCGCTGCGCTGCTGCTGGGCATTGGCCTCGGACTGGGTCATGACGGCGGCCAGCTCGGTGGCGGCGGAGGCCACGTTGCCGCTGATGCCGGTCAGGGTCTGAATGGTGTTGCCAAGCTGGCTCAGGGTCTGGTTGATATCCCTGGCGAGCTGGCCCAGCTCGTTGTCGCCCTCGGCCCTGGCGCGCACGTTGAAGCGGCCGAGGGCGACGGCGTGCATCACCTCCTGCAGCTGGCCGATGGGTTGGACGATGCGCCCGGAGAGCCACCAGCCGCCGCAGAGCGCCGCCACCAGGGTGGCTCCCATCAGCAGCAGGGTCTGCAGCAGGGTGGCGTGGTAGTGGGCCTGCTCCAGGGCGATCTCCTGCTGGCTCAGCTGGCTGATGTGGGCCGACAGGGTGTCGATCTGCTTGATGAGCTGCTCCCCCAGATCGCGAAAGCGCAGCCTGGCTTGCTCATAGCCGGCGGGCTCGCCGCTGCCCTGATGTTTGGCGGCCAGCAGCGGCAGCATGTTGCTGCGGGTGTGGCCGAGGTAGGCCTGCAGGGCTGCGGCCACCTGGGTGTTGTCCTGCTCGGCCCCCGGGATCACCAGCCGTGACAGTATGGTGCCTATCTCCTGCTCGGCGGCGGAGAGCTGGGCCGGCAACTGGGCGAAGCGCGCCTGATCGTAGAGGCCGTAGATGGCGTTGGTGCGCAGCCGGTAGGTGGCGTGGATTAGGGCGGCGATGTCGTCCTTGTGGCGGGTGACGCTGGCGGTGGTGTCGTTCATGTCACCGATCGCACCGTCTATCTCCTGCTTGCTGACAACGGCCATCAGCAGCATCAGCAGGCTGGCAAGCAGCAGAGGGATGAGCACTTGAAGGCGAATGGAGAGATTGTTCAAAGACATGAAAGATCCTAACCCGAAAGAGGAACAAGGCCGCATCTTACACAGGTGCGACAATCCTTGTCACAGGGTTTTTTAGTCTGAATTCGGGCTGAACGAAAAGGTTTTTCTTGTGTTAAAAGAGTGTGCTGGGCATGATCGTCTGCTTGTTACCTGGAGGTGTAGTGTGTCCGACTGGATTGATCCCGCCATCTTGGCGCTCTTTGTTCCCACGTTCTTCTTTGTCTCCGTGACCCCCGGCATGTGCATGACCCTGGCGATGACCCTGGGCATGAGCCTGGGGGTGCGCCGTACCCTGCACATGATGTGGGGCGAGCTCATCGGCGTCGGTCTGGTCTCCGTGCTCTCCGTGGTCGGGGTGGCGGCGGTCATGCTCAACTATCCGGCCCTCTTCTCGGCGTTCAAGTACGTGGGGGGCGCCTATCTGGTCTGGCTCGGCATCCAGATGTGGCAGGCCAAGGGCAAGATGGCCATCCCGGCCGACCTGTCGGCGGAACAGGAGACCAGGCCGCTCGGGCTGGCGCTGCAGGGGTTCGTCACCGCCATCGCCAATCCCAAGGGCTGGGCCTTCATGGTCTCCCTGCTGCCCCCCTTCATCAGCGCGGCCAAGCCCATGGCACCCCAGATAGGGGCCTTGGTGACGCTCATCCTGGTCATCGAGTTCTCCTGCCTGCTGCTCTACGCGAGCGGTGGCCGCACCCTGCGCCACTTCCTCGCCAGGAGCGGCAACGTCACCCTGATGAACCGGATCGCGGGCTCGCTCATGCTGTTTGTGGGCGTCTGGCTCGCCTTCGGCTGAGGCTCTCGGAATGAAAAATGCCACCTCCCCTGGTGAAGGGGAGGTGGCATTTTTATTGGGCGTTTGGCGAGGTGTCAGTCGGTCAGGCAGTCGGGATCGAACACGTATTCGCCGTCCAGCCAGCGCAGGATCTCGGCGACGCAGGCCTGATCCTGGAACGGCAGGTAGCGGGTCTTGAGATGGCTCACCTGATCAGCCGTGAGCTGGGCCAGGCCGATGTCCTGGAACAGCGGCAGGTCGGCCTGGATCATGGCGGAGATCTGCGGCCCGCAGGTGGCGTTGAGGGAGGCGTGCAGCGCCTTGTCCGGATCGTACTGGCGGCCGAGCCGGTAACTCATGGGCAGGGTGGCGAGTGGCAGCACCGAGAGGGCGGCCTGCTTCATGGGGTTGACCGCGTGGCCGGCGGTGAGATCCGCGAGCTCTGCCGGGCGGTTCTCGAAGGCGCGCAGGTGCAGGAAGCTGCTCGCCTTGCTGCCGTCGTTGACCGGGTAGTTGTCCCACAGGAACGGCTTGCGGTGCAGCCAGTCGGCCGCCTGCCTGAGGTGCGCCGCCGGGTATTCGGTGGAGCAGACCCTGGGGCCCGTCCAGAAGATGTCGATGCGCCTGTCCAGCCCCTGGCCGAGGTCGGTGAGGTAATGGGGGGGCATGGCGCCGAACACCTTCTCCAGCACGGGATCCGTCGAGTAGTAGCTGGGACAGAACAGCAGCCGGCCTGCACCGGTGTGGGCCGCGATGTCGTGGGTGATGGTGAGCTGCCAGTGGGCGAGATCCGGGGTATCCCCCTTCATGTCGTCAAACAGGATCGCCAGGATGTCGGGCTTGAGCTCCTGCTCGATGAGCCGCACCTTCTCCAGCAGGGCGGGGCGCTGGCGCTCATAGTCGTGATGGGCGCCCATGGGGCTCAGACCCACCCCGAAGGCGAGCCCGTTGTCCCGGCACTGCCCGGCGAGGCGACGCAGCGCCTCTAGCTGGTTGGCGGGCCAGGGCTGGGCCCAGTGCTTGCGCAGGTAGCCGTCTTCCTTGGGGGCGTAGAGGTAGAAGCCGTAGCCGTGGCGGGGCAGCCACTGGGCATAGCGGGCGCGGGCCTCCCAGCTCCAGCCCTTGCCGAAGAAGCCCTCGATAAGGCCCAGCTTGGGCGAGGGAGGATACAGACCAGACAACAGGGTTTGATAAGGCATGGGTCACTCCCTTCTCACTGAGTAATGGCAACTTATGGCCGGTGCCTAGACGGGGTCTTCTTCCAGGAAGCGCACCCCTATCTTGCGGGGCTCGCCCTCTTCCATTTCCGCCACGGTCCAGAGCAGGCCCTGCCAGGCGACGTGGTCACCGACAACCAGATTATCGCCCAACTGATGGGCAATAAAATCGCCGAGGGTCTGATCCGCCACCTCGCTCACATCCAGCCCGTAGAGGGGGGCCAGATCCACCAGCCTGGCGGCGGCCTCCAGCAGGAAGTCGCCGAAGAAGCGCGGGCCCAGATCCTGCTCGGGGGCCTGGCTGAACAGCTGGCCGAGGGCGGGCAGATCGCGCTCGTGGCCGATGACGCAGAGGATGTCGTCGGACTGCAGCCGGGTACTGCCCGAGGGGTGCAGCAGCTCCTGGCCGCGGAACAGGGCACAGATGCGGGTCCCCTGGGGCATGCGCAGCTCCCGCAGGGGGGAGCCGATGCACCACTTCTCGGCGCTCAGGCGATAGACGAAGGTCTCCCACTGGCTGTCGAGATCGATCTCCAGGCCCGAGCGGTTGATGGGGGAGGGCGGGGCCGGCACCTCGACCCGCGCGAGGCGGGAGGCGAGCGGCAGCGAGCTGCCCTGCAGGATGAGGGAGACCAGCACCACGAAGAAGGCGACGTTGAAGTAGAGCTGGGCGCCCGGCAGTCCCGCCATCATGGGGAAGACCGCGAGGATGATGGGCACGGCGCCGCGCAGTCCCACCCAGGAGATGAACCAGCGCTCCCGGGGGGCGAAGTTCTTGAACGGCAGCAGGCCGATCCACACCGACACCGGGCGGGCAAAGAGGATCATCCAGGTGGCCAGCGCCAGGGCCGGCAGGGCGATGGGCAGCAGGTTGCTCGGGGTAGCGAGCAGCCCCAGCACCAGGAACATGCCGATCTGGCTGAGCCAGGTCAGACCGTCCAGTACGGAGAGGGTGGTGCTGCGGCTGCGCAGGGAGAGGTTGCCGAGCAGCAGGCCGGTAAGGTAGATGGCGAGGATGCCGCTGCCCCCCACCGCCGTGGTGAGGGCGAAGATGAGCAGGCCACCGCTCACCGTGAGCAGGGGGTAGAGGCCCGGGGCCAGGCGGGCCGTGTTGATGAGTTTCCACAGCAGCCAGCCCCCCGCGAGACCGATGCCGGCGCCCAGGCCGAATTGCTTGATGAGTTGCAGCAGCAGGAAGCCGGCGTCCAGCCCCTGCTGGGCGGTGGCCAGCACCTCGATCAGGGTGACGGTGAGGAAGACCGCCATGGGATCGTTGCTGCCCGATTCGATCTCCAGGGTCGCGCTGACCCGCTCGTTGAGGCTGCGCCCGCCGAGCAGTGAGAAGACCGCCGCCGCGTCGGTGGAGCCGACGATGGCGCCGATCAGCATCCCCTGCAGCAGGTTGAGATCGAACAGCCAGGCGGCGGCAAGACCCGTCAGGCCTGTGGTGATGGCCACCCCGACGGTGGCCAGCGACAGGGCGGGCCAGAGCGCCACGCGAAACGAGGAGACCCGGGTGCGCATGCCGCCATCGAGCAATATGATGGCGAGCGCCAGGTTGCCCACCAGGTAGGCGACCGAGTAGTCGGCGAAGTGGATGCCGCCGGGGCCATCCTCACCGGCCAGCATGCCGACGGCGAGGAAGATGACCAGGATGGGGATGCCGACCCGGGACGAGAGTGCGCTCAACAGGACACTGGCTCCCACCAACAGGGCACCGATAAAGAAGAAACTGTTGATGGTGGTGGCATCCAATGGCGAACTCCTCGTAGCGGTCGGCAAAACAGGCACATTATATGCAGTTTGATCCCCCTTGTGTGGCTTAATTGTGCATCGTTTTGCAGTTTTTTACGTTTTCAGCGTCGTTTTCAGGCGCCGGCCGCGATCGGGCGTTCGGGGAGGGGGAGGGGATAAAAAGGAGGCAATCGGCGCGGGATTGAGGGGCAAAATCAGGGTGACGAGAGGCCTTTATCGGCCCCTGGCCGTGTCGGGATGCAGGAGCGCCAGCGGGCTCCTGCGAAGGGGTCAGTCGTCCTCGTCGTCCTTGACGTCGCGGATCTTGTCCCTGTACTTGGGCAACTGCTTCTCGAGCTGTTTCATGTCCTTGATGGCATTGAGAAACAGGCCGAGCAGAAACAGCAGCGGCAGGCCTATCCATAACCACAAGCTCATCAGATCCTCCTTTCGTGGTGTGCCAGGGTGACATAACGGGCCAGGATCTCGTCGAGATGGGCCAGTATGCACGCCTTGCCTTCAATATCCGCCCCTTGCAGGCAAAGCGCCAGCGCCGCCGGATCCAGGGCCAGTTCGTCGGACTCGGGGGCGAAGCTCAGGTGCCAGGGTTCGTAGGCCACCCCCTGACCCGGTTGCTCCCCCCTGGCATAGGGCAGGAAGAAGCCGAAGTCGTTCATGTGATCGTCCAGCCACTCGCTCAAGTCGGCAAACCAGCCGCCCGCCTCATACTCCCAGGGCTCCAGCGCGAGCTTGGTGCCTGCGGGCAGGCAGTCCGGATCGTAGATGTCGAGATCCGTGCCCCAGTGGTGGCGGCTGGTGCCGGGCAGGGCGCTCCAGCGCAGGATGGCGTGCAGCCGCTCCATATCGCCGAGCTGCAGCGCATCGAGGGGCTGGTTGTCCGCATCCAGCAGGGGGCGCTCCCCGCGCCACTTGCCGTTCCAGATGGCGAGCTGGCGCTCGAAGCTGCGCCAGCTGGAGGCGGCCTGCAGGTTGAACCCCGCGTGAGCGGCGGCCACCTGCATGTCGTTGAAGGCCGCCGCGGTGGCGGCGGTCAGGCGATGGGGGCCACGCCCCACCAGGATGAGGTGGCTCTCATCCAGTCCAAGCAGTTGATCCTGGGTCATGGTTGCATGGTCTCCCTCTTGGGCTGTGCGGCCAGGCGGTGAAAGGCGTTCATGCCAGCAGCCGGGCCAGCACTCCCTGGTACATGTCGGCCAGGAGATCCAGATCGTCCGCCTTCACGCACTCGTTCACCTTGTGGATGGTGGCGTTGACCGGGCCCAGCTCGATGACTTCCGCCCCGGTCGGAGCGATGAAGCGTCCATCGGACGTTCCCCCCGTGGTGAGCAGGGCCGGCTGCTGACCATTGACCGCTGCCACGGCGGCCACTGTGGCCTCCAGCAGGGCGCCGGTGTCGGTCAGGAAGGGCTGGCCGGAGAGAGTCCACTTGATCTGGTAGTCGAGGCCGTGACGATCCAGCAGGGCTTCGACCCGCTCGCGGATCGCACTATCGGTGAGCTCGGTGCTGAAACGGAAGTTGAACTGGACATGCAGCTCCCCCGGGATGACGTTGGAGGCGCCGGTGCCGCCCTGGATGTTCGCGATCTGGAAGCTGGTGGGGGGGAAGTAGGCGTTGCCCTCGTCCCAGACGGTGGCGGCGAGCTCGGCCAGGGCCGGGGCCGCCTTGTGAATGGGGTTGTCCGCCAGATGGGGATAGGCCACGTGGCCCTGCACCCCGCGCACCACCAGATCCCCTGTGATGGAGCCACGGCGGCCGTTCTTCACCACGTCCCCCACCACGGCAGTGGAGGAGGGTTCGCCGACGATGCACCAGGTGATCTTCTCGTTGCGCGCCTCCAGGGTGTCGATGACGCGCACCGTGCCGTTGATGAAGGGCCCCTCCTCATCCGAGGTGATGAGGAAGGCAATCGATCCCGAATGATCCGGATGCTCGGCCACGAAGCGCTCGGTGGCCACCACCATGGCGGCGAGGGACCCCTTCATGTCGGCGGCGCCGCGCCCGTACAGCACGCCTTCCTGGATGGTCGGTTCGAACGGCGGGGTGTGCCACTTCTCCAGCGGGCCGGCGGGCACCACGTCGGTGTGGCCGGCGAAGCAGAACAGCGGCCCCTCGCTGCCGCGGCGGGCCCAGAGGTTGGTGGTGTCTTCGAACACCATGGGCTCGATGACGAAACCGAGGCGTGCGAGGCGCTCCGCCATCAGGGTCTGGCACCCTTCATCCAGCGGGGTAACGGAGGGGCGGCGGATCAGATCCTTGGCCAGTGCGATGACATCCGACATCGTTTTTCCTTAACGAGAGAAGAGGGATTGGTAGTGATCGGCCTTGAAGCCCAGGGTCAGTTCGCCGTCCTTGTCCAGCAAGGGGCGCTTGATCATGGCCGGGTGGGCCAGCAGCAGGGCGCGCGCCTTGGCGGTGTCGAGATCCTGTCTGGCTTCGTCCGGCAGGGCGCGGAAGGTGGTGCCGCGGGTGTTGAGCAGGGCCTCCCAGCCGAGGCGCTCCAGCCAGCTATCGAGCTGCTCGGGAGCCAGGCCGTCGGCGCGGTGGTCGTGGAAGCGGTAGTCGATGCCCGCTTCCTCCAGCCACTTGCGGGCCTTCTTGATGGTGTCGCAGTTTTTGGGAGAAATGCCGTAAAGCACAACCCTGCATTCGGTCTTATTTTCCATGGGGTTCACCGTGTTCCATTTGATGGACAGTAGCATACAGGCGATCACCATGTAGGGAAACGAGACCGCTTTGGGCTGGTCATCTGACAGATGGCATGTTCTGTCAGGGCGTGGATTATTTCGGTAAAAATAACCTGATTTACATATTGTGTAAAGTGCCGCATTGCTGATAGGCTCACCACATCTTAGTTTTCTGCCGTGCTCACCTGTTCCTTGATGTGGGCCAATGCATAGGAGTTGTCATGAGTCGTCCCCCGAAGGCGTATTCCTACATTCGGTTCAGTACCCCAAAGCAGGCACAGGGAGACAGTTATCGCCGTCAGCTTCAGCAAGCCATAGATTACTGTGCCGAGAACAATCTTCAGCTTGACGAGAAGACCATTGATGACTTTGGGACGAGTGCGTTTCGTGGGGCTAACATGGCTGAGGGAGCTTTGGGCCGCTTCATTGAGGCGGTGAAAAGCGATGAGATTGAACAGGGTTCTTACCTGTTAGTTGAGTCAGTAGACCGTCTGAGCAGGCAAGCAGTAGAAGAGGCTCTGGAACAATTCCTAGCCATTGTTAGAGCGGGGGTGGTCATCGTGACGCTCTCCGATAAACAGGTATTCCGCAAAGGTCAGGTGGATTTCACCAAGTTGATAGTCTCAATCGTATACATGGCACGTGCAAACGATGAGTCTGAGATGAAGAGCCGCCGAAGTCGTGCCGCATGGTCAAATGGCCGCAGAGAGGCCAGAGAAAACAACAAAGTGATGGTAAATGCCCGTCTGCCATCATGGCTAACTAGGGAGGGGGAGCAGATAATTCCTATCCCAGAGCGTACCGCCATCGTGAATGAGATGTTCGAGATGGCGAAGGCGGGTTGCGGTTACGAACAGATCGCCAAGGTGTTCTTGGAAAAGGGCTACAAGACGTTCGGCAAAGAGGCTGACTGGCGCCCGGCAGGTATTCAGGCGGTAATCAAGAGCCAAGCGGTGATTGGTGTCTTCCAGCCACATATTTTCGAGAACGGTGAGCGGGTGCCTGATGGTGATCCGATTTTGGGGTATTACCCTACGATAGTGTCCCCTTCCTTGTTTGACGAGGTGCAGCACCTTATCGGCAAGAGAAACAACCATAGCGGCTCCTATCGTAAAGGCACCTATAACAACCTTTTTAGCGGTGTGCTTCGCTGTCAATGTGGTGAATCGTTACGTTACCAAAACAAGGGCCGAGCAGGGAGCCCTCGCAATTATCTTGTTTGTCCCAAGCAGAATATTACTGGGTGCAACCTGCCGAATATGCTCTATGACAAGGTTGAACCTCAGCTATTGCAGGCAGTCAGCCTGTTATCTGAGGTGATGGGGAAAAGGCGAGCTACAACGGAAAAAACACTTGCTCTGAAGGATGAGTTGGCAATTTTGCAAAGAAAGCTAGAGCTGGAGGTCAAGAAGAGAAATAAAGCGGCCCAATCCATGCTGGAGCTTGATGACGATGCAGTCTTCCGAGAGCTGTTTACGCAGTGCAAGACTAATTGCCAAGCCTTAGAGGGAGAAATCCGCCAGCTTGAGAATGACATCATGGGTCGAGAGTTATCTGAGAAATCACTCGGAAAGATGATTGTGCCGGATAACTTGAAGAAAAGTACAGACCAGCGGCAACGATTAAACAGCCAACTAAAGGCTGCTGTTAAGGAAATCAGCTTTATCAGTACTGGCGACTCAGTGGCTGCTGTCTTCAAGGATCTTGATGGCCAGTTCATGTTAGAGCAGGCGTTTAAGCCCAAGCTGGCCGGGAGTAGCATTCGAGACAGATATGGTGAAGAGTTGCTCAGAACAACAGCCGAGGCTCCCTACATAGATGCCGACTGGGTGAAGGCCGAGATCGACGAGTTCGAGTCTATCCATAACAAATCTGAATCCGAGTTTGACGATGATTTCGAGGACTTTAGCTCGGAGGAGTCGAAGTAAAGGTTCCGTAGGGGGGAACATTGGACGTGGAAGGGATTTTTATCGGGCCTCCTGCACAAGGCCTTATCGATCCAAAGGAGCTGCTTTCGCGGATGCCCGGCTTCAACGGGCGGTACAGCCAGTATGTCAGGCGGGCGATAGGCAATATTCGGCAGGTTCAGGGGCTCGATCTGCCGGAAGTACCTGAACCTGATAATGGGTTGGGCTGGTGGTCGCCCCTGCAAGCCTTGGCGGTATTAACCTATGGCCCCAGCTGCCACCTAAACGTGGAGCTGATAGCGGAAATCGAAAGGCTTACCGGGCAAGCATTGCCACGAGATGAACGGCAGAGCCGCTATGAGGCTGCGTTTTACATGGAGTACCTGGCCCCGTTGCTTGTCGGCTTTGCAGAAACACAGCCGGGTTTGCGAACAGAGGTGATCCCGCAGTTTGCCTGTGGCTCCTACCGGGTGGATTTCCGAGTGAATATGCAGTGGTTCGACCCGAACGGGAAGTATTTCGACAAACCGATCCGGCAGGAGGCTTATCTGCTGGAGTTTGACGAGGCCTATCATCAGGAACCAGTGAACCACCGTGCAGACCAGCTGCGTGATGAAGAGATCGAGCGGCAAACGGGCCTCAGACCACTCAGAATACGCCACGAGGAGCAAGAGCTATGGGCCACCGCTTGTCGGGCTCATGGACGTATCCTGAGCTTTGAGGAGTACCTGCAAGGGCTGCTGGGGGCGATGGCCGAGCCGAATGAGGGGCGGCATATCGACATTACGCGGGAGTCTGCCCAGAGTGCTTATACCTGCGATCCTGCCGGGTATCTGCGTTATCCCGCCCAACCCGGACGGGATTTGAAGCGGATAGCGGAGCGGCTTGGCTGGCGGTTGGGTCCCCCAAGGCACAGCGGGAAGCGGGCCTATCACCGCCTGACCGTTCCCCAACCGACCACCCGCTGACACATTTTGGGTCGATGTGTGTGGTCACCTTGAGTCCCACGCACACATATCGGAACGTGTTCATGGGCTTTTCGGGCGGTTGTGTGCGGTGTGTGTGCTGTGTCACCCCCATTTATATATCCACTTATGGACACACCACCTATTCACTATTCATTTACTGCACCGAGGGGGGAACCTACCAGCCACCCGGAGGAGCAAGATCAAGAAGATGGCAACGATCCAGCCCCGTTGGATGCCATAAAAAAACTATTCCAAACCCCGCCAGCATAAGGAAATCGAGCAGGCAATATTGAGACCCTACGCCGGTATAAGCCAGATGAGAACAACACCATAGGAGAACCCCATGGAATACATCACATCTGGCCCCTTGTCGGGAGCCATCCAACAAGGAGAAGGCGTATGAGTGAGCAAGGAAACCCGTTACTGAAAGCGTTGGAGGCGGCACTGCTGGCAGCCTTGGGCGTCCTTATCAAGGAGGCCGTCAACTCGATGCAGACACCGCCCAGCCCGCCGAAGGAGCCGGACGTTCAATAGGCCATGCCCGTGTGACAGACCGGAAGCCCCCCGGCAACCCCTATCACACGGGTTGGATTATGAGTTTTGACACGTTTTTCTTGCAGGGTCTTGAGCCTATTGGGAGGCCATCATGGCAATCATCGGATACGCCCGTGTCTCAACCACAGGGCAATCGCTGGAGCAGCAACTGACCGCTCTGGCAGGCTGCGAAAAAGTTTTTCAAGAGAAGATCAGCGGGAGCAAGACGGATAGGCCGCAACTACAGGCAATGCTCGAATTTGCCCGCTCCGGGGACGTGCTGAAAGTGACCAAGCTGGATCGACTGGCTCGGAACACCCGGCATCTGCTGGAGATCACAGACCAGCTACATGCAAAAGGTGTAACCTTGCAGATCCAGAATCTTGGCATCGACACGGCGACCCCTACTGGCAAGCTGATGTTGACCATGATCGGGGCCATCGCCACATTCGAGCGGGAGATCATGCTGGAGCGGCAAGCAGAGGGGATCGCACTGGCGAAGGCAAAGGGGATCTACAAGGGCCGCAAGCCGACGGCGATGGAGAAACGGGATGAGGTGCTTAGTCTGCTCTCTGAAGGTGCTACCAAAGCATCCGTTGCCAAACAATTAGGGATTAGTGTATCAAGTGTTCACAGAATGGTTATTCTGGCACGGTGACTCCATTATGTAATATTGTGAGATTTTAATGAAAACTAAAATATTAATCCTCCTAAGTCCTATATTATTGATGGCCTGTTCAAATAGCTCTGGCGTTTTTAGAACAGGGGAAAATAAGTATGAAATATCAACTCGTGCTACATGGGAATTAGGTGGCCGAGCTGGTGCACGAAAAATGGCATTGGAAGAAGCAACTGTCCACTGTCAAAAAGAAGGGAGAAAATTAAAATTGCTTGAGCAAAGTGAAGGTTATGGCCATTTTGAAGGTGGTACGGTCAACCTACAGTTTAGTTGTGAATAAGAGTTGCGGTGTTGTTTCAATAAAAAGCAACCTTAGTCATCCATTTATATCTAAGAGTGGCTTGACTTCTAACTATGGCCCACATGTGTGGGCTAATACTTACTCACACCATACGTCACAAGTGTCATTGTTGCGGTCTATGTTAAGGAGTTCTGCACTTGTACAAATACCATCAGGGCTACCATCAAGAAACTTAACCTGATCACCTTCCTCCCATCCGAGACAGTACGTTTGGGCTTTAAATTTTTCGCTATTTATAACGAAAAACTCATCATTATAGGCTACTTCTATTTCGTAATAGTCGCCAGAGGAACGTGTATTGCTACCAGCCTCAACTTGCATAATAATATCACAGCCAAAATCGCTCCAGTTTTTTGAACGCATAAGAGAGGCAAAACGTTGATTCATCATGGCAGCATCAGATTGATAACACTGCATATTTGTTCCACAGTTCGTATTTGATTTTGAAGTAACTTCATTTGAAAAGAGGTCTAAGCAATAGGCTTTATTGCGTTGATAGTGTGCCTCGCTATTAAAACCAAGCTGCTTCGCCAATACATCCACCTGAGGATTTGCGTAAGCTATATTCATGATGAATACGAGAAGGATATAAATTGCTTTCACATTGATGGGATTACTGCTTTTCATGGTTTTCAACTCTTCCCTGAAATTTCATGCCAGTATTACAGAAATACGGTGTGATGATCAATTCTATCAAAGGTAAAAATAGAAATTCACAATGCTATCTGCCATCGCTTCTAAAAAACTACCCGCAAGTTGAATGCCGTACATCGTGATGGTCATGAGTGATGTTCCTTTCGCTCATGTGGCTCTTCTACTAAAAACGGCTCGCAGTTCTTGATGCCATAGAGGGTGGTGGCCATGGGAGATCCTATATCTGCGGGCCCGGGGCCCTGAAATCCAAACGTGAAATCGTGCAAGGGCCCGATTCTGGCATTGTGGCCCAGCCATGGCAACGCTGATGGCCGGATGGGCTGGTTTTACCAGTGAGGCTGGTGGGGGATTGGCGGGAGGCAGATAGCCAAAACGCGCCGACGGGCGCGTTTTGGGGGAAGAAGGCTATTAGTGCAGTGTGGTCCACGCGTGGTCGAAGACCCTGGCCCGCTCCCAGGGCGCATCCGGCAGGCTGGAGGATAGGCCGGTGTACTTGCCCACGTCATCCATCACGATGGCGGAGAGGATGGGGAGGTTGTTCTCGGTGCAGTACATGCGAATGCGTTGCAGCAGGGTGCGCAGTTCATCCTGGCACTGCTCCAGTCCGGCCTGCTTGGCCAGTTTGGAGTAACGAATGGTGGTGCGTTCCTTTGCAGACTCGACGAGGATGTCCCACAGCTTGTAGTCGCAGGCCGAGGTGCCCGCGGTGGCTTGGTTTGTCATAACTCTCTCCGGTGCGAAATGGTCGCTCTGTGTCGACGGGCATCTTGGCCAGTTCACCCCGGATGGATGTTGATCCAACGCAAACAAAGTGGAGGTTGTCGGTCAGGGATACCCTGGGGCACATTCTAGCGCCTCCGGGTTGGCGTTAAATATCGTTGTTTTGTTTATTTATGGAATTTACATCCATTAATGTGCGGTTTGGTAACTTTTATGGTGGGCGGTCAAAGAAGACCGGAGCTATCCCCACGGGAGGGCCACGTTCGGCGACCCGCAGGCGGTGCGGGTCGGTATGAGCCAGCTCCACCTTGTCCGGGCGTGGTGACGGTGGCCCGCGTCCTGTCAGGGCTATTCCTGCGCCAGATAGGCCAGGTGATCCTGACGGGCGACCCGCCAGGGGCCGAGGTGCACGGGCGCCGCAAAGCCCGGGCCGTCGGTCACCATGGTGTGGTACTCCCCCTGCTCGCCGCAGGCATCGAATCCTTGGGCGTTGGCGAGCCGCTGCAACTCGGCCAGGGTGGCGGCATCGAGCCTGCGTCCGACCCAGTCGGGGGCCAGCACCCGGGTATCGACGCAGGAGAGGTGGGCGACGATGCCGCGTGCCAGCAGGTCCGCCAGCAGCGCCTCGCGGGTTTGCTGCCAGAGCGGGGTGTGGACTTTGATCCCAAGGGGGCGGCAGCGCTCGCGGATCCAGTTCGGCGCACCGCCCACGCTGTCGATATCGCCGGTGACCACCCCATCGAGGTGCCACTGCTCCTTGAGCCGTATCAGCGCCCGCTCATAACCCAGCTCGAACGGTGCCTCTATGGTGACAAGCTGGTGAGGCAGGCCGAGGGCCGCCGCCTGACGGCGCACCAGCGGCAGGGGATGGGCGAGGAAACGGGGTTCGGGTGGAGCAAAGGTGACCAGGGCCACCACCTGATGACCCGCTTCGCGGGCATGGCAGAGGGCCTGCATGGCATCCTTGCCGCCGCTCCAGAGCAGGATGACGCGAGACATGGGGAGATTCCGCAAAGAAAAAGAGGGCTCATGCTACCCAGAGTACGGGCGGTTGGCAAAGCGCGGGCCGGTGGCGGGGGATAAAAAAACGGCCCCCGTGCGGGAGCCGTTCGAACTGGGGGCCTGTCACAGCAGTATGCTGGTCAGGATGAAGCCCAGGGTACAGGAGGTCACTACCCCGATGAGGCCGGGCAGGATGAAGCTGTGGTTGATGATGAACTTGCCGATGCGGGTGGTGCCGGAGCGGTCGAAGCCGATGCAGGCGAGATCGCTCGGGTAGGTCGGCAGCACGAAGTAGCCGTAGCTCGCCGGCAGGAAGGCGATAAGCAGCTTGGGCTCCACCCCCAGCGCCAGCCCCATGGGGGCGATGGCGGTGAGCGCCGCCGCCTGGCTGTTCACCAGCTTGGAGATGAGGAAGAGCACCAGGGCGTAGGTCCAGGGCTGGGCCTGCACCACGTGGGAGAGGGACTCCTTGAGCAGCGGCATGTGGGCCTGGAAGAAGGTCTCGCTCATCCAGGCAACCCCGAACACGGAGAAGATGGCGACCATGCCCGCCTTGAAGACGGCGCCGTTGGCGATCTCCCCCGGCTTGACCTTGCAGCGCATCAGTATGATGGCACCGGCGATCAGCATCATCATCTGGATCACCAGGTTCATGGAGAGGGGGCCCGTCTTGTCCTTGATGGTGAAGACGGGGCGCAGCGCCTCGTCGGCACCCAGCAGCACCACGGCGGCGATGGCGGCAAAGAAGATCCAGGTGGACCAATAGGCCTCTTTCGGGAACTTGGTATTGAGCAGGGTCTCGCCGCCGCCGTAGATGAAGTCGCGCTGGGCGGGGTCCTTGAGTTTGGCCTGGAACTCCTCGTCCTTGTCCAGATCCTTGCCGCGGCGCAGGCTCCAGAGGGCCGCCACCATGACACCGGTGAGGGAAGAGGGGATGGCGATCATCAGGATGTCGAGCAGGCCATAGGCCTGACCCACGCCGTGGGCCGCCGCCAGGATGGAGACCATGGAGACCACGGCCACCGAGACCGGCGAGGCGCAGATGGCCATCTGGGAGGCGACGGATGCCACCGCCATGGGGCGTTCCGGGCGGATGTTCTTCTGCAGCGCGATGTCGGCGATGATGGGGAACATGGTGTAGACCACGTGGCCGGTGCCGCACAGGAAGGTGAGGGTCCAGGTGGTGAGCGGCGCCAGCAGGGTGATGTACTGGGGGTGGCGGCGCAGCAGGCGTTCGGCCACCTGCATCATCAGGTTGAGGCCGCCGGCAGTCTGCAGGGTGGCGGCGCAGCCGATCACCGCGAGTATGGTCAGCATCACCTGCACCGGCGGCTCGCCCGGCACCAGGCCGAAGACGAAGGTCAGCAGGAAGAGGCCGATGCCGCTGATGAGACCAAGCCCCATGCCCCCAAAGCGGGTACCCAGCAGCAAGCAGCCGAGTACCACCAAAAATTCCATCAAGATCATTCCATTACCTCGTGTGTTTTATCCATGTCCCCATCGGCCAGCTGCCCGGGATCCGCTGTCATTAATTACCCCTGAAGGGTTATGGATATTCTGTCACCCCTAAAGGGGTAAAAATTTGCGTTGCTTCAACAACCTGCTTTTTTCCGATTTAAGTGCATAAAAACTACGGCCAACCCGCTTTACCAAAGTCAAAACCGGGCCTGGGTCGTGGGAAGGAGGGAGACAAGGGGGAAACGACAGGCATAAAAAAGCCGACCCAGAGGTCGGCTCTTGCACTGTGCGAGCAGGCGGTCGCCTTAGAACTCGGCGGTGCGGGGGGTACGGGGGAAGGGGATGACGTCGCGCACGTTGCCCATGCCGGTCACGTAGACCACCAGACGCTCGAAGCCCAGGCCGAAGCCGGAGTGCGGCACTGTGCCGTAGCGGCGCAGGTCGCGGTACCACCAGTAGTCTTCCTTGTTCAGGCCCATCTCGGCCAGACGGGCATCCAGCACCTCGAGACGCTCCTCGCGCTGGGAGCCGCCGATGATCTCGCCGATCCCCGGGGCCAGCACGTCCATGGCGGCGACGGTCTTGCCGTCGTCGTTGAGGCGCATGTAGAAGGCCTTGATGTCCTTCGGGTAGTTCTTCACCACCACGGGGGACTTGAAGTGCTCCTCGGCCAGGTAGCGCTCGTGCTCGGAGGAGAGGTCGATACCCCAGGAGACCGGGAACTCGAAGCTCTTGCCGCAGTTCTTCAGCACTTCGATGGCGTCGGTGTAGTCAATCTGGGCGAAGTCGGAGGCGACGAAGCGCTCCAGACGGCCGATGGCGTCCTTGTCCACGTGCTGGGCGAAGAATTCCAGATCGTCGCGGCGCTCCGCCAGCACGGCGTTGAAGACGTACTTCAGCATGGCTTCGGCCAGGGCGGCGTTGTCTTCCAGGTTGGCGAAGGCCACTTCCGGTTCCACCATCCAGAACTCGGCCAGGTGGCGGCTGGTGTTGGAGTTTTCGGCGCGGAAGGTGGGCCCGAAGGTGTAGACCTTGGACAGGGCGCAGGCATAGGTCTCGACGTTGAGCTGGCCGGAGACGGTCAGGAAGGTCTCCTTGCCGAAGAAGTCCTTGTCGTAGTCCACCTTGCCTTCGGGGGTGCGCGGCAGGTTTTCCAGATCCAGGGTGGAGACGCGGAACATCTCGCCGGCCCCTTCGGTGTCGGAGGCGGTGATGAGGGGCGCGGCGATCCAGAGGTAGCCCTGTTCGTGGAAGAAGCGGTGAATGGCCTGGGAGAGGCAGTTGCGCACCCGGGTCACGGCGCCGACGATGTTGGTACGGGCACGCAGGTGGCCCTGCTCGCGCAGGTATTCGATGCTGTGGCGCTTGGCGGACATGGGGTAGGTGTCCGGATCCTCGACCCAGCCCACCACCTTGACCTCGGTGGCCTGCAGCTCGAACGCCTGGCCGCTGCCCTGGGATTCGACCACCAGACCGGTCACTTCCACCGAGCAGGCTGTGGTCAGACGCAGCACTTCATTCTCGTAATTGGCCAGGGAATTGGGGACGACTGCCTGCACCGGATGGAAGCAGGAGCCATCGGAGATGGCCAAGAATGAGATCCCCGCCTTGGAATCGCGGCGGGTCCGGATCCACCCTTTCACTGTCTGGGTGGTGCCGACCGAATACTTACCGGCCAGCACATCTACTACGGATGCGTGCGTCATCGAAATATTGTCTCCAGCTTGTTCTTGCAGCGCTATTTGCAACACTAGGGGTCTGGCCCGGGCACAGTTGGCCCACCATGGCAGACTAAGCCGTTCATCTTACCCGCGCGGGTTTGATAAACAAGCAAAAATGTCGGACCCTTGCGGGGATTTCCCCATGCATCCTGCATGGATCCTGACGGTTGGACGGGGGTGAGGGTGAAGGAGCGCAGGCGGGGGCCGGATGGCCGGGTACGGCTACTGAGGGGGCTGGTGATCCTCTGCTGGGGCGGTTTCATCGCCCTGCTCTCCCTCTATCACTTCGCCAGGCCGCAGACCGTCTATGGTTTTCTGGTCTATGGCGGGGTCAGGGTGCGCCAAAGCTGGGATCCCGCCCTCACTCCCTGGCTGGAGCGCGGGCTCTGGGCCTGCTGCCTGATGACCCTGGTGGTCCTGGTGCTGGAGCGCGGCCGCAGCCGCCGGCAGGAGGATGCCCTGCACGCCAACCTCTTTATCCTGCTGCTGATCCTGGTGGCCAGCCTGCTGTTCTACTACCTGGGGTGATAGTCTGACGGCTCGTTCTGCGCCGGGGCGCTGGAGCGCAGGCGCAGCCTACTGCAAGAGGATGCGCTGCACATCAATCTCTTGATCCTGCTGCTGATCCTGGCCGCCAGCCTGCTGTTCTACTACCTGGGGTGATAGTCTGACGGCTCGTCCTGCGGCGGGGCGACCGAGCGCTTGCCGAGCTGGCGCTCCACGCTGTCGAGCATCTGGTTGTAGGCGAGTGCCACCCGGCCAATCTCGTCCCCTTCATCCCCCTCCAGCCGATGGCCGAAGTCGTTGCGATCGGTAGCCTCCTCCATGGAGCGGGTCAGCTGGTTGAGGGGGCGAACTATCCAGGTGCGGATGACCCAGAGGGTGAGCAGCAGCCCCAGCCCGAAGATGAGGGTGAGGCTGAGCGCCGAGGTGAGGATGTTCTGCTCGACCCGGGTGAACAGGGAGTCGAGGGAGTAGTCAAAGCGCACCGCCCCCAGCACGGTATTCTCCGGCACCTGGTGGCAACTGGTGCAGTCGGTGCCGCGAAAATCCTTCTGCGCCAGCAACGGGCGGGTCACCACCAGCCGGCTGTGCATGCCGTCATGCTCCACCTCCAGGCAGCCCTTGCCCGCCAGGGCCAGGGCGTCAAATCTGTCTTTCGGGGCCTCCACGTCACGGCCCGGCCCGAACTGTTTGTTGACCGCCGCCCCGCGCACGATGCGGGCATCCTCCACGTGGGCGTGATCGAGAAACTTGGCGTGCAGGGTGTCGCGGGCGTCCATCTTGCCGGTCAGCATCAGCATGTTGAGACCGTCGAAGTAGGCCTCGGTCTGCTCGCGGCTCTGCTCCTTGATGAGGGTCAGGATGAGATCCCGCTCGCGCACCGCCTGATAGGCTGCGGAAAACACCAATACCATGGAGAAGATGAAGAGTAGGAAGAAATTGATCTTGGCAGCAATGGAGAGGCGCATGGGACTGGTACATCTGTTGGGTAAAACCCGCGCAGTCTACTCTCCTCGCCGGACGGGTTTTGATGACTTGCTCACATTCTGATGAAAAAGAGCCAAAAGGCCCCGTCGCCATGACGGGGCCATTGTGACGGGGTCTTGTGCCTAGCCTCTTCTGGCTCAGAACTCCCCGGCGGTGATGGCCTCGCGGATGGCGCAGGTCAATACCCGCAGCTCCTCGGTGGTGATGACGAAGGGAGGCATCAGGTAGACGAGCTTGCCGAAGGGGCGGATCCAGGCCCCAAGCGACACGAACTTGCGCTGGATGCGCGCCACATCCACCCGCTCCTTCATCTCCACCACCCCGATGGCGCCGAGCACCCGGACATCGGCCACCGCCGGGTGCAGGGTCAGCTCCACCAGCTCGGTGCGCAGCTGATGCTCGATGGCTTGCACCCGCGCCTGCCACGGGGAGGCGAGCAGCAGCTCGATGGAGGCGTTGGCGACGGCGCACGCCAGTGGATTGCCCATAAAGGTGGGGCCGTGCATAAAGACCCCCGCTTTCCCATCGCAAATCGTGCGGGCGACATGCTCTGTGGTCAGGGTCGCCGACAGGGTGAGATAGCCCCCGGTGAGCGCCTTGCCCAGACACATGATGTCGGGGCTGATCCCCGCCCAGTCGCAGGCGAAGAGCTGGCCGGTGCGGCCAAAGCCGGTGGCTATCTCGTCGGCAATCAGCAGCAGGCCGAACTCGTCGCACAGGGCGCGCACCCACTGCAGGTAGCGGGGGTGATAGAAGCGCATGCCACCCGCCCCCTGGACTATGGGTTCGAGCACGATGGCGGCGATTTCCTCGTGATGATCCGCCACCAGGGTGGCGAGCTCCACCACGCACTGCTCGTCCCACTCGGCGTGGAAGCGGCAGCCGGGGGCTTCCACGAAATGGTGCTCGGGCAGGAAGCCCTTGTAGAGCTCGTGCATGCCGCCGTCGGGATCGCAGACGCTCATGGCGCCGAAGGTGTCACCGTGATAGCCGCCCCGCAGGGAGACGAATTTGGCGCGGGGCGTCCCCTTGGCGTGCCAGTACTGCTGGGCCATCTTGAGGGCCACCTCCACCGCCACCGAGCCGGAGTCCGCCAGAAAGACCCGATCCAGCCCCTTTGGCGTTATCTCAACCAGCTTGCGGCAGAGCTCGACCGCCGGGGCATGGGTCAGGCCGCCAAACATCACGTGAGACATCTTGCCGAGCTGGGCGGTGGCGGCCGCGTCGAGCTCAGGCACCTGGTAGCCGTGCACGCAGGCCCACCAGGAGCTCATGCCATCCACCAGCTCGCGCCCGTCCGTCAGGGTGAGGGTCACCCCCTTGGCGCTGGCCACTTCGTAGCAGGGCAGGGGATGGGTGAGGGAGGTATAGGGATGCCAGACGTGGTGCAGGTCGAATTCTTGATTGGTCATTTTATGTTCTGTTGTCAATTAATTTGATCTGGTCGGTGTTGACAGTCTACGCGCGCTCTCTACACTAGCCAACAATTTCAGCCACTTGGCTTCGCGCACGCCCTTGCGGTGCATAGTCCAGCTGGCGGGTTCTGCGGCCATCTCTCCATGAGCGCGGCGCAGGATCCCACCTATAACAACCGGAAGCCATGTATGAATGCTCTCACCGCGGGCGCCCACGCCCTTCGTCACGACTGGACCCTGACCGAGGTTCAGGCTCTCTTTGCCCTGCCATTCAACGATCTGCTGTTCCAGGCCCAGACGGTGCACCGCGCCCATTTTGACCCGAACGAGGTGCAGGTGAGCACCCTGCTCTCCATCAAGACCGGCGCCTGCCCGGAGGATTGCAAATACTGCCCCCAGAGCGCCCGCTATCACACCGGGCTCGAGACCGAGCGGCTGATGGAGGTGGAAAAGGTGCTGGAGCGGGCCCGGGAAGCCAAGGCCAACGGCTCGTCCCGTTTCTGCATGGGGGCCGCCTGGCGCAACCCCAAGGAGAAGGACATGCCCTACATCATCCGGATGATTGAAGAGGTGCGCGGGCTCGGCATGGAGACCTGCATGACGCTAGGGATGCTGACTGCCGATCAGGCGGCGCGTCTCGGGGCCGCGGGGCTGGATTACTACAACCACAACCTCGACACCTCGCCGGAGTTTTACGGCGACATCATCACCACCCGCACCTATCAGGACCGGCTCGATACCCTGGAGCACGTGCGCGGCGCCGGGATGAAGGTCTGCTCCGGCGGCATCGTCGGCATGGGCGAGCAGGCCAAGGATCGGGCGGGCCTTCTGATGGCGCTCGCCAACCTGCCGCGCCACCCGGAGAGCGTGCCCATCAACATGCTGGTCAAGGTGAAGGGAACGCCCCTGGAGAACCAGGAGAACCTGGACCCGTTCGAATTTATCCGCACCATCGCCGTGGCACGCATCATGATGCCCGCCTCCCACGTGCGCCTCTCCGCCGGGCGGGAGAAGATGAACGAGCAGATGCAGGCCATGTGCTTTATGGCGGGGGCAAATTCGATATTTTATGGCTGCAAGCTGCTGACCACTCCCAATCCGGACGAGAACAGCGACATGCAGCTCTTCAAGCGCCTCGGCATCCGCCCCGCCCAGCGGGCCCAGAAGCCGGATCAGGTTCAAGAGGAGGAGCTGCTGGCCGAGGTGAGTCGCCAGAGCGAGCCCAGCGAGCTCTTCTACGACGCTACTCGTCCCCGCACAGAAGCCGTCCGTACATGATGACGCCCGTTGTCACCGGCCCCTTTGCCCTGGGGCAGGCCCTGGCCGAGCGTGAGCAGGCCGCCCTGCTGCGCCGCCGCACCCCGGTGGAGGCCGCGAGCGGCGGGCGGATCCGGGTCGGGGGGCGGGACTACCTCAACGTCTCTGGCAACGACTACCTGGGGCTCGCGGGCCATACCGCCATCAAGGCCGCCTTCGCGGCGGGCGTGGCGCAATATGGCGCGGGCGCCGGCGCCTCGCCCCTGGTGACCGGCTACAGCCGCGCTCACCAGCAACTGGAGGAGACGCTGGCCGACTGGCTCGGGGTGGAGGCGGTGCTGCTGTTCAACTGCGGCTTCTCCGCCAACCAGGCGGTGCTCAAGGCCCTGCTCGGCAAGGAGCATCTGCTGTGGCAGGACAGGCTCAACCATGCCTCCCTGCAGGAGATGGGCAGCCAGCTCCCCTGCAGGATGAAGCGCTTCGGTCATAACGACATGGCGGCTTTGGAACGGCTGCTTGAGTCAAACCGGGGCCTGATCGTCTCGGAAGGGGTCTTCAGCATGGACGGGGATCAGGGCCCCTGGGTTGAACTTGCAACATTGGCTGCCCAGAGCGGCAACTGGCTGATGATCGACGATGCCCACGGTATTGGGGTGCTGGGGGCCGAGGGGCGCGGCACCCTGGCGGCCCAGGGGGTTCATCCTGCCAGCGTGCACATCCAGATGGGGACCTTTGGCAAGGCGCTCGGGGTGGCCGGTGCCTTCGTGGGCGGCAGCCGCGAGCTGGTGGAGTATCTGGTCAACTTCGCCCGCCACTACGTCTACAGCACCCATATGCCCCCCGCCCAGGCGTGCGCCGTGCGCCAGAGCATCGAGCTGGTGCGCGCCGCCGACGAGGCCCGTGCCCACCTTGCTCGCCTTGTCGCCCGCTTTCGGCAGGGGGCGCGGTCCCTGGGTTGGCAGCTGGGGGCAAGCGACACCCCCATCCAGCCGCTGCTGGTGGGGGAGAGCGGCGCTGCCCTGCAACTGGCCGAGCGGCTGCGGGAGCGCGGCGTCTGGGCCGGGGCCATCCGCCCGCCGACGGTGCCGGTCGGCACGGCGCGCCTTCGCATCACCCTGTGTGCTGCCCACTGCGAGGACGACGTGGATCGCCTGCTCGAGGCCCTGGGTCCTCGCCCATCCACTGACGAGAGAGGGGGCGACCATGCTCCATGAGCGTTTCCAGTGGGTGGACAAGGCGCAGCTCGCCCGCCGCTTCGGGGCGGCGGCCCGTCACTACGACGCCCACGCCCGCTTCCAGCAGGAGGTGGGGCAGGCGCTGCTGGTGCGCATGGACGAGGGGGGCGTGAAAGAGGTGCGCTCAGGGAGCGGGCTGGATCTCGGCTGCGGCACCGGCTTCTTTCTGCCTGCTCTGACGCCGCGCTGCGAGACGCTGACCGGGCTGGATCTCGCCCCCGGCATGCTGGCCCAGGCCGCCCTTCGCGGCAGTGGCGCCCGCCTGGTGTGCGGCGATGCGGAGGCGCTCCCCTTCGCCGACCAGAGTCTGGACTGGGTCTTCTCCAGCCTGGCGCTGCAGTGGTGCGAGCGTCCGGCCCAGGCCTTTGCCGAGCTGCACCGGGTGCTCAAACCCGGTGGTCAGGTCTTCTTCTCGACCCTGCTTTCGGGGTCCCTGTGGCAACTGCGGGAGGCCTGGCGCGCCGTCGATGGCCGCGCCCACGTCAATCGCTTCCTGACGCTGCCCCAGTTGCAGCAGGCGGCACGTGACGGGGGCTTCGAGGCCCCGGCGCTCTGCCCCCTTACCTGGTCCCTCGCCTACCCGGCGCTCAGCGGACTGCTGCGCGATCTCAAGGGGATAGGCGCGAGTCAGGTCAACGACGAGCGGCCCGCGGGCCTGGGTCATCGCCAGCGTCTGGTGCGCCTGGGGGAGGCCTACGAGCGTTATCGCCAGCCCGACGGCCTGCTGGCCGCCAGCTACGAGGTTTGCCTCGGGCGCCTGATCCGGGCATAAGCCGTTCGCCAACCAAGCGTCATCACCGGGTCCGCAGCTCAACGCGGCCCGATCTTGTCACCGAACATCGTCAATGCGCGCAGGCAGGCATGTCGCCCGCCATCGCGCCGAGGAGTCATCATGACCAGATCCTATTTCATCACGGGCACGGACACCGATGTGGGCAAGACCCTGGTGGCCCGCACCCTGCTGCACGCCTTCGCCGCCCAGAGGATAGTCTGCGCCGGTTACAAGCCGGTGTCGGCTGGCTGCACCCGCACCCCGGAGGGGCTTCGCAATCGGGATGCCCTGCTGTTGCAGCAGGCGGCCACGGTTGCGCTGCCCTACGAGAAGGTCAATCCCTATGCCTTCGAGCCCCCCATAGCCCCCCATATCGCCGCCCGGGAGGCGGGGGAAAGCATCCCCTTCGCCGGCCTGTCGGCGGGGCTGCGGGAGATAGAGGCGAGCGGGGCCGATCTCGTGATCGTCGAGGGGGCGGGGGGCTGGTTGCTGCCGCTGGATCACCAGCATCTGCTCTCGGACTGGGTCGCCCTTGAGCGGTTGCCGGTGATCCTGGTGGTGGGGGCGAGGCTGGGGTGCCTCAACCATGCCCTGCTCACCGTCTCCGCCATTCGCCAGCAGGGGCTGACCCTGGCGGGCTGGGTGTCCAACCGGGTGGATCCGCACATGAATCGTTATCCGGAGAACCTGGCGACCTTGAAAGCCTTGCTGCCGGCCCCATTTTTGGGTGAGATACCCTTCGTGGAGGCACCGCACGAGACGGACTTGCGCGACTGCCTCGACATCTCGCCCCTGCTCTGAGGCCAGACATTCAGCAATCATTCATCGTGTCTGTCTATTATCTGGGGCAAGTGTGGCATCGGTCGCCCCTGGGGTGACCCGAGCCATGCATCCATATCTCACAAGGAGTCAATATGAAGCGAATTATGCTATTCCTGGTGACCAACCTGGCCGTCATGCTGGTGCTGGGGGTGGTGCTCAATATCCTGTTCTCGGTTCTGGGGATCAACAAGTCCAGCATTTCCGGGCTGTTGGTGTTCTGCGCCGTGTTCGGTTTTGGGGGTTCCTTTATCTCCTTGCTGATGTCCAAGTGGATGGCCAAGCGCAGCTATGGCGTCCAGGTCATCGAGCAGCCCCGCAACGAGACCGAGCACTGGCTGGTGAGCACGGTCGCCCGTCAGGCCCGTGAGGCTGGCATCAAGATGCCGGAAGTGGGGATCTACGACTCCCCCGAGATGAACGCCTTTGCCACCGGTGCCCGCCGCGATGACTCCCTCGTGGCCGTGTCGTCCGGCCTGCTCTACAGCATGAGCCGCGACGAGGCGGAAGCCGTGCTGGCCCACGAGGTGAGCCACGTGGCCAACGGTGACATGGTGACCCTGACCCTGATCCAGGGGGTGGTGAACACCTTCGTGATGTTCTTCGCCCGCATCGTGGCCGGCGTCATCAGCAACGTCTTCAGCTCCAACAACGACGAGGAGAGCAGCAGCTCCGGCGGCTTCGCCTACATGATCACCGTGTTCGTGCTGGAGATGATCTTCGGCGTGCTGGCCTCCATGATCGTCATGTGGTTCAGCCGTCAGCGCGAGTTCCGCGCCGACGCCGGTGCCGCCAAGCTGGCCGGCCGTGACAAGATGATCGCCGCCCTGCAGCGTCTCGCCCGCGGTGCCGAGCCGCAGCTGGAAGGTTCCATGATGGCCTTCGGCATCAACGGCAAGCGCTCCATGAGCGAGCTGTTCATGAGCCACCCGCCCATCGAGCAGCGCATCGCCGCCCTGCGTGGCTGATTGCCAGACACCACAAGAAAACGGCTGCCCAGGGGCAGCCGTTTTGCTTTTCGGGGCGGGGCGTTTTGCCCCCCGATCACCCTATTCGACCACGAGATCCGTCAGGGGCACGGCGCAGCAGGCGAGGAACTTGCCCTGGGCCCGCTCGGCGGCTGTGATGGCCGGTGCATCCGGGTGATCCACCTCTCCCGACAACAGCGTCTGCTTGCAACTGCCGCAGATGCCGGCGCGGCAGCTCCAGGGCAGCTCCACCCCCTGCTTGTTGGCCTGATCCAGCACTGTACCCTGGTTGTTGCCGGCAAACTCCCGCTCCCCGATACGCAGCCGCACCGCCTGGTGGGGGCGTGCCACCGAGAGGATGGCGCCGCCAAAGCTCTCCTGGCGGATGCGATCGGCGGGCACGCCGAGGGCGGTCAGCCGGTTGGCCGCGTCGGCCATAAAGCCCTGGGGACCGCAGACGAACACCTCTCGTCCGGCCAGCCCCTTGACCTGGCCGAGGTGGCTGTCATCCAGCCGTCCCTTGAGCCCCTGCCAGTGCGCCTCGGGCTGGCTCAGGATCAGGGTGAGGGTCATCCCCTGCCGCGCCAGTGCGTGCAGCTCGGCGGCGGCGGGGATGTCCGCCTCGCCGCGGCACAGGTGCATGAAGTGAACGTCATCCAGCTCCCCGCGCAGGGCCAGGGTGCGGGCAATGGAGAGCATGGGGGTGACGCCGGATCCCGCCGAGAGCAGCAGCAGGGCGCGCTCGGCCCCCAGGTGAAACTCGCCGGCAGGGGCGGCCGCCAGCAGGCGGTCACCCACCTGCAACTGCCGGTGCAGCCAGGGGGAGAGGCGGCCATCGGCCAGCTTCTTGACGCTGATGCCGTAACGCTCGGGCCGCTCCGGGGTGGAGCTCAGGGTATAGCGGCGCTGGACCCGCTCCATCTTGATTCCCTGGCCGATGTCGAGGCTGATGGGCAGGTGCTGGCCCGGCAGGTAGTCGGGCAGGGGCTCGCCGTCGGCAGCCTCGAACCAGAAGGTCTCCAGATCCCGCGCCAGGGGCTCCCGGGCCACGCACACCAGCTCGCGTTTTTTGGGGGCGGCGTTGGGGTAGACAGGCGGGCGCACCCGCTCCAGCACCTCGATCTCGCTGCCCGCCTCGATCCACCCTTCGTTCAGGGCCACCAGATTCTGGCCGAAGTAGACCTCCCCATCCTCGCCACGGCGATAGCGGCTGAGGGTGGCGAGCGGCTCTTTCAGGGCGTTGAAGCGATCCGTGCCCGGTTCCACCGTGGTCATGATGCAGCGGCTGCACGGTTTGGCGACCCGAAACTCCACCTCGCCGATGCGGATCCGCTTCCAGCCGTCCTCCTCGAAGGGGCGGGTGCCGCTCGCCACCAGGTTGGTGCGAAACTGGCTCATCTGGTGCAAGGCGTCGGATCTCAGGTTGAGATCCTCAAGCGAACCCTGGCTGATGAGCAGCAGGGGATAGCCGTCGGCAAAGCTCACCCGGGTGCCGGTCTTCTCCCGGAAACGCGTGGACTCCTCGCCGAGCCAGAGCAGCGCAACCGGTTCGCCAGCCACCCGGCTTAGCCAGCTGTCGGCGATCGGCGTGGTATGCAGGGCGGTGAAATGGTCGCTCCAGACTCCGGTGGCCCGAGGGGTGCGGGAAAAATCCCGTTCTTGCAGGATGAGGGGCTCAAGGCCCGGATAGTGCAGTTGCAGGCCGCCGTCCATGGGGGTCGCCACCACCTGTTGCAGCTGCGGATGGGTGCGGGCTGTGATGAAGCTGCCGTCCGGCTTGACCACCATGTAGCGGCGATCCCCGGCGAGACCCTCTTCGGTGACCTGGGCGCGACTCAGCGGCATGCCGGCCGTCGACTTGATGGGGTAGAGATGTATGCTGGCGAGGGTCGGCATGTCTTGGTCCTTGTGCTGTGGCGAATCCGGTGAAGAGGGGAAGATAACGATTCCTGCCCCGAGCGGCAATCCTCTCTTCCCCCCCATGATGGGGGACGGCGCATGGCCTCTGCCGCCCCGCCCTGTGATCGGGATCCGGTTGTGGGGACCGGGCACCATAAAATGCAACATTTATTGATCCTGATCCGCCATGTCGAACAAAAAACGGCCCATCATCGAACCAGCTTCCAGTTTCTGACGCTTTCGCTTCTTCCCCTCCGGCCACCGTCCGCCCAGGCGACACGGTATCAAGTGCATTCGGGTGGGGCCTGTCACCCAGAAAGAAGAAAGCAATCTATGAGCAAACAACTGGACATGACCCCACAGCCGGATCTCTCCCAGAAGACGGGGACGGGCCCGGTCCGTACCCGGCTGCCCGTCTGGCGGGCGGCCCTGCCACCTTGCAACCACGCCTGCCCGGCTGGCGAGAATATCCAGGCCTGGCTTGCCCTGGCCGAGGCAGGCCGCTTCGAGGCGGCCTGGCAGCGACTTATCGAAGAAAATCCCCTGCCTGCGGTCCACGGGCGGGTCTGTTATCACCCCTGCGAAACGGCCTGCAACCGGGCCCAGGTGGATGATGCCGTCTCCATTCACGCCATCGAGCGCTTCCTCGGCGACGAGGCGCTGGCCCGGGGCTGGCAGCCTGCGCCGCCTGCACCCGCCAGCGGCAAGAAGGTGCTGGTGATCGGTGCCGGCCCCTCCGGCCTCTCCTGCGCCTGGCACCTCAATCGGCTCGGCCATCAGGTGGAGATCCGTGAGGCGGGCCCGCTCGCCGGTGGCATGCTGCGCTTCGGCATTCCCGCCTACCGCCTGCCCCGCGACGTGCTGGATCGGGAGGTAGCCCGCATCGTCGCCGCTGGCGTCACCCTCACCCTCAACCACAAGGTGGAGGATGTGCTGCGCGAGCGGGATGAGGGGGGCTTTGACGCCGTCTTCATGGCCATCGGCGCCCATCTGGCCAAGCGGGTCGACATTCCGGCCCGGGAGGCGGGCAAGATCCTCGATGCGGTGAGCTTCCTCGAGCAGGCCAGCCTGGCCGAGGAGCAGGGCTTGCCGCCACCCAAGCTGGGACGGCGGGTGGCCATCTACGGCGGCGGCAACACCGCCATGGACGCGGCCCGCACCGCCCGCCGCCTCGGGGTCGAGGAGGCGATGATCATCTACCGCCGCGACCGGGATCATATGCCGGTCCATGCCTTCGAAGCCCTTGAGGCCGAGGAGGAGGGGATCAAGATCAACTGGTTGCGCACCATCCGCCAGCTCGACAGCACCAGTATTGAAGTGGAGGTGATGGCGCTGGATGCCGAGGGCAAGCCGGTGCCCACCGGCAAGTTTGAAACCCTCGAAGCGGACTCCCTCATTCTGGCGCTGGGTCAGGAGGTGGACTTGAGCGTGCTGGAGAGCATCCCCGGCGTGCGGGTCAACCAGGAGGGGGTGGTGCAGGTTGGCGAGAACCTGATGACGGACGTGCCGGGCCTCTTTGCCGGCGGCGACATGGTGCCGAGTGAGCGCACCGTCACCATCGCCACCGGCCACGGCAAGAAGGCGGCGCGCCATATGGATGCCTGGCTGAGGGGGGGGCAGTATCGCAAGCCGGACGCCCACCCCCTGGTGGGGCCAGAGCAGTTGCAGCTCTGGTTCCAGACCCAGGCACCTGCCAGCAGCCAGCCGGTCAAACCGCCCTCGGCGCGGGACGACTTTGGCGAGATCATCGGCGGACTGGACGAGACGGCGGCCCGCTACGAGGCGGCGCGCTGCTACTCCTGCGGCAACTGCTTCGAGTGTGACGGCTGTTACGGCAGCTGCCCCGAGCAGGCCATCGTCAAGCTGGGGCCGGGTCTGGGTTATCGGGTGGATGCGGCGCGCTGCACCGGCTGCGGCGCCTGCCACGACCAGTGCCCCTGCCACGCCATCCTGCTGCGCCAACCTGAGGTGTCCCTATGAAACACGAACTGATCATGGTCGACGGCAACGAAGCCGCGGCCCGGGTGGCGTACCAGCTGAGCGAAGTCTGTGCCATCTACCCCATCACCCCGAGCTCGACCATGGCCGAACTGGCCGACGCCTGGGCGGCCGAGGGGCAGCGCAACCTGTGGGGCAACATCCCCACAGTGGTGGAGATGCAGAGCGAAGGGGGGGCGGCCGGCACGGTACACGGCGCCCTGCAGGCGGGGGCACTCGCCACCACCTTCACCGCCAGCCAGGGGCTGATGCTGATGCTGCCCAACATGTACAAGATCGCAGGCGAATTGACCTCGGCGGTGTTCCATGTGGCTGCCAGATCGCTGGCGGCGCAGGGGCTGTCGATCTTTGGCGACCATCAGGATGTGATGGCGGCGCGCAGCACCGGCTTTGCCATGCTCGCCTCCGGCTCGGTGCAGGAGGCGCAGGACCTGGCCTTGGTCGCTCACAGCGTCACCCTGCAGTGCCGGGTGCCCTTTATCCACTTCTTCGACGGCTTCCGTACCTCCCACGAGGTGAACAAGATCACCGCCTTGCATCGGGACGAGATCCGCGCCCTTATCGACAACGACTGGGTGCGTGCCCACCGCGCCCGGGCGCTCAACCCGGATTATCCGGTGATGCGCGGCACCGCCCAGAACCCGGATACCTATTTCCAGTCCCGCGAGAGCGTCAACCCCTTCTACGAGGCGGTGCCGGCGCGGGTGCAGCAGTGCATGGAGAGCCTCGGCAAGCTGACCGGCCGCCACTACAAGCTGGTGGAGTACCACGGCGCATCCGATGCCACCGACGTCATCGTGCTGATGGGCTCGGGGGCGGCCACCGCCCGCACCACTGTGGATTGGCTCAACCGGCAGGATCGCAAGACAGGTGTCTTGGTGGTGCGCCTCTATCGCCCCTTCCCGGTACAGGCGCTGCTGGACGCCCTGCCCAAGCGCGTGCGCCGCATCGCCGTGCTGGATCGCACCAAGGAGCCGGGGGCCAGCGGTGAGCCGCTGCTGCTGGATGTGCAGAGCGCGCTGATCGACGGCTTGCAGCGCGGCCTGCTCAAGCGGCTGCCCTGGCTCAGCGGCGGTCGCTACGGCCTCTCCTCCAAGGAGTTCACCCCGGCCATGTGCGCGGCGGTGTTCGAGGAGCTAGCTTCCGATGCGCCGCGTCCGCGCTTTACCGTGGGGATAGTGGACGATGTGTCGGGCCTCAGTCTGGCCTGGCACCCCATCGGCGATCTGGAGCCCGCCAGCCGGGTACGAGCGCTCTTCTTCGGCCTCGGCGCCGACGGCACGGTCGGCGCCAACAAGAACAGCATCAAGATCATCGGCGAGCTGGAGGGGTTCCACGCCCAGGGCTACTTCGTATACGACTCCAAGAAGTCGGGCTCGCGCACCGTCTCCCACCTGCGCTTTGGCCCCGAGCCCATCGACGCCCCCTGGCTTATCGAGCAGGCGAGCTTTATCGGCTGCCACCAGTGGGGCTTTGTCGAATCGGTCGATCTGCTGGAACATGCCGCCGAGGGGGCGACCCTGCTGCTCAATGCCCCCCATGAGGCTGACCGGGTCTGGGCCGAGCTGCCCGAGCGGCTGCGTGCCCGCATCCGCGCCCTCGATATCCGGCTCTACTGCATCGATGGGGATCGGGTAGCCGAGCAAAACGGCATGGGCAATCGCATCAACACCATCATGCAGACCTGCTTCTTCGCCCTGGCCGGCATCTTGCCGCGGGACGAAGCGATTGCGCTGATCAAGGAGAGCATCGAGAAGAGCTATGCCCGCAAGGGGCCCGAAGTGGTTGAGCGCAACTTCGCGGCGGTGGACGATACCCTGGCACACCTCCATCAGGTGGCCATCCCGGCCGGTGAGGAGCAGATCAGCGACTATCCGCTGCCATTGGCTCCCGGCGGCAGCGAGTTTGTCCAGCGGGTCACTGGCGAGATGCTGGCGGGGCGCGGCGATCTGATCCCCGTCTCCATGCTGCCGGTGGATGGCACTTACCCCACCGCCACCAGCCGCTTCGAGAAGCGGGACATCGCCCGCGAGATCCCAGTCTGGCACTCGGATATCTGCATCCAGTGCGGCAACTGCGTCTTTGTCTGCCCCCACGCGGCGCTGCGGGCCAAGTTCTACCATCAGGACTGGCTGGCAACCGCCCCCGAGGCGGCCCAGTCGGTGCCCGTCACCGCCAAGGGTTTCCCCGACAGTCGCTACACCTTGCAGCTCTATCCGGAGGATTGCACCGGCTGCGGCCAGTGCGTGCAGGCTTGTCCGGTGCGGGCCGGAGTGGATGCCCGCCATCAAGGCGAGAGTGCAGAAGGAGAAAGCCATGAGGGCGAGCGCGCCATCACCATGCTGGACAAGGGGCCGCATCTGGCCGGCCAGAAACAGGCGCTGCGCTGGTTCGAGAGCCTGCCCTGGCCTGCCCGCGAGCGGGTGGACTTCTCCACCGTGCGCGGTGCCCAGTTCCTCGAACCTCTGTTCGAGTTCTCCGGTGCCTGCGCCGGCTGTGGCGAGACCCCCTATCTCAAGCTGCTGACCCAGCTGTTTGGTGACCGCATGCTGGTGGCCAACGCCACCGGTTGCTCCTCCATCTATGGCGGCAACCTGCCGACCACCCCCTGGGCCAAGAACGGTGAGGGGAAGGGGCCGGCCTGGTCCAACTCATTGTTCGAGGACAACGCCGAGTTCGGCTTTGGCTTCCGCCTCACCGCCGATCAGCATCGCGGTCAGGCGGTGGCGGCCCTCGAAGCGATGAAGGGGGAACTTGGCGCAGAGCTGGTCGAGACGCTTGTCAGCGCCCCGCAGCGGCTGGAGTCGGAGATCCGCGCCCAGCGCACCCGGGTGGCCCAAGTGCGGGAGCGGCTGGAAGAGGTGAAATCCGGCAAGGCCCGCGAGCTGTTATCGCTTATCGATCAGCTGGTGCGCCGCTCGGTCTGGATCGTCGGCGGCGATGGCTGGGCCTATGACATCGGCTCGGCGGGGCTCGATCATGTGCTCGCCTCCGGACGCGACGTGAACGTGCTGGTGATGGATACCGAGGTCTACTCCAACACCGGCGGCCAGATGTCGAAATCGACGCCGCTCGGCGCCGTCGCCAAGTTCGCGGCGGGGGGCAAGACGCTGGCCAAGAAGGATGTGGCCTTGCAGGCCATCTCCTACGGCAACGTCTATGTTGCCCGCATCGCCTTTGGGGCCAACCCGCAGCAGGCGCTGCAGGCCTTGCGTGAGGCTGAGGCCTATCCGGGCCCGTCGCTGATCATCGCCTACAGCCACTGCATCGCCCACGGCATCGACATGGAGCAGGGACTTACTCAGCAAAAACGCGCCGTGGCCTCCGGTCACTGGCCGCTGATGCGCTACAACCCGGTATTGCGCAGTGCGGGGCAGAACCCCTTCAGCCTCGACAGCCTGCGCCCCTCCATTCCCCTCGCTGAATACCGCCAGGAGGAGACCCGTTATCGGGTGCTGGCCCAGAGCCATCCGAAGGAGGCGGAGCATCTGATGCAGGTGGCGCAGCAGGTGGCGTGGCAGAAGTGGGCCACTTACGAGGAGATGGCCACCCGCGAGGCCAGCCAGTTCCATCCGCCGGTGTGATGAATAATTGGTGAGGGCGCACAAAGAAGCGGGCCAGGGGCCCGCTTCTTTTTTCGGTGCCAAGGGAAGTGGCCGTCGCCGTGTCTTGGGGCGGCCAACAAAAAGCCCGGCGTCGGGCCGGGCTGGGGGATAAGTTGCTTATCCGGGTATTCGTCGAGGCGTCTAGTGTGGATGTTGTCTGAGGATGTCGTATATCTCCTCTTTCAGTTTGAGTTTCTGTTTTTTCAGATCCTTCACCTCGGCGCTGTAGTCGCTGGCATGGTGTTTCTCCAGCTTCCGGATCTCCGCATCCAGGTCGGTGTGCAAGTCAAACTTCTCTTGGAATTGGACATCACTGCTCTTCAGTTTCGAGATGAGATCTCTGTACTCCGGAAACATGTAATGAAGCCTCCTTGTTGTCGTTTGATGTGCCTTGGCCTTCAAACTACCCCTTCCATCGGGAGATAAACGTGATCCCGATCCAATTCGGGGCCATCGTTTTGCGGCATGGAGGCGCCGATTTTTAACTGTTTGAATCACAAGCAGATTGGCGGATAAATGGTGGGCAGGAGAGGATAAAACCGGGATCCTGTTCACATTATTGCACTGGGGAAAACGGGGAAAGGACGGGCGGCGGACAGCAAGAAGGGGCGCGAGGCCCCTTTTTGCTAACAGGAGTGGTGTTTACTCTTTTTTCTTTTTCTTCTCCGGCAGAGGCTGACCGCCTCGGGCGATCACCTTGCCCACCTCGAAGCCGATCTGTGCCGCCAGCTCTTCCAGATCCGGGGCCTTGGCCTCGTTGCCGATGGCGTACTGGTAGTTGGCGATGGTGATCTTCTCGGCCACCGGGGTGCCCGGGACTATAGGCTCGCGCCAGCCCTGACCCACATGGGCCACCAGGGTGCCGTTCATGATGAGCTCGCCGACGATCTCCTGGGTGGGGATGCCCTTGCCGTAGGTCAGGCCCTGGGGGTGCTTCTTGCCGACCAGGGGCTCGCTGCTTGCGGGCATCAGCTTGGTGCGGATCAGCCACTTGGGCGATTTGGTCTTGCCCACCGCCTTGCCGGTCTGGTACTCGTTGATCTTGATGGTCTTGATCATCTGGGCCATGAACTCCTTGGTCAGGGCCTTCTGGGCATCGCTGGTCTCGTCGATGACGATGGGGGCCACATACCAGGTCTGGGGCGCCTGCGCCTTGGGGGCCGCCGGGGCGGTTTGCGCCATGGCGAGCGGGCTGAGCAGGATGGCCGTCAACAAGAGTCCGATTTTCTTCATGGTGATTCCGCTTATGTTTCGACAAGAATTTTGTTTTGCCAGCGACGACTGCGCCAGCGCCAGAACATGGCCAGACCGCGCACCCACTCGTCGCAGGCGAGGGCCAGCCAGATGCCTACCAGGCCATAGCCCTGCATGATACCAAGGAAATAGGCCAGGGGAACGGCAATGCCCCACATGGAGATGAGCCCCATGTAGAGCGGGAAACGGGCATCCCCGGTGGCGCGCAGGGCGTTGATCACCACCAGGTTGAAGGTGCGGCCGGGCTCGAGGATGAGGCTGATGAGGAACAGCTGGGCCACCTGGGTGATGATGTCGGCGTCATCGGTGAACAGGCTGATGATGGCGCGGCCGTTCAGGGCGGCGGCGATGGCGATGGCGGCGGTGACGATGAGGCCGAGCTTGAGGCTCTTCATCAGCTGGCGATAGGCCTGATCGAAGCGTCTGGCCCCCGCCAGGTGCCCGATGATGATCTCGTTGCCAAGGCCGATGGAGAGGCCGAACAGCAGGATGAACAGGCAGATCTGGAAGAAGTAGGACTGGGTCGCCAGCGCCTTGTCGCCGAGCAGGCCGACGAAGGCGGTCACCACCATGAACTGCAGCATCCAGGAGAGGTTCTCCCCCGCCGCCGGCAGACCGATGTGCAGCACCTTGTCCAGCATGGCGCGGCTTGGACGGACGATCTCCGGCAGGCGCAGCCGGATGCCGGTCTTGCGGGCCACCAGCCACACCAGCAGCACCACCCCGACGATGCGCCCCGCCACCGTGCTGATGGCGACCCCGGCCACCCCGAGCTGGGGCAGGCCGAACCAGCCGTAGAGCAACAGCAGGTTGCCGACGAAGGTGATGAGGTTGACGATGAGGGTCACGTACATGGCCTGGCGGGTGTGGCCGTGGGCGCGCAGGGTGGCGGCCAGGCAGAGGGCCGCCGCCTCCGGCAGCAGGCACAGGCCGATGATCTGCAGGTAGAGGCTGCCGTCGCTCATCAGGTGGGCGGGCAGGTTCATCAGCGCCAGCATGGTGCCGGCCCCGGCGATGACGCCGACCGCGGCCACCAGCCCCACCAGCAGGTTGAAGCCGATGGCGGTGTGAATGACGACGCGGGCCTTCTCCTTGTCGCCGGCCCCCAGGTACTGGGTGATCACCACGCTGGTGCCGATGCTGACGAAGCTGAACAGGGTGATGGCGAGATCGAACACTTGGTTGCCCACCGCGAGCGCCGCCACTCCCTGGTAGGAGACGTGGCCCACCATGAAGGTGTTCAGGGCCCCGGTCAGGAAGTGCAGGGCGAGATCGATGAACAGTGGCCAGGTCAGGGCGAAGAGGGTGCCCGGCCCGGCGTGGGATTGAGTCTGCATGGGATATCCGGATGCTGGTGATGGCCCTCGCCAGGGCCAGCTGGACGGGCATTTAACACCAAGCGGGGGCGGGGTGCAATCCTGCTCTCGGGGAAGCGAGTGCGGGCCGGCGCTCGGGAGGGCGCCGGCCCGCCGTGTCAGACCGGGGTGGCGCCCGCCTCCTGCTCGCAGGGATGGGTGAGGCGCGCCGAATCGGGCAGCTCGTCGTCCCGCGGCCAGCGGGTGAGCAGGGCGTCCGTGGTGCTCTCCATCACCTCGTCATCCCTGAACACAGGCTCCCGGTAGCAGCGGGTCAGGCGCAGCGCCTGGTACATGTCGGGGCACAGGACTATGCCCTCGTCGCCGACCCGGATCCCCGCCTGCTGCAGCCAGTGGGTCATCTGGCTGTGGCGACCGGCCATCACCATGTGGATGCCCCGTCGCCTGAGCTCCTTGTGCAGCTCCCCCACCATGGTCATCACGCTGATGTCCTGGTGGGTGAAGCAGGCCACCGCATCCACCACCAGGCATTGGGGGCTGCGGGGATCCTGTACCAGCAGCGCCAGCACCCGGCGCTTGAAGTAGGGGGCGTTGAAGTAGGTCAGCGGCGAGTTGAAGCGGTAGACCAGGATGCCGGGAATGGCCTTGGCCTGTTCGTTGTCCCCCAGGGTGCGCACCACCCCCTCGTCGTCCATGCCGAGCAGCTGGTCGGTGGGGCGCATCACGTTGCGCAGGAACTGGAACAAGCCCAGCAGCACCGCGAGGGTGATCCCCGGAATGACCCCCATGGCCAGCACGCTGACGAAGGTGACCAGGGCCAGCCAGAAGGCGGCGCGGTCGGAGTCGCGCAGGGCCCAGAGACCGCGAAAATCGGTCAGCGACAGGGAGGCCATCACCAGCACCACCCCGAGGGCGGCGGTGGGGATGTATTGCAGCGGCGCCGTCAGGTAGAAGGTGACCAGGGCGATGACGGCGGCGGCGATGATGGAGACCAGCTGGCTCTTGCCGCCGTTGGCATCGTTGACCGCGGTGCGCGAATCCGCCCCGCTGATGGCAAAGCCCTGGGAGGCGGCGGCCGCCAGGTTCGCCATGCCCAGCGCCCGGAACTCCTTGTCCGCATCGATCTCGTAGCCGTTCTTGGCGGCGAAGCTGCGAGCGGTGAGCATCATGGAGACGAAGCTCACCATGGCGAGGTTGAGGGCGGGCAACACCAGCTCGCGCATCAGGCCGGGGGGGAACTCCGGCATCTGGAAGGCGGGCAGGCCCGAGCCTATGGTCCCCAGGGTGGCGATGTCGAACTGGCCGAGATTGAGGGCCCACACCAGGGCCGCCGTCACCACCATGGCCACCATGGAGGAGGGCCAGGCCGGCTTGTAGCGTTTGGCCAGCAGCAGGGTGAGCAGGGCGACCAGACTCATGGCCAGGGTCGGCAGGTGGGTCTGGGTGAGGTAGTCGGTGCCGTTGAGGATCCGCTCGATGAGGTAGCGCTCGTCGAAGGTGAAGCCGAAGATCTTGGAGAGCTGGCCCACCATGATGGTGATGGCCACCCCGTTGAGCAGCCCCATCAGGATGGGGCGGGAGAGGAAGTCCGCCAGCACCCCCAGCTTGAAGCGGCTGGCGATGAGGCACCAGAAGCCGGTCATGGCGGTCATGGTCATCACCAGCTGCCACTGGCGGGTGGGATCGCCGGCGGCGAGCGGCGTCACCACGGCGGCGATGACGGCGCAGGTGGCGGCGTCCGGGCCGACGATCAGCTGGCGGGAGGTGCCAAAGAGGGCGTAGACCACCATGGGCAGGATGCAGGAGTAGAGGCCGACGATGGCGCCCACCCCGGCGAGCTCCGCATAGGCGATGGCCACGGGCAGTGCCACGGCCGCCACCGACAGGCCAGCGCGAAGATCCGGCATCAGCCAGGCCCGCTGGTATTGCAGCAGGGCGGCGAGCCCCGGCAGCCAGCGTTCGAGAGAGAAGAAGTCGCGCATTATTTAACCCATTGAGTTACAAACAGCTTTTCCTTAGTGTGCCCAAGGTTGTCAAAATATTGCAATCCGGTCATGGCCAGTTCACGACCAGGTCAGGCCAGATCTGCTGCCACCCCTTGGCCCTGACCCGTTCGGTAAAGACCCGGCTCTCCTGGCGACAGCGGGGGTTGGGGTCCACCTGCAGGGACCAGTTGGGGGCAAAGCCGTAGGGGGCCAGCCACTCAAACCCGTCGTCTGCCAGCAATCTGACCCCGATGCAGGTGGGCACCTCCACCCAGTGGCCGAGGGCCGAGAGCGAGCTGGCAAAGGGAGGCACCCGCTGGCGCAGGTGCATGCGGGCCTGGTTGCGCACCTCCCAGCGCTGCTCAGGCAGGCGGGCGCTGAGCCAGGCTTCGTGATCGGCCTCCTTCAATCCAGTCGGATCAGCACTGTCCAGATAGATGAGATCGATGTCGTTGAGGGGGGTCGGCGCCGGTTTGCGATGCAGGTGATCCCAGATGAGGTTGCGCACAAACCCCGCCCCCAGCGCCCAGTCGGGCAGGGCCAGCTCCCGCGCAGCCCGGAGGCAATCCATGCGCCGGTCATCCACCCGCAGCAGGGCTTCGGTTTGTGCCTGGAGGTGCGCCTCTCGGGCCGCCCCTGTCTCAGCCGGCATTGCGGCGCAACCAGACGTCGATGTAGCTGCAGGTCGGCACTATGGTCAGCCCCTCTGCCTGGGTCCAGTCGTAGAAGTTGCGGGCCAGGCGGTCGGCGATGCCCTGTCCGCGCAGCTCGGCGGGCACCTGGGTGCTGTAGGCTTCGACGGTGACTGCGTCCAGCCTGCGATAGGCGAGGCGGGCGAGCTTGCCGTCCACGGTGCAGACAAACTGCTGCTGATCGGCCTGGTGAAGAATGTCGCTCATCTTGGCTCCTCTCTGGGTGAATGGGGGGATCAGAACATGTCGGGCACGCTTTGCCAATGTCATTCTTTGCCGCCGTGGCGGGCTCGCTTACACTGGCCAGCCTGCGAATGGTCGCAAGGCAAGGTATAGAACATTGACAGAGGATGGATCCCCATGGCCTTCGCCACCCTGGAAGATCTGATCGGCAACACCCCGCTGCTGGCGCTGCGCCGCATCAACCCCTATCCCGACGTGACCCTGCTGGTGAAGCTGGAGGGCAACAACCCCGCCGGCTCGGTCAAGGACAGGCCGGCCCTGAACCTCATCAAGCGCGCTGAGGCGAGTGGTCACTTAGCGCCCGGGGCCCGCCTCATCGAGGCCACCTCGGGCAACACCGGCATAGCGCTGGCCATGGTGGCGGCGGCCAGGGGCTACCGGATGCGGCTCATCATGCCGCGCACCATGAGCCAGGAGCGGCGCGACGCCATGCAGGCCTATGGTGCCGAGCTGGTGCTGGTGGACGATGGCATGGAGGCCGCGCGGGATCTCGCCCTTGCCATGCAGGTGCGGGGGGAGGGGCTGGTACTCGATCAGTTCAACAACCCCGCCAACCCGGATGCCCACTACCTCTCCACCGGCCCCGAGATCTGGCGCCAGAGCGAGGGGGCAATCACTCACTTCGTCTCGGCCATGGGCACCACGGGCACCATCATGGGGGTCTCACGCTACCTCAAGGAGCAGAACCCGGCGGTGCAGGTGATCGGCCTGCAACCGGCCGAGGGGAGCCAGATCCCCGGCATCCGCCGCTGGCCCGAGGCCTATCTGCCCGCCATCTTCGAGCCCGCGCGGGTCGATCGGGTGCTGGACGTGACGCTCGACGAGTCCCTCGCCACGATGCGCCGCCTGGCCCGGGAGGAGGGGATCTGCTGTGGTGTCAGCTCGGGGGGCGCCGTGGCCGGTGCCCTGCGGGTGGCGGCCGAGCTCAAACAGGGGGTGGTGGTGGCCATCATCTGCGATCGGGGGGATCGTTACCTCTCCACCGGGGTCTTCACTCCGGCGCCCTGATCCCCGCTAGGCCCACACCCGCTCCAGCAGGGCCAGCAACTGGTCCCTGTCCGCGTCCTTGCGGTTGTAGAGCAGGGCGCCGTCGTCGATGGCGAGATCCCGTATCTCGGTGAGCAGTGAGCGGTCGGTCACCCCGGCCTCCGCCAGGGTGCGCGGTAACCCCACCGTCTGCCAGAGGTGGTCCCGCAGGCGGTTCAGGGCATCCAGGCTGGCCTGGGGTCGCAGCGCCTGTGGGGTCGCTGCGAAGCGCTCCGGTCCCGCGAGCGGCAGCAGCAACCGGGCGAGCTCCTCATCGATCTCGGGCCTGTTGTAGTCGAGCACCGTGGGCAAAAACAGGTTCATGCACAGGCCGTGGGGCAGGTGGCAGCGCGCCCCCAGGCTGTGGCCGAGGGCGTGCACCAGTCCCACCATGGAGTTGGAGAAGGCCATGCCCGCCAGGGTGGAGCCCTCCGCCAGTTGCAGCCGCAGGCGCTTGTCCTGCGGCTGCTGCAATACCCTGGGCAGGGCGTCGGCTATCTTCTCCACCGCCATCAGGGCCAGGGCGTCGCTGACCGGGTTCTTGCCGTTACCGATGAAGGCCTCGATGGCGTGGGTCATGGCGTCCATGGCGGTGGCGGCCGTGATGGGCAGCGGCAGCCCCAGGGTGAGGCGGGGGTCGAGTACCGCCAGCCGGGGCAGCAGGAAGGGGGAGGTGAAGGGCACCTTGCGCCCGCTCCCTTCGTCCCTGATCACCGCCACCAGAGTCACCTCCGAGCCGGTACCCGCCGTGGTGGGCACCACCGCCAGGGGATTGAGGGGCCGGGTCAGGCAGCCCGCCCCGGCGTGATCCAGCAGCCGCTCCCCGCCCAGGGTGACCAGGATATTGACCGCCTTGGCGGTGTCGATGACGGAGCCGCCCCCCAGGGCCACCAGGCTGTCGCAGCCGAGCTCCCGCCACCGGGCGGCGATCCGCTCCACCACGGCGGTGGATGAGTCGGCCGGGATCTCGTCCCAGATGGCGGCGACCGGCAGCCCCCCCTCGGCCAGCACCCCGGCCAGCAGGTTGGCCAGGCCCGTGCCGCCGACCCCCTTGTCGGTGAGCAGCAGCGGGCGGCGCGCCCCCAGCGCCATCAGCTCGTCCGGGAGCTGTTCCAGCGCCTGCTCCCCCGCCATCAGTTTGACCGGGCAGAAGAAATCGTAATAGCGGCTCATGGTGTTCCTCTTCGTGTTCAACCGGTCAACAGACCCAGGTAGATGTGGCAGGCCCGTGCCAGCTTGCGGGGCGGGTGCGGGTAGTGGCGCAGCAGAGGCCGCACGATGACGGCGGGCAGGATCAGGGCCTGCAGCTGCTCCAGCGCCCGCACCAGGTGCATGGCCGCGCCGGGATCTCCCTCCACCTGCAGCCGGTTCTCGCAGAAGGCCTGATTGATGCCGAGGCGAAAGCTGAGGACGCGAAAGGCGACGGCGGGGTGCTTGAAGCGCACTCGCAGCGGGGGCAGCCCGCCGGAATCGAGCGCCGCGCCGCTCTGCCAGCGGCCCCCCGACTTGTGCAGGGTCAGCCCCCGTCTCATGCCGCTCACCTCCAGACGGATGACAAGGCCGTCCGGCAGGGGCGCGAGCTCGCGGCGCACCGCCTCGTCGACCCGGGCGGCGCGGCACAGGGTGCGGCCGATGATCCAGAGCAGGCCCCCCATCCAGAGGCGCCTGCCTGTGACGAGCAGGGGCTCAGTGCCCATGGCGGCCTCCCGCGATGGCGGACCAGAACAGGGTGAATGCGCTCTCCTGCCAGTGGGGGTCCTTCCCGAGCTCCGGCTGATCCACGAACAGGGAGGCGCAGGCCAGAAACTGGCTCTGGCACACCTCCAGCATCAGGACGGGGGGCGCCGGCGTCAGCTGGCCGCAAGCCTGCCCCTGGGCCAGCAGGCGCGGCAGGAAGGGCAGGGTCTCCCCCAGGATCTGGCTGCGCAGGGGGCGGGCCAGCAGGGGGGAGTGGAAGAAGCCCAGCACGAACCTGAGCTCCCTGGGGTGGGCCTGCATCCAGGCCATCGCCTGGCCCCAGTAGTGGCGTGCCTGCTCCTCGAGGGGGAGCGCGGGGTCGGCCTCGCTGATGGCGGCGCCCAGGCGCGCCTTGATCTCCTGATAGAGGCTCTGGATCAGCACCTCCTTGCTGGGAAAGTGGTGAAACAGGGTGCCGTTGGCGACCCCGGCCGCCTTGGCGATGCGGGCGGTGGCGGCACCCTGCAGGCCGTCTTCGGCGCACAGGGCGAGGGCGGCCTCCAGGATCTGGCGGCGTTTGTCGGTCATGGGGTCTCGCATGTCGCCTCCTAGCGCAGGAGCAGGGCCATCATCAGCCGCTGGTACCAGCGCCGATAGGGGGGGTGAATGAGGCTGCCCGTGCTGAAGCGCCCGCGGCGCAGCACCGTCTTCGCCTTGGAGAAGGTGAGGAAGCCCTCGCGACCGTGGTAGTGACCCATGCCGGAGGGGCCCAGGCCGCCGAAGGGGGCGTCGTCCGCCGCCGCCTGGAACAGACTCTCGTTGATGGCCATGCCCCCGGCGTGGGTCTCCCGGATGAGGCGGCGCTGCAGCGTCTCATCCAGGCTCATCAGATAGAGTGCGAGCGGGCGGGGCCGTGCCGCCACATAGGCGATGGCCTCGTCGATGTCGTCGTAGGGCACCAGGGGCAGCAGGGGGCCGAAGATCTCCTGCTGCATCACCTGGCAGTGGCCGGGCACCTCGGTCAGCAGGTGGGGCACCAGCCGGTGGGCGCCGTCATCCCGGGCGGGCGTCGCGCAGGGGTGCACCTGGGCGCCCGCCTGCCTCGCCTCGTCCAGCCAGGTGGTGAGCCGCTCATACTGGACCGCGTTGATGATGGAGCCGTAGTCCGGGCTATCCAGTCCCTTGGGGTAGAGGCGGCGAAAGTGCGCCTGATAGGCCTCGATAAAGGCCTGCTCCTGCCCCCTGGGCAGCAGCACATAGTCGGGGGCCACGCAGATCTGGCCGGCGTTCAGGCTCTTGCCGAAGATCACCCGCTCCACCGCCAGGGCCAGGGGCATGTCGGGGGCGATGAGGCAGGGGCTCTTGCCGCCGAGCTCCAGGGTCAGCGGCGTGAGCTGGGGGGCGGCGGCGGCCATCACCATGCGCCCCACCGCGGTGGAGCCGGTGAACAGCAGGTGATCGAAGGGCAGGGTGCTGAAGGCGGCCGCGAGCCCGGCGTCCCCCTCGATGACCACCACCTCGTCGTCGTCAAACACCGTCTCCAGCAGGGTGCGCAGCACGGCATTGGAGTGGGGGGTGAACTCGGAGAGCTTGATCATGGCGCGATTGCCGGCGGCCAGGGCGGTGATGAGGGGGCCGAGGCTCAGCATCACCGGGAAGTTCCAGGGCACCATGATGCCGACCACGCCGAGGGGCTGGTAGTGCACCTCGACCCTGGCAGGCGCCAGCAGCAGGCCCGCGTGGCGACGCTCCGGCCTCATCCAGCCCTTGAGCCGTCTCAGGCTGTAGTCGATCTGCATGACGCAGGGCAGGATGTCGGCGATCAGGCTGTCATAGCCGCTGCGCTGGCCGTAGTCCAGGGCCAGGGCGTCGCACAGAGCCTGCCGCTGGGCGAGCAGCGCCCCCTTGAGCCCGAGCAGCCAGGTGCGGCGCTGCGCCAGGCTCGGCATGGGGTTGGCCTGACAGGCCTGCCTGAGGCGGATCAGCTGCTCGGGCAGGGAGAATTTGTCCGGTGGGGAGAGAGGAGGGGTCATGGCAGGCTCCGCGCATAAAATGACCGACTGATTAGTCGGTCCAAATCTAGCGGGTCGTTGCCAACTTGTAAACCGGCTGGCGACACGGGGTGGGCCGAGGGCGGGCCTCTTTCCGTGGAACTGTGCTCGAGGCCACAGTTTTGGGGCATGTCGATTGGTTGTATATCCAATAAGGGGTATTTGTGACTCATCGACTCAGAGGGAGAACCGCACATGACCAGGGAATTGCACTGCCTGCTGGCCCGGCTGGACGACGTGATCGCGCGCATGCCGGACAGTTTCACCACCTATGAATTTGCCCAGAAGCTGGCGCTGCAGCATCAGCGGGAGTATTTCGCCGCTGGCCACTCCCTGGCGGCGCAGGAGAAAAACCTGCTGCGCCTGCTCCACGAGAAGATAGCCCTGGCGCTGGCGAGTCATGATGGCGTCATCGAGGGGGCCCTGCTGCCCTGCACGACCCCCTGGGGGGAGCGTGCCACCTCGCCCCGCTGGCACCGCAAGCACTGAACCGGCAGCTACATGAAAAGGCCCCGAGGGGCCTTTTCTGTTGGGGATCGCCTATTGGATCAGGCGGCGGGCCTGCCAGTAGCGGCTGTTCCAGTAGACGTTGTCGAGGCGCGAGCGGATCACCCCCTTGCTGGTGGAGGCGTGGATGAATTCTCCGGCCCCGGTGTAGACCCCGACGTGGTACTGCTGCCAGCCGGTCTTGAAGAAGACCAGATCCCCGTGCTGCAGCCGGTATCTGTCCACCGGGCGGCCGAGGCTGGCCTGGGATTCCGTGGTGCGGGGCAGGGTGAAGCCCAGCACCTGGCTGTAGGCGAGCTGGGTGAAGGCGGAGCAGTCGAGACCGGCGCGATCCGAACCGCCCATGCGATAGGGGACGCCGCGCCACTGCTGATAGAAGCTGTCGAAGGCGCTGCTCTGGCGCGCGGGGGGGGGCGGCTCCGGCGTGCTGGAGCAGGCGGTGACAAGCAGGGCCAGCAGGGACAGCAGCAAGGTGCGAAACATCTCAACTCCTTGATAGGGTTCGGGATTCATCATAGACGATGATCCTGCCTGGAACCTGAATGACGGCTGCATAGCGGATTGGCGCCCCTAGCAGGGGGCGCCGGCAATCCCGGCCTCAGCTCGCCGCCTTGGGGCTGATGAGGGGGGTGAGCAGTTCGGCAATCTTGTAGAAGGTCTGCACCCGGGTGGTGCTGGGGCGCCACACCAGGCCTATCTCCCGATAGGGCTTCTCCCCGGGCAGGGGGATGGCCACCAGATCCGAGTTGTCGAGGATGCCGGCATCTATGGCCATCTGGGGCAGGAAGGTGGTGCCAAGGCCCGCGCCCACCATCTGCACCAGGGTGTGCAGGCTGGTGGCGGCGAAGGGGTTGATCTTGCTCTTGTCCCTCAGCCGGCAGGCGCTCACCGCGTGCTCGGTCAGGCAGTGCTCCCGCTCCAGCAGGAAGATGCTCTGGTTGGGCAGCTCCTTGTAGTCGAACGGCATGTGCAGCCCCGCCGCCATGTGGGAGGGCATCACCATATGGAAGGGATCTATGCCCACCATCTTGCTGTGGAAGCCGCCGATCTCCACCGGCAGGGCGAGGATCAGCAGGTCGAGCTGGCCCTGCTCCAGCTGCTTGAGCAGGTTGGTGGTGGTGTCTTCCCGCAGCAGCAGCTCCAGATCCGGATAGGCCTTGCCGCACACCTGCAGCAGCTTGCTCAGCAGGAAGGGGGCTATGGTGGGGATGCAGCCGAGCCGGACGGTACCGTGCATGACGCCCCCCTGCTGCTGCCCCAGCTCCATCAGATCCCGGGCGTCGGAGAGCAGGTTGCGCGCCCGCGCCACTATCTCCATGCCGACTGGCGTCATGATGAAGCTCTTGTGATCCCGCTCCACCAGCTGCAGGTTCATCATGTCCTCCAGGGTCTGGATCCCGGTACTCAGGGTGGACTGGCTGACATGACAGGCCTTGGCGGCGCGGTTGAAGTTCTTGTGCTCGTCCAGAGCGACCAGATATTGCAGCTGTTTCAGGCTGGGCCAACGTTGCATAGGAGAAACCCGATCGATGCTATCTATTTGATTTGATTAATCTACCATCGAGAGACCGCTTTGTCGCCGACATTAGGTACCCTCCTGGCAGGCGCAGTGCCTCACGGAACTGGGGGATGGCGCCCGCCCGGGGCGGTCGTGGCAGCTACCCCCGTCTGGAGCTTATCCCCTCGCGCCGTGTCGTTGAAGGGGCGCCGCCACGGGATGTGACGGGGATCGGCCTTCCCCGGCTCCGGTGCGGAGCGGCCATAAAAAACGCGCCAGGGGCGCGTTTTTGCAAGGGAAGGACGATGTCATCGCCTACTCGTCGAAGATGCCGAAGTGATCCTTGGCGAAGTTGACCCGCTGCTCCACGTTCATCTTGACCTGGCCCAGCTTCTCTATGGTCTTGAGGTTCGGCACCAGGCCGCGGCCGTTGGCGATCTGGATGGCGAGGCCTGGGCGGGCGTTGAGCTCCAGCAGCATGGGGCCGCGGAACTTGTCCAGCACCATGTCGGTGCCGATGTAGCCCAGGCCCGACATCTCGTAGCAAGAGGCTGCGAGCGTCAGCAGGGTGTCCCAGTGGGGCACCTTGAGCTCGTAGAGATCCAGGCCGGTGTCCGGGTGGTGGCGCAGCGGATTGCCAAACTGCACCGCCCGCAGGGCGCGGCCGGTGCGCAGGCACAGACCCACCCCCACGGCGCCCTGGTGCAGGTTCGCCTTGCCGTCGGAGGCCGAGGTGGAGAGGCGCATCATGGCCATCACCGGGAACCCCTTGAAGATGATCACCCGGGCATCGGGCACCCCTTCGAAGGAGTAGCCGTCGAACACGTCATCGAAGTTGATGAGCCCTTCCACCAGCGCCACGTCGGGCTTGCCGCCCAGGGAATAGAGGCCCGCCAGTATGTTGGAGACATGGCGCTCCAGATCCTGGCCGTTGCAGGCGCTGCCGTTGGGCTTGTAGAAGAGGCCGTCCTCCTGGCGCAGGATCACCAGGATCCCCTTGCCGCCGGAGCCGCGGGCCGGCTTGATGCAGAAGCCCGGCCACTCCTTGACCAGCGCCGTGATGCGGCCCACGTCGTGCTGCTCGCGGATGGTGCCGATCAGTTCCGGCACCGTCACCCCGGCGTCCAGCGCGATGCGCTTGGTCTTGAGCTTGTCATCCACCAGCGGGTAGAGACGGCGCGGGTTGTAGCGGCTGATGTAGGAGTGGTTGCGCTTGTTCATGCCGAGGATGCCTGCCTGGGACAGGCTCCACGGACTGGTGTATTTCTGCCAGAACCACATCTGTTACTTGTCCTTACCCGGGGTGGCACCAGACTTCATCTCGTCCACCAGCGGCTTGAAGCGCTTGAGTTCGCTCAGCTTGTAGCCGGTGTAGTTGCCCATCAACAGCACGGTCGCCATCAGCACCAGCTGCAGGCCGAGGAAGTTGAAGGTGAGGTGACGGATGAGCTCGTTGTCCATGGCGAGGTAGGCGATGACGGCCACCAGCAGGGAGCCGCCGCCCTGGCGGAACACCTCTTTCGGGCCCTCTTCCTCCCACAGGATGGACATGCGCTCTATGGTCCAGGAGAGGATGATCATCGGGAAGAAGGTGATCTTCATGCCGTCGGTCAGCCCCAGCTTGAAGGCGAAGGCCGAGAAGATGCCGATCATCGAGATCACCATGATGATGATCGCCGATATCCGCGCCACCAGGAGCAGGTTGAGCCGCGAGAGGTAGGAGCGGATCACCAGACCCGTGCCGACGATCAGCAGGAAGCCGATGAGACCTGTGACTAGGGAGGTCTGGATGAAGGCGACCGCGATCAGCACCGGCATGAAGGTGCCCGAGGTCTTGATCCCCACGATGACCCGCAGGAACACCACCATCAACACGCCGATGGGGATCAGCAGCAGCCCCTTGAACAGGGCCTGCTCTTCCAGGGGCAGGCTGTGGATGGAGAAGTTCATCATCTCCGATTTTTCAAACTTCTGGGCCAGGGCCACGTTCACCGGCTGCTCCTGCTCGATCATCGAGAAGGTGACGCGGGAGTTGTGGCCGCCGGTAACGTCCAAGAGGGCACCGGAGTTGTACTCCCACAGCAGCAGGTTGGCCGGTTGACCCTGTTCACCGCTTTGCGGGTTGAACAGCTTGTAGTCGGTTGGGCTGTTGAACACCTGAAGGTAGTCCACCAGCTCCTGACGGCGGCGGCCATCTTCCAGGCTCAGGGCATGGACGACGCGGGCCGGGACGTCGGCGTTGTTCAGCAGCTCGGCGATCAGGTTGGCACGGCTCTTGTGGGATTTCAGCAGCTCGGCGTTCTGCTCCTGCTTCTCGATCTCCTTGATGATCTCGCGGGTCAGGGTGTAGCCGTCGGCGGAACGCTCCTGGGCGCGCTCCAGGATTTGCTTCATGGCGGTGGCGTAAGGCTCGCTCTCGATCTGCTTCTCGATGGCGGGCGGCTGCGGATTTGCGGCCGGCTTGGCGTGGGCATCCGCCATCATGTCGACGCGGTAGTAGAGCTCCTGGCGGCCGGAGGCACTGCGGATGGACCACTCGGCGCGGGCATCCCCGTCCTTTTCCACGAACGACAGGCCATAACCCGGGCTCGCGGCGTTCTCGTTCATCAGGGTGAAGCCGGGCTGGGTGCCCGGAATGGCCAGGGAGGCGATGACGGGCTCGCCGGTCGCCTCGAACTCGAGCTTGGCCTCGATGGACCAGATCTGACGTTTTTCACCGGGCGTGAGGGGCACGTCCAGGGCGACATGGTGATAAAACGTCATTCCCAGGCCGACGATGAACAACAGGGCGACCAGCAGATAGAACGGCTTACGGGAAACCATGGATTATTTCACATCCTTGAGCTTGGGTTTGGGTTGGATATATTCGCGGGCCACGTCGACCACGGCGATGTCTTTGAGGAACTCACGGCCCAGCAGCACGGGGAAGGTCATGTCGCTGCGGTCTTTCAGGGTAAACTCGGCCTTCTCGGTCATGTCGCCGATGCGCACGGTGAGGCGCACCACGGGACGGCGGTCGAGGTCGTCGGCGGAGGCCTGGCGCACCCGCACGTGGCGCACCAGGGGCGCCTCGATCTGGATCTTGTCGTCCATCTCCTGGTGGCTCAGGAAGAAGCGCACCCAGTTCTTGCCGTTGCGCTCGAAGATGGTGATCTCCTGGGCGCTGATGGAGGAGGTGGTGGCACCGGTATCGACCCGCGCCTGGAAGGCGTCGTTGGCGGCGTCAACCCAGATCCACTCGGCTTCACCCACCAGCAGCTTGCCGTCTACCGTGTGACCCTGGCTCGGGGCTGGGCACTTCTCGGTGGGGATGGGCATGGCCTTGGGCGGCTCTGGCGGCAGTTGATCGAGCTTGCTGTCGACTTTGTTCACGGACTCTTTCATGTTGGTGACATCGGTGTTGAGCTGAACCAGCAGGTGCTGTTGCTGCACGTACTGCTTCTGTTGCTGTTCCATGGATGTTTGCAGGCGTTGCTCGCTCAGGGCAATCTCGTTGCGCAGCTCGGCCAGCGTCAGGGTCGGGACCGGGGGGGCTTTTTCCATACTGACACACCCGCCGAGACTGAGCAGGGAGAGCAGGGTCATTCCTTTTAATTTGCTTTTCATGTCATTCATTTAACTGTGCTTCCTGGAATTGGGTCAGTGTAACTTCCACAGCCGCCATCGGCTAGTCTTTGGCCTTTCTGGCGATCAGTACGGCACGCTTGGGTGCCGGGTATCCTTCGACCGTGAGTGCGGGATTGTCTGGGTCCAGATAATCACTCAGGGATTCGTTAATCATCCAGTCGGTACGACGCTGTTCGTCGATGCTGGTCATATTCTCGTCGACGATGCGCACCTCGGTGAAGCCGCAGCGCTCGACCCAGCGCTTGAGGGCGGCGCTCGAGGGGAGGAACCAGACGTTGCGCATCTTGCCGTAGCGATCCGCGGGCACCAGCACCTCGTTCTCGTCGCCGTCCACCACCAGCGTCTCCAGCACCAGCTCGCCATCGTCTTTCAGCTGGTTGCGCAGCTGTTCGATGTGCTCGATGGGGGACTTGCGGTGATAGAGCACCCCCATGGAGAAGACGGTGTCAAACGCCCGCAGTGCCGGCAGCTCCTGGATGCCGAGGGGCAGCAGGTGGGCGCGCTGGTCGTTGCCGGCGAAGTGGCGAATGGCCTCGAACTGGCAGAGGAAGAGCGGGCTGGGGTCTATGCCGACAGCCAGTTTCGCCCCTTCCCCCACCATGCGCCAGAGGTGATAGCCGCTGCCGCAGCCCACGTCCAGCACATAGCGCCCCTCGAGGGGGCTGATGTGGGGCAGCACCCGATCCCACTTCCAGTCGGAGCGCCACTCGGTGTCGATGTGGATACCGTGCACATGGAAGGGGCCCTTGCGCCAGGGCATGAGCTGGCGCAGCAGGCTCTCGGTCTTCTTGCGCTCCCCCTCGCCCAGGCTCTCGGCCCCGCCGATGGCGACCCGCTCTTTGAGTTCGATCTGTCCGGGGGGCATGATCGGCAACTTGGCAAGGGCGCGGCTCCAGCGCGGCAGATCCCCGTGCTGGTTGTCGTGCTGCCAGGCGTGCAGCTGGGCTGGCAGGGTGTGCAGCCAGTGGCTCAGCCGGTTCTTGGCGATCAGTTGATAGAAGTTGGCGAAGTCGATCATGGCTGGGTCGGGTCGCTGGCTTTGATGGCGATCATGGAGCCGAAGTTGAAGCACTGGAACCAGAGATCCTGATGGGTGAAACCGGCGTCCCGCAGGCGCGCCTGATGGACCGCCAGGGTGTCGGTGCGCATCACGTTCTCAAGGGCGGTGCGCTTCTGGCTGATCTCCAGCTCGCTGTAGCCGTTGGCCCGCTTGAAGTCGAGGTGCAGGTCGATGAGCAACTCGTTGACCTGCTCGTCATCGAAGCGGAACTTCTCGCTCAGGATGAGGATGCCGCCGGGGCGCAGGCCGTCAAAGATGCGCTGGATCAGGGCGGCCCGCTTCTCGGGCGCGACGAACTGCAGGGTAAAGTTGAGCACCACCACGGAGGCGTTCTCGATGGCGATGTCGCAGATGTCCGCCTCGATGAGCTCCACCGGTACCTCGGACTTGAAGCCGGAGAGGTGGGCGCGGGCCCGCTCTATCATGGGGTGGGAGAGATCCACCGCCGTGATGCGGCAGCCGGGCTGATTGACGTGACGGCGCATGGCCTGGGTCGCGGCGCCCAGGGAGCAGCCGAGGTCATAGAGGCGGCTCTGGGGCTGGGCGTAGCGGGCGGCCATCATGCCGATGGCGGAGATGATGTTGCTGTAACCGGGCACCGAGCGCTGGATCATGTCGGGGAAGACGTCGACGACCTGCTCGTCAAAGCAGAAGTCTCCCAGACGGGCGATGGGGGCGGCAAAAATCTGATCGTGCATGCTGACGCAACCTGGCAGCCGGTGGGGTCCACGGCTGCTTTGTTCAATTGAATCTTGGGTAGACGGGCATCGAAATGGCGTCGTCACCGGTTGACGAACGGGGTGGCTTGCTCCGGGATCCTTCGGGCTTGCCCTGCTCGCAACGGGCCATGGTCCGGGCCCTGCCTTGGTGCCGGGCACTGGTGGGCAGCGCATTGCCTGCACCCAGGGCCGGGACCTTACTTGGGGCGCTAGTGTAGAGGAAAGGTCGGCGTTTGTCTTGACGCCAAGCCCCGTGGGGCCACAAAAAAACGGCTTTTTTTAGCGTCGGGGAAGGGGCGGGGAGAGCGCCGCTCAAAAGGGCAGCACACCCTGGTGCGCGCGATCGTTTTCTCCTGGCCAGGGGGCCATCTCCTGGCCGAGCAGGCGGCTGATCTGCCGTGCGAGTTCGGGGGCCCGGGCGTTGTCGGCGGTGTGGACAAAGAGGTAGAGATCCTTGCCCTCCCGGAGCCATTGTTGCCAATGGGGCAACCAGGACGGCAAAAAGGGGTGATTGTCCTCGGGTTGAGGCAGACCTATCAGGCGCACTACAGGGTTGTTTGCCGTGGCCAGCAGGTGGACCGGCAACCTGGGTTTCTTGCCCTGGGCGTCCACCAGGGCGGCCGAGGTGGCGGGCACCGAGAAGAGCGGGCGGCTGTCGAGCATGATGCGGTTCACCCCCTTCTCCATCAGCATCCGGTTGAGGGCGCGCTCCGCCTCCCCCTTGGCGAAGAAATCGGGGTGGCGCACCTCGAGGGCATAGCTGAAGTCTTTCGGCAGCCGCTCGAGGAAGGCGGTCAGGCGGGCAAGCCCGTCGGGCCCGAAACGGGCGGGCAGCTGCAGCTTGAGTAGCCCGAGCTTGGGGTGCAGTGGTTCGAGCAGGCGGATAAAGGCCACCACCTGTTTGTCCGCGCTCACCAGATCGCTCTGGTGGCTGATTTCTTTCGGAAACTTGAAGCTGAAGCGAAAGTGGTCAGGCACCGCATCGGCCCAGCGCCGCACCGTCTCGGTGGTCGGCGAGGCGTAGAAGGTGGTGTTGCCCTCCACTGTGTTGAACACCCGGGCGTAGTGGGCGAGGTGCTCGACGGGCCTGGCGCCCATCCCCAGCAGTTGACCGGGCCAGGCCGGATGCGACCACTGGGGCAGGCCCAAATAGAGGCTCATGATGGTTCCTGTCGGCAGCTTGGCGCACGTTTATCCCCCCTTTTTGCGCCAGAACAACAAAAAACAGGGTAAAGGGGGCTGCGGGCCATTTTACCCAAATGGAGGTTTTCCTCTATAATGCCAACCCTTTTGTTTGCCAGATTGTCGTGATGCGCGCGACCGTGCCCCTCGGGTGACGGTGATCGCGGCCCGGCAGTGGCCAGACAACGACGCTTGCCGATGGCTTCTCGCCCACTCGTCATCCCTGCCGGGAGCGGGGGACCAGCCTGCCTTGGCGGCCAGATTCCGGCTCAGGGAAGCCGGATGACACGAGACTGATTTCAAACCGGGCAAGAAGCAGGATCTGGCCAGCTGTGATACGGACGGTGCTTGCCAGTCGTGCCCGGCGACTCAAGATGAACCGTCTCTCTACCATTTCGAAGGAAGAAGTCCATGCGCTCTATCTATTGCGGACAGGTCAATGAGGCCCATGCCGGGCAGACCATTACATTGTGCGGTTGGGTCCATCGTCGTCGCGATCTCGGCGGCCTCATCTTTATCGACATGCGCGACCGCGAGGGCATCGTGCAGGTGTTCTTCGATCCGGACAAGCCGGACGCCTTCGCCCTGGCCTCCGAGCTGCGCGGCGAGTTCTGCATCCAGGTGACCGGCGTGGTGCGCACCCGTCCCGAGTCCCAGCGCAACAGCGACATGGCCACAGGTGCCATCGAGGTGTTCGCTCACGAGCTCACCATCATCAACCGTGCCGAGCCGCTGCCGCTGGACTTCAACCAGGTCAACAGCGAAGAGGTGAGCCTCAAGTACCGCTACCTGGACCTGCGCCGTCCCGAGATGGCCAAATACCTGAAGACCCGCGCCAAGGCCAGTGCCTTCGTGCGCCGCTTCATGGACGAGCACGGCTTCCTCGACATCGAGACCCCCATGCTGACCAAGGCGACCCCGGAAGGGGCCCGCGACTACCTGGTGCCGAGCCGCGTGCACAAGGGCAAGTTCTACGCCCTGCCGCAGTCCCCCCAGCTGTTCAAGCAGCTGCTGATGATGTCCGGCTTCGACCGCTACTACCAGATCGTCAAGTGCTTCCGCGATGAAGACTTGCGTGCCGACCGCCAGCCGGAATTCACCCAGATCGACGTGGAGACCTCCTTCATGACCGCGCCCCAGGTGCGTGAGATCATGGAAGAGATGATCCGCAAGCTCTGGCTGCACATCCTGAACGTGGATCTGGGCGACTTCCCCATCATGACCTTCGACGAGGCCATGCGCCGCTTCGGCTCCGACAAGCCGGACCTGCGCCTGCCCATGGAGCTGGTGGACGTGGCAGACCTCTTGACCGAGGTGGAGTTCGCCGTGTTCGCGGGCCCCGCCAAGGATCCGAAAGGCCGCGTCGCAGCCCTGAAAGTCCCGGGCGGCGCGGAGCTGTCCCGCAAGCAGATCGACGAGTACACCAAGTTCGTCGGCATCTACGGTGCCAAGGGCCTGGCCTGGATGAAGGTCAACGACGCGGCCAGCGGCCTCGAGGGCGTGCAGTCCCCGGTGGCCAAGTTCCTCTCCGACGCCATCGTGCGCGAGATCCTGGCCCGCACCGGCGCGGCCGACGGCGACATCCTCTTCTTCGGCGCCGACTCCAAGAAAGTGGTGTGCGACGCCATGGGCGCCCTGCGCCTCAAGGTGGGCCGCGATCTGGGTCTGGTGGAAAACGTCTGGAAGCCGCTCTGGGTCATCGACTTCCCCATGTTCGAGGAAGACGGCGAAGGCGGTCTGGCGGCCATGCACCACCCCTTCACCGCGCCGAGCAACCTGGGCCCGAGCGAGCTCAAGGCCAACCCCCTGGGTGCCTACGCGAACGCCTACGACATGGTGATCAACGGCTACGAAGTGGGTGGCGGTTCAGTGCGTATCCACAACAGCGAGATGCAGGCCACCGTGTTCGACATCCTGGGGATCACCCCGGACGAGCAGCGCCTGAAGTTCGGCTTCCTGCTGGATGCCCTCAAATACGGCACCCCGCCTCACGCCGGCCTGGCGTTCGGTCTGGATCGCCTCAGCATGCTGCTGACCGGCACCGACAACATTCGGGATGTCATCGCCTTCCCGAAAACCACCGCGGCCGCCTGTCTGATGACGGACGCCCCGAGCTTTGCCAACCCGGCCCAACTGGGCGAGCTGGCGATTGCGACCACCGTCAAGGGTGACGAATAAGCCTTCACAGGCACCGAAGGCCGCAGCGATGCGGCCTTTCCCGTTTTCCCTCGCGCAGTCGCAACCTGTGTTACTGAAATTTCAAACTATAACGGAGAGTCCCTATGGCAGGTCACAGTAAATGGGCCAACATCAAACACCGCAAGGCGGCGCAAGACGCCAAGCGCGGCAAGATCTTCACCAAGCTGATCCGCGAAATCACCACCTCCGCGCGTCTGGGTGATGCGGATCCTGCCAACAACCCGCGCCTGCGTGCGGCGGTGGCGGCGGCCCTGACCAGCAACATGACCCGCGACACCATCAACCGTGCCATCCAGCGTGGCGCCGGCGGTGGTGACGGCGAACAGCTCGAGACCATCGTCTACGAAGGGTACGGCCCGGCCGGTTCCGCCGTCATGGTGGAGTGCCTGACCGACAACCGCAACCGCACCGTGGCCGAAGTGCGTCACGCCTTCAGCAAGTGCGGCGGCAACCTGGGGACCGATGGCTCCGTGGCCTACCTGTTCACCAAGAAGGGCGTACTGACCTTCGTGGGCGCCGATGAAGACGCCCTGATGGATGCCGCCCTGGAGGCGGGTGCCGACGACGTGGTGACCGAAGAGGATGGCACCATAGAGGTGTACACCACCCCGAACGACTTCGGCACCGTGCTGGACGGTCTGGAAGCCGCCGGCTTCAAACCCGAGAGCGCCGAAGTGACCATGATCGCCTCCACCGAGGCTGAGCTGGATGCCGAGACCGCCCCCAAGCTGATGCGCCTCATCGACATGCTGGAAGATCTGGACGACGTGCAGGAGGTGTACCACAACGGCTCCATCTCCGACGAAGTGGCGGCAACCCTGTAAACCCGCCCTGGAGGGCCGCAATGGCGGCATCCTCCTTCGGCGAGGCGGCAACGCCCCTGAGCGCCGGCCTCGCAACCTGCACCAACAACGGCAGCCACCGGCTGCCGTTTTTTTATCCGCCAGACTCTGCCAACGCCCGCTTTGCTTCGCGCCCCCCCTTAATGTCCGCTTAAGTTTGCCCCTCTAGGATCAGCTTGCATCCTGGCCGCTCCGGTCATCACTCCGCTCGGGAAGAGGGAGGGGATGCGCACAACGGAGCCTCCTTGCAAGGCTTCAGGAATCACTGGTTTGTCGGAGTCTCTCTATGCGTCCCACTCTGGGAGTGATCAAGGTCAATCTGTTGCTGGTGCTGCTGTTTGCACTGGTGTTCAACTGGCCCATCTTTCTGCACTTTTACCGGATCCTCAGCGCCCTCGAGCATGTGAAGGCGGGCTTCGCGCTCTCCATTCCCTTCGTGCTGATCGCCGCGCTCAACGCCGTCTTCCTGCCGTTCACCTTCAAGTATCTGCTCAAGCCCTTCTTCACCCTGCTGATCCTGACCGGCTCCCTGGCCAGCTACGCCATGCTCAAATACGGGATCATCTTCGATGTGGGCATGGTGCAGAACGTGGTCGAGACCAACAGCGGGGAGGCGGGCTCCTACCTCAACGGCTCCGTGGTGCTCTGGTTCCTGCTCACCGGCGTGCTGCCGGTGCTCTGCCTGCTCTGGATCCGGGTGGAGTACCCGAGCCGCTGGTACAAGGGGTTGGGCATGCGCCTCGGGGGCATCAGCCTCTCCCTGCTGTTCCTGCTCGGGGTCGCCGCCCTCTACTATCAGGATTACGCCTCGGTCGGGCGCAACAACCACAACATCGTCAAAGAGATAGTGCCCTCCAACTATGTGCGCGGCGTCTATCGCTATGCCAGGGACATCCTCTTCGCGACCCCCATTCCCTATGAGCAGATTGGTACCGACGCCAGGATCACGGCCAGGGGCGGCAAGCCGACCCTGATGTTCCTGGTGGTGGGGGAGACGGCCCGCAGCCAGAACTACTCCCTCAACGGTTACGGCAAGGCCACCAACAGCTTCACCGCGAGGGAATCGGGCATGGTCTCGTTTCGCAACGTGCGCTCCTGCGGCACCGCCACCGCGGTTTCGGTGCCCTGCATGTTCTCCAACCTGACGCGGCGCGGCTATGACGAGACCCTGGCCAAGTCCAGGGACGGCCTGCTGGACGTGTTGCAACACGCCGGCGTCTCCGTGCTCTGGAAGGAGAACGACGGCGGCTGCAAGGGGGTGTGCAAGCATGTGCCCACCATAGAGATCGAGCCCAAGGCCTTCCCGCAATATTGCGAGGGGGATGCCTGCCATGACGAGGTCCTGCTGCAGGGGCTGGATGAGCAGATCGCCGGGATGCGGGGCGGGCAGGGCGGCAAGCTGGTGGCCTTCCACCTGATGGGCAGCCACGGTCCGACCTACTATCGACGCTACCCGGCCGCCGACCGCGCCTTCCTGCCGGACTGTCCGCGCAGCGACATCGAGAACTGCAGCAACGAGGAGCTGGTGAACACCTATGACAACACCATACGCTACACCGACAAGGTGCTGGCCCAGCTGATCGACAAGCTCAAGACCCTGGAAGACCAATACGATGTGGGCCTGGTCTATCTGTCGGATCACGGTGAATCCCTCGGGGCCATGGGGCTCTACCTGCACGGCACTCCCTACAAGTTTGCGCCGGACGATCAGACCCGGGTGCCGCTCCTGACCTGGTTCTCCCCCCAGTTGCAGGCGGATCGCCAGCTGAACCTGGACTGCCTGCAGCAGGAGGCGAGCAGCAAGCGCTTCTCCCACGACAACCTGTTCCATTCAATTCTGGGGATCATGGATGTGCAGACCCGGGTGTATGACGGCAAGCTGGATCTGTTCAAGCCATGTAGAGCGGGGTGAGTCGGATGGATGAAACACGACAACCAGTTGCCCCGCACCATGCTCGGCATCATGGACGTGCAGACCCAGGTGTATGACGGCAAGCTGGATCTGTTCAAGCCATGTAGAGCGGGGTGAGTCGGATGGATGGAACACGACAACCAGTTGCCCCGCACCATGCTCGGCATCCTGAATGTGCAGACCGAGGCCTGTAACGGCAAGCTGGATCTGTTCAAGCCGTGCCGGGCGGGGTGAGCCACGGCGTCCGATTACGCCGCTACGCGGCTAATCGAACCTACGCTCGAAGCATCCATCAATAAAAAACGGCAGCCACTGGCTGCCGTTTTGGTTTGCAAGGTGAAGCCTTACTTCTGCTCCATGATGATCTGCAGCAGATCCCCTTCCAGCAGGGAGCGCTTGACCAGGGCGAAGCCGCCGATGGTGGGCTGATTCTGGAAGCGCGCCTTTACGATGGGCAGGCCGCGGTGGAAGCTTGGCAGGGACTGGTGCTCGACACAGCGGCGGATGGCCGGGATCAGGATCTCCTCGGCGGCGGTGATTTCGCCGGCGATCAGCACCTTCTGCGGGTTGAACAGGTTGACCGTGATGGCGATGGCGCGGCCCAGGTGTTCCCCCACGTTCTCGATCACGCTGCGGGCCAGCTCGTCCCCGGCCAGGGCCGCCTTGCACACCTCCTGGATGGTGATGTGCTTCTCCTGCAGCGAGCTCAGGTGACCGCGGCTGATGAGCTCCTTCACCTTGTCGACGATGGCCTCGTTGGAGGCGATGGTCTCCAGGCAGCCGAAGTTGCCGCAGTGGCAGCGCTTGCCGAGGGGCTCGACCTGGATGTGGCCGATCTCGCCGACGTTGCGGTTCTGGCCGAGGAACACCTTGCCCTTGGTGATGATGCCCGATCCCGTCCCCTGATGGACGCTCACCAGGATGGAGTCCATGCAGTCGCGGGACTCGCCGAAGAAGTGCTCTGCCAGCGCCAGGGAGCGGGTGTCGTTGCCCACGTAGCAGGGGAGGTTGAAGTGGTGCTCCAGGAGCTTGGCCAACCCCAGATTGCGGATCTGGTAGGTGGGGGTGTAGATGACCATGCCGGATTCCGGGTTGACCAGGCCCGGCATGGTGAGCGCGATGCTGATGAGGTTGCGGCTGCGGTCGTTGTTGGCGTCGATGAAGGCGCCGATCTCCCGCAGCAGCATGTCGATCACGGGTTGCTGCTCTATCTCGGTCACCTGGGTGACGTGCTGATCGAGCTCCTTGCCGTCGAGATCGTACAAGGAGAGCTGCAGATAGCCGCGACCGAGCTTGGCGGAGACAAAATGAAAGCGATGCTTGATGGTGGTCAGGGAGATGGCGCGCCGTCCGCCGGTCGATGCCTGGGGTGACGTCTCCCTGATGAGGCCATGCTCGATCAGTTGCCGGGTGATCTTGGTCACGCTGGCCGGGGCCAGCTGACTCAACTCGGCAATTTTGACCCGCGAGATGGGCCCCTGCAGGTCGATGAGCCGATAGACGACCGCACTGTTCACCTGCTTGATAAGATCTACGTTTGCTATTTGTCCGCCAGTCATAGTGTCACTGTGTTGTGTAGTGTCCGTTAACCACGGTCCCGCAGACCGTGAAGGCCTGATCAAAGACGGTGAGGTTGGCAATTTTTCCGACCTGGATACTACCGAGACGTGAGTCCCATCCAATGGCGCGCGCGGGGTAAAGGGTGGCCATTCTCAGTGCTTCGTCGAGCGGCAATCCGACCTGTTTGACCAGATTTTCCACCCCTTCGATCATGGTGAGGGCGGAGCCGCCGAGTGTACCATTCTCGTCGACGCACTGACCATCGCGGAAATAGACGGTTGCGCCACAAAAATCAAACTGCTCAAAGCCTTCCGGTGCCCCGGCCGCGGCGGTGGCATCGGTGACCAGCACCAGCCGCTCCCCCAGCATCCTGTGCGCCAGGCGCACGTTGGCCCAATGCACGTGGTGGCCGTCGACGATGATGCCGGCATAGACATCCTTGCGATCATAGATGGCCCCGACCACGCCGGGCTCGCGACCGTTCAGGGTCGGGGTCATGGCGTTGTAGAGGTGGGTCGCAAAGCGCATGCCGTTGTCAAAGCCGGCCATGGCCTGGTCGTAGTTGGCGGCGGTGTGGCCGGCGGAGACCAGGATGCCGGCCTCCACCAGGCGGCGGATGTGCTCGGGCTTGTTGCGCTCCGGCGCCAGGGTGATCTTGGCGATGGCGTCCGCGTTGTCGCAGAAGAAGTCGATCATCTCGTCGGCGGGCTGGCGGATCTGCTCGGCCGGGTGAATGCCCTTGCGCTTGAGGTTGGTGTAGGGCCCTTCCAGGTGGACACCCAGCACCTCGTTGGGGTGGGCGGCCATGTAGTCGCGGGTGACGGCGACGGCCTGCTTCATGTCCGCATCCGGGCTGGTGATCAGGGTAGGCAGGAAGCTGGTGGTGCCGGATTTCAGGTTGGCCGCCTGCATGGTGGCCAGGGTCTGAGCGGTGATGTGACCGTTGAACATGACGCCGCCGCAGCCGTTGAGCTGGACGTCGATGAAGCCGGCGCTGAGGTTGGCGCCCTTGAGGTCGATCTGCTCGATGCCGGCGGGCAGCTCGGCCCGGCGTGAGATGGCGACGATCTGGTCGCCATCGATCACCACGCCATAACCGGTCAGCACGCAGCTGCCGGTGTAGATAGTGCAATTAGTCAGAGCGTACATGGCGGCTCCTCAGAGGTGCTTGATGTTGTCGGCTTCCAGCTGCTGGAAGTAGCGCACCGTCTTGACCTTCAGCTCCATGGTGGAGGGCTCGTCACACACGACGATGCCTTTCGGATGCAGCTGCAGGGTGGAGATGGTCCACATGTGGTTGACGCTGCCTTCCACCGTGGCCTGCAGGGCCTGGGCCTTGGCATGACCGATCACCAGGATCAGGATCTCTTCGGCATCCATCAGGGTGCCCACGCCCACGGTCAGCGCCAGCTTGGGCACCTGCTCCATGTCGCCACCGAAGAAGCGGGAGTTCGCGATCCGGGTGTCCTCGGTCAGGGTCTTGACCCGGGTGCGGGAAGCCAGGGATGAGGCCGGCTCGTTGAAGGCGATGTGGCCGTCGTTGCCGACCCCGCCCATGAACAGGTTGATCTTGCCGTAGGACTTGATCTTGTCCTCGTAGCGCTGGCACTCGGCTACCAGATCCGGCGCGTTGCCGTTGAGGATGTTGATGTTTTCCGGGCGAATGTCGACGTGGTTGAAGAAGTTGTTGTACATGAAGCTGTGGTAGCTCTCCGGGTGCTCCTTGGGCAGCCCCACGTACTCGTCCATGTTGAAGGTGACCACGTTCTGGAAGCTCACCTCGCCGGCCTTGTGCAGTTCAATCAGGCGCTTGTAGGTGTTGAGCGGCGTGCCACCGGTGGGCAGACCCAGCACGAAGGGGCGATCGCTGGTCGGTTTGAACGCATTGATGCGGTCGACGATGTAACGGGCGGACCAGAGACCCACCTGGCTGGCAGACTTCAACGGGATCAGGCGCATTCTATATACCTCTGTACGGGTTGCAGCTGTCTATTGACGGCAAGACTAAAAGACACATCCAAGTTGTTTTATAGCGTAAATAAAGATTGCGAACTAAGCCACATCTATCCGCTACCTTTATGTCTGATGAGTGATAATGATCACGAATGTGGGTTTATTAATTTGCGCAGCGAAATAAAAGCCCTAGACTGCCAATCAAGCCTTGATGGCTTATGCGTCGAACGTGATAAGCACTTAATTTCTAGAAAAACACCAACTAAGGAGAGGAACCGTGAACATTCTCGGTTATTTGCAAAAGATCGGCCGTGCCCTGATGGTGCCGGTGGCGGTATTGCCTGCCGCAGCGATTCTGATGGGGATTGGCTACTGGATTGACCCGAACGGTTGGGGTGGCGGAAGCCCTCTGGCTGCGTTTCTGATCAAGGCGGGCGCCGCCATCATCGACAGCATGCCCATTCTGTTCGCCGTGGGCGTCGCCTATGGCATGTCCAAGGATAAAGACGGCTCCGCCGCGCTGGCCGGTCTGGTCGGCTTCCTGGTGGTCACCACCCTGCTGAGCCCGGGCGCCGTGGCCCAGATCAAGGGCATCCCGGCCGACCAGGTACCGGCAGCCTTCGCCAAGATCAGCAACCAGTTCGTCGGCATCCTGTGCGGTGTCATCGCGGCCGAGCTGTACAACCGCTTCAGCAGCGTGGAGCTGCACAAGGCGCTGGCCTTCTTCTCCGGCCGTCGTCTGGTGCCGATCGTGACCTCCGTGGTGATGATCGTCGTCTCCTTCATCCTGATGGCGGTCTGGCCGGTCATCTACGGTGGCCTGGTCTCCTTCGGTGAATCCATCGTGAGCCTGGGCTCCACCGGTGCCGGCATCTACGCCTTCTTCAACCGCCTGCTGATCCCGGTCGGTCTGCACCACGCCCTGAACTCCGTGTTCTGGTTCGACGTGGCCGGCATCAACGACATCCCGAACTTCCTGGGTGGCCAATCCTCCATCGACGCCGGCAAGGCCGTCGTGGGCGTGACCGGCATGTACCAGGCCGGCTTCTTCCCCATCATGATGTTCGGTCTGCCGGGTGCCGCGCTGGCCATCTACCACAGCGCGAAGAAAGAGAACAAAGAGAAGGTTGCGTCCATCATGATCGCCGCCGCCTTTGCCGCCTTCTTCACCGGGGTGACCGAGCCGCTCGAGTTCTCCTTCATGTTCGTGGCACCGGTACTGTACGTCATCCACGCCCTGCTGACCGGCCTGTCCGTGTTCATCGCCTCCAGCATGCACTGGATCGCCGGCTTCGGCTTCAGCGCCGGTCTGGTGGACATGGTGCTCTCCAGCCGCAACCCGCTGGCCACCCAGTGGTACATGCTGCTGGTACAGGGTCTGGTGTTCTTCGGCCTCTACTACGTGGTCTTCCGCGCCGTGATCGCCAAGTTCAACCTGAAGACCCCGGGTCGTGAAGACGACGAAGCCGTGCCGGTACAGGCTCAAACTACCGACCGCACCGAGCTGGCCAAGCAGTATCTGGAAGTGCTGGGCGGCCAGGACAACCTGGTGACCATCGACGCCTGCATCACCCGTCTGCGTCTGACCCTGAAAGACCGCAGCATCGTCGACGAGCGCAAGCTCAAAGCCCTGGGCGCGGCCGGTGTGGTCAAGCTCGGTGAGCAGAACCTGCAGGTGATTCTGGGCCCATTGGCCGAGATCATCGCCGGTGAGATGAAAGCCCTGCGTTAATCGAGCGACTCGCTCACCTCAAGTCTAAGTCCATTGTTGACATAACTAAGGGCCCCGCCTCGGGGCCCCATATAAAAAAAGCCAAGAAAATCCAACCTTTACTTCAAACGAGAGCAGCAGTTATGAACTTGAAACATTCTCTGTTAGCCATTGCCATGTCTACCGTTTTCGCCGGCCCAGCACTGGCAGCCGATGCCGCCAAGCAAGCCGTGGTCGATGCCCTCGCCAGCAACCTCGTCGTCAAGTACGAAGTCGTCACCAATGACGGTGCCGGCGCCGGCCTCGACTGCCAGGCACTGGGCTCAGAGTGGGCGAGCTGCGGCGTTGCCAAGCTGCACCTGACCAATACCGGGGCCGACGTCACCTCCAAGGACTGGAGCATCTATGTCTCTTCCATCCGCCGCATCCAGCGGGTGGACAACGACCAGTTCACCATCACCCACCTGACCGGCGACCTCTATCGTTTGACGCCGACCGAGAAGTTCCAGGGCTTTGCCAAGGACGCCACGGTCGAGGTGCCCCTGGTGGTGGAATACTGGGTACTGTTCGAATCTGACATCATGCCGAACTGGTATGTCGCCAGCGAAGGGGCCGAGCCGAAAGTGCTGGCCAGCATGAGCAACATCGACGATGCCAGCACCTACGAGAAGCCGATGCCGGCCGACGGCTGGAAGCGCACCAAGGATGACAACAACATCCTGATGAACAGCGAGACCCGTTTCGCCGCGAACCAGACCAGCACCCTGCTGCCTGCCGGCAAGATTGACGACCGCATCCTGCCGAGCCCGATGAAGCAGGTGGTCAAGGCCGGCCCGCAAATCGACTTCTCCACCATCAAGCTCAATGCCCTTGACCTGCCGAGCGATCGCGTCGAGGCCCTGAAGGCGCAACTGACCAAGCTGGGTGTTACCCTCTCCGACACCGGCTACCCGGTCACCATCAAGCTCGGCAGCAAGCTCAAGCAGGCCGAAGGCTACGACATGACCATAGGCCAGAAGGGCACCGTCATTCAGGGGCACGACGTTGACGGCGCCTTCTGGGGCGCCCAGTCCCTGATCTCTCTGCTGGGGGTTGACGACAAGCTGGTGAGCCAGATGAGCGTCGAGGATGCGCCGCGCTTTGAATACCGGGGCATGCAGACCGACGTGGCCCGTCACTTCAGAAGCCCGGAGACCATGAAGAAGCTGGTGGACCAGATGTCCGCCATGAAGCTCAACGTGCTGCACCTGGGGCTGACCAACGATGAAGGCTGGCGTCTGGAGATCCCGGGCCTGCCGGAGCTGACCGACGTCGGCAGCCAGCGTTGCCACGACGAGTCCGAAACCAAGTGCCTGATGCCGCAGCTTGGCTCCGGCCCCACCAGCGACAACCAGGGCTCCGGTTTCTACAGCAAGGCGGACTACATCGACCTGGTACGCTATGCCAAGGCCCGCGGTGTGACCGTGATCCCCGAGATCAACATGCCGGCCCACGCCCGTGCCGCCGTGGTCTCCATGGAGGCGCGCTACAAGCGTCTGATGAGCGAGGGCAAAGAAGCCGAGGCCAACCAGTTCCGTCTGACTGACCCGGCCGATACCTCCAACGTCACCTCGGTGCAGTTCTACGACAAGATGTCCTTCATCAACCCCTGCCAGCCGGGTGCCGCCACCTTCGTTGCCAAGGTGATGGACGAAGTGGCCCAGATGCACCAGGCCGCCGGCCAGCCGCTGACCGCCTGGCACTACGGTGGTGACGAGGCGAAGAACATCATGCAGGGCGGTGGTTACCAGGATCCGGCCGTCACCAAGAAAGAAGATCTGGTGGCCTGGAAGGGCAACGTCGACTCCAGCAAGCAGGACAAGCCGTTCGGCAAGTCGCCGATGTGCCAGAAGATGATCGACGATGGCAAGATCAAGGACGTGGCCGAGCTGCCGGTCCATTTTGCCAAGGAAGTGAGCGAGATGGTCAAGGGCCACGGCTTCTCCACCCTGCAGGCGTGGGAAGATGGCCTGAAGTACGCCACAGATGCCAGCGTATTCGCCACCGACAAGACCCGGGTCAACTTCTGGGAAACCCTCTATTGGGGTGGTTTCAACGAGGCGATGAAGTGGGCGCACAAGGGCTATGAGGTGGTGCTCTCCAACCCGGATTACCTCTACTTCGACTTCCCGAACGAGGTACACCCGGCCGAGCGCGGCTACTACTGGGCAACCCGCTTCAACGACACCCGCAAGGTGTTCGCCTTCGCCCCGGAAAACCTGCCGCAGAACGCCGAGACCTCGGTTGACCGCGACGGCAACGCCTTCGTGGCCAAGGGTGACCAGGATCCGGTCAAGTTCAAGGGGATCTCCGGTCAGCAATGGAGTGAAACCGTGCGCACCGATGCCCAGTACGAGTACATGGTCTATCCGCGCATCTTCTCCGTGGCCGAGCGCGCCTGGCACAAGGGCGGCTTCGAGCTCGACTACGTGAAGGGTCGCGAGTTCTCCGGCACCACCAAGCACGTGAACAAGACCACCCTGAACAAGGAGTGGAACCAGTTTGCCAACGTGCTGGGTCAGCGCGTGCTGCCCAAACTCGACCAGGCCGGGGTGGAATACCGCCTCTCCGTACCGGGTGCCAAGGTGGTGAACGGTGTGCTTGAAGCGAACGTGGATCTGCCGGGTCTGCCCATCCAGTACAGCCTGGACGGCACCACCTGGACCGCCTATGACGCCGCCGCCAAGCCGAGCGTGGATGGCAAGGTCTACCTGCGCACCACCAGCTTCGATGGTAAGCGCACCAGCCGCGTCACCGAGCTGAACTGATAGCTAGCCTTCAATCCATAACGCAAGGTGGGTCGCAAGACCCGCCTTTCCCAAGGGCGATAGGCCATCGGGCTTGGGAAAGGTTGACTCTGCGTGTGAACCTTTGTTGTGTGTGTTTTGTCTGTTTTTCATCACTTGAGACCCCGCCCCGTGCGGGGCTTTTTTTGACCAGGATCTCTGCAATTTCTCCCGTTTCGCCGTTTTTGGTGCGCCAATGACCCGAATTGGCCAAATTCAGGTTGAGGCAGGGCGCGTAATGAGGGATCATACCCGGCTTGACGGCGGGGGTATGAGGGTGCCAGCCGGCACAACGTCCGCCAGTGACGCATTTTTGAGGTGAGCCATGAGTCAGGCGAACAGCCCAACTAACTTTATTCGTCAGATCATTGATGAAGATCTGGCCAGCGGTAAGCACAACCGCGTGCATACCCGTTTCCCGCCGGAGCCGAACGGTTATCTCCATATCGGCCACGCCAAATCCATCTGCCTGAACTTCGGCATCGCCCGCGACTACCAGGGCCAGTGCAACCTGCGCTTCGATGACACCAACCCGGCGAAGGAAGACATCGAGTTCGTGGAGTCCATCAAGCAGGACGTGCAGTGGCTCGGCTTCCAGTGGAGCGGCGAGATCTGCTACTCCTCCGACTATTTCCACAAGCTGCACGGCTATGCCATCGAGCTCATCGAGAAGGGGCTGGCCTATGTGGACGAGCTCTCCCCGGAGCAGATGCGCGAATACCGCGGCACCCTGACCGCGCCGGGCAAGAACAGCCCGTTCCGCGATCGCAGCGTGGAAGAGAACCTGGCCCTGTTCGCCAAGATGAAGAACGGCGAGATGGCCGAAGGCAGCGCCTGCCTGCGCGCCAAGATCGACATGGCATCCCCCTTCATCGTGATGCGCGATCCCGTCATTTATCGCATCAAGTTTGCCCACCACCACCAGACCGGTGACGAGTGGTGCATCTACCCGATGTATGACTTCACCCACTGCATCTCGGACGCCCTGGAGGGGATCACCCACTCCCTGTGCACCCTGGAGTTCCAGGACAACCGCCGCCTGTACGACTGGGTGCTGGACAACATCAGCATCGATTGCCACCCCCGTCAGTACGAGTTCTCCCGTCTGAACCTCGAATACACCGTCATGTCCAAGCGCAAGCTGAACCTGCTGGTGACCGAGGGGCACGTCAGCGGCTGGGATGACCCCCGCATGCTGACCGTCTCCGGTCTGCGCCGTCGTGGCTACACCCCGGCTTCCATCCGCGAGTTCTGCAAGCGCATCGGCGTGACCAAGCAGGACAACATCGTCGAGATGAGCATGCTGGAAGCCTGTATCCGCGACGATCTCAACGAGAACGCCCCGCGCGCCATGGCCGTGCTGCACCCGGTGAAGGTGGTGATCGAGAACCTGGCGGCCGACGAGGTGCTGACGGCGCCTGCGCACCCGAACAAGCCGGAGATGGGCAGCCGTGAGCTGCATTTCTCCCGCGAGATCTTCATCGACGAGGCGGACTTCAAAGAGGAAGCGAACAAGCAGTTCAAACGTCTGGTGCTGGGCAAGGAAGTGCGTCTGCGCAACGCCTACGTCATCAAGGCCGAACGGGTCGAGAAGGATGCGGACGGCAAGGTCACCTGCATCTACTGCTCTTACGATCCCGAGACCCTGGGCAAGGATCCGGCGGACGGCCGCAAGGTGAAAGGGGTGATCCATTGGGTCAGCGCCAGTCACTCCCTGCCGGCCGAAGTGCGTCTCTACGACCGTCTGTTCAAGGTGCCTAACCCGGGCGCCGAGGATGACTTCGAGGCGGCCCTGAACCCGGAATCCCTGGTGATCATCGAGGGGGCCCGAGTGGAGGCTTCCCTGAAGGACGCCAGGCCGGAGTTTGCCTACCAGTTCGAACGCGAAGGGTACTTCTGCGCCGACAACAAGCTCTCCAGCGCCGAGCACCTGGTGTTCAACCGCACCGTGGCCCTGCGGGACGTCTGGGGCAAGGCCGAGGCCTGATATGAGAGGGCAGGGGAGACCCTGCCACTTTTGCTCTGAGAACCAGTTTACGATCTGTGAGGAGAGGTCGTCAGCAAGGTGAAGAGCAGCACAGGAACCGGAGTGTGTAAGTACACATGAGGATTCCGAGCAGCACATGAGGCTTGATCACGGCCTCGCAGTAAGACCGTAAATGGGTTCTAAATGACGGACACAAAAAAGCCAGCGTGATGCTGGCTTTTTTCATGACACGCGCGGCGAAGCGGTTATTCGTCGTGCTTGCAGTCACCGTTGGCGCAGTGGCCATACAGGTAGAGGCTGTGGTTGGTCAGGCGGATGTTGTGCGCCTTGGCGATGTCGCGCTGACGCTGTTCGATCACCTCGTCGGAGAACTCGATCACCTTGCCGCAGTCCAGGCAGACCAGGTGGTCGTGATGCTCCTGAGTCGCCAGCTCGAACACCGACTTGCCCCCTTCGAAGTGGTGACGGGTGACGATACCGGCATCATCAAACTGGTTGAGAACGCGATAGACGGTGGCGAGACCAATCTCCTCACCCTGATCGATCAGCCGTTTGTACAGATCTTCCGCACTGGTGTGCTGGCAGTCCGGCTGTTGCAGGATTTCCAGGATCTTGACGCGGGGCAAGGTGATCTTGAGCCCGGCCTTTTTTAACGCTTGGTTGTTGTCTGCCATATTCTATTTATTCGCATTCTCGAAGGTGTGGTTATTCTGATTGACTGCCGCTGGAATGGCAACCACGAACTCGCTTGGCCTGTCATTATAGGTCGTAGCCAAGTTAAAAATAAACCCAGCAATTCAATGGGTTTAGTACATTTACCCCACTGGAAGATTAATCCGGCCCGCTTGCTCCACGAGAGAATGTTGATACTATGTGATCTCTTCATAGTCTGGTCGGATGAGATCCATGGATTGGCTTTTTGGCAACGCGGCCTGGGTGCGCTGTGCCCTCAACGCCTGGCCCCCGTTCTGGGGCGCCGGCATCAAGATAGAGACATTGAGTTCCGATTTTCGCTTCTGCCGGGTGACCCTCAAGTCCCGCTGGTGGAACAAGAATGCCAACCGCACCCAGTTCGGTGGCAGCATGTTCGCCATGACGGATCCCATCTATCCGCTGATGCTGATGGGTCATTTCAAGAACCGCTATTACGTCTGGGACAAGGCGGGCAGCATCAACTTCATCAAGCCTGGCAAGGGCAAGCTGGTGGCCGAGTTCACCCTGACCGACGGCAAGCTGGCGTCGATCGTGGCGGCGACCGAGGGGGGAGACAAGCACTTCCCCGAGTTCGAGGTGCTGGTGCAGGACAGCCAGGGCGAGCTGGTGGCCCAGGTGAAGCGCACCCTCTATGTCAGATCCAAGCCCCAGCACAGGGGCGGCTGAGTGCGGAAGACAGATGCAACAAGGGCCCCGTCGGGGCCCTTGTTGCATGGAAAGGGGAGGGAGATCACTCCAGCTCGCTCAGGCACATCTCTTCGTGCAGTTGCTTGCACCAGCCCTTGACGCGCTCTGCGGTCAGCTCCGGCTGGCGATCCTCGTCGATGCCCAGACCCACGAAGTGCTTGTCATCCACCAGGGCCTTGGAGGCTTCGAACTCGTAACCGGCGGTCGGCCAGTGACCTATGATGATGGCGCCCTTGGCTTCGACGATGTCACGCAGGGTGCCCATGGCGTCGAGGAAGTACTCGGCATAGTCTTCCTGATCGCCGCATCCGAAGATGGCGACCAGCTTGTTGGTGAAGTCGATCTCTTCGAGCTCGGGGAAGAAGTCGTCCCAATCGGCCTGGGCCTCGCCGTAGTACCAAGTCGGGATACCGAACATCAGCAGATCGAAGCTGTCGATGTCGGCCTTGCTGCTCTTGGCAATGTCACGGACTTCAATCAGTTGCTTGCCCAGTTCTTTCTGGATCATCTTGGCGACAGCTTCGGTATTACCGGTATCGCTGCCGAAAAACAGACCTACACTAGCCATAGTGTTTAGTTACCCGTATCTGGTGTTGATGCTTAACGGTTCAGATTGCGATGCCTGCTGCACGAGCAGACTCGATCTGTTGCTTCAGGATAGATTGGATCAGCTCGGCTCGGCTGACGTTCTGTTGCAGCGCAAGTTGGTTCAGGCGCTCCAGCAACTCGGCTTCCACCTTCAACTCGACCCGCTTCAGCCCGTTCTCCCGATCGCGCTTGAGCTGGTTGCGCTTGTTGATCTTGAGCTGGGTCTCACGGGGGAGTGGGTTGGTCTTTGGCCTGCCGGGGCGCTTCTCAGTTGCGAACAGATCCAGTGTTGTTCGATCAGTTTGCTGTTTGGCCATACATCACAGATGAAAAGTAGTTAGCCGATCCCTGAGCCTTCCCAGCCCATTTCGATCAGCCCCTTGGCGACAAAACCCGCGCAACCCAGAAACAGCACCAGCCAGACGACGAAGCGGCCAAAACGGGGCACGTTGCCGCGTTTGAGCACATCCTGAATGGCCAGGCCAATCAGCAGGAAGATGGCCACGAAGAACAGCTTCAGGCCCAGACTCTCGATGAGATCGATGTGTTCACTCAGCATGGATTGCGCGCACTCCTTAAGACGGGCGCACTATATCACAAAGGATTTGAAACTGTTAACCGCCTGTCGACAGGAAATCCACAACCAGTTTGTTGAACAAAACCGGCTTTTCCGCGTGCAGCCAGTGGCCGGTTCCGGCGATCACCCGCACCCTGGCCGCCGGGAACTGGGCCAGGGCCGTCTCGCTGTATGGGGGCAACATGTAGTCCGACTCTCCTCCCTTGATGAAGAGCGTCGGCCCCTCGAAACGGCGCTCGTCATCTGGCCAGCCCATGATGTTGGCGTAGTTGCGCTCGAGGGCCGGCACGTTGAAACGCCACCCCCACCCTGACTCCCCTTTGGCGAAGGATTTGAGCAGGAACTGGCGCACCCCGGCGATCTCGATGTGCTCCGCCAGCATGGCTTCCGCCTCGCTGCGGCTTTGGGGAGCGTGCTCGAGCGTGGCGTTGAGCCCGGCGAAGACGTTCTTGTGGCGGGCGTGGGGATAGGCCACGGGGGCGATGTCGGCCACCACCAGCTGGCTGACCCGTTCCGGTGCCTGCTTGGCGAGCTGCATGGCGGCCTTGCCCCCCATGGAGTGACCCACCAGGGCCACCCGATCGAGCCCAAGGTGGTCCAGCAGGGCGAGGACATCCGCCGCCTGGGCCGGGTAGCTCATCTCGTCCGAGTGAAAGGAGGCGCCGTGATTGCGCAGATCGACGCTGATGACCCTGTATTGCTCGCCGAGCGGGCGCGCCAGCAGGCCGAGGTTGTCCAGGCTGCCGAACAGGCCGTGGATCAGCACGACGGGGGCCCCCTGGCCCTGCTCCTTGAAATTCAATAATGAGTTTTGTTGCAAAATGACACCTTGTCGGTCGTGGGCTGTGTCGCCAGGTTTTTTAACACACTGAAAGAAAAGGATTTCATTCCTGATGGGGCATTTTTTTGTGGTTTTTTTCCAAAAAAAGCGCCCCGGGATCGGCTATCAGTGCGGGGGATCACACACTTGGCCCGCCATTATGCCGTATTCTCGGGGAGATTCATGCACATCTGCCAGCCCCTCCCTTGGGCTGCCGGGTCTGCCTATGTATAATCGCCGCATCCGAATTTCGACGAGTCCAGCGCATCCCTATGAAAACCATCGAGCTTGATGACGATCTCTACCTCTTTATCGCGAGCCAGACCCGGCACATCGGCGAGAGTGCGTCCGATATCCTGCGCCGTCTGCTGGAGCAACCCGGTCAGCTGACCCCGGTCGCCCCTGTCGCGGCACCGACCCAGTCTCAGCCCCAGCCGGTGGCCGATGCGCTGGGGCTGGAGGCCCTGCTGGATTCCGGCGAGCTGCAGAAGGAAGAGAAGTCCATCAACCGCTTCATGCTGGTATTGAGCACCCTGTACCGGGACAACCCGGAGGGCTTCACTCAGGCGACCGAGATCAAGGGGCGCAAGCGCGTCTATTTCTCCCGGGATCCCGAGGCGCTGCGTGCCAGTGGCAGCACCACCAAGCCCAAGCCGGTGCCGGATACCCCGTTCTGGGTGATCACCAATACCAACACCAGTCGCAAGCAGAACATGGTGGCCCAGCTGATGACCAGCATGGGTTATGACGAGGATCTGACGGCTCGGGTGTGCGGCGCCGTTTAACGCATCAACGACTCAAGGCCTTGCCGGGCAAGGCTCAGCTCAAGGAAAACGCCATGGCACAGCATTCCCACGCCGGTCAGCCGGCTCGTCTCTGCGATTTGACCAACATCCCCCGTCTGGTCAGCGCCTACTACCTCAACAAGCCGGACATGAGCCGCCCCGAACAGCGGGTTGCCTTCGGCACCTCGGGCCACCGTGGCAGCGCCCTGCACAGCGCCTTTACCGAGTCCCATATCCTGGCGGTGACCCAGGCCCTGGTGGAGTATCGCCAGCAGGCCGGCATCACGGGCCCGCTGTTCGTCGGCATGGATACCCACGCCCTCTCTGAATCCGCCTTTGCCAGCGCGGTGGAAGTGCTGGCGGCCAACGGCGTCGAGACCCGCATCCAGGCCGGTCTTGGCTTCACGCCGACCCCGGTCATCTCCCACGCCATCCTGCGCCACAACGCAGGCAAACCCGCTGCCCTGGCGGACGGCGTGGTGATCACCCCGTCCCACAACCCGCCGGAAGATGGCGGCTTCAAGTACAATCCCCCCCACGGCGGCCCCGCCGAGGGCGAGATCACCAAGTGGGTGGAAGACCGCGCCAACGCGATTCTGGAAGCGAACCTGGTCGGTGTGAAGCGCATGCCGTTCGCCGAGGCCCTGGCCAGCGAGTTTGTGGTGGAACACGACTATGTCACCCCCTATGTGGACGATCTCGAAAACGTGCTGGACCTGGCCGCCATCAAGCAGGCCGGCATCAAGATCGGGGTGGATCCGCTGGGCGGCTCCGGCGTCGCCTACTGGGACGTCATCGCCAAGCGTTACGGCCTCGACATCGAGGTGGTCAACTACAAGGTCGACCCGACCTTCTCCTTCATGACCCTGGACAAGGACGGCAAGATCCGGATGGATTGCTCCAGCCCGTTCGCCATGGCGAGCCTGATTGCGCTCAAGGACAAGTTTGACATCGCGCTCGGCAATGACCCCGACTACGACCGTCACGGCATCGTCACCAAGGCGGGGCTGATGAACCCGAACCACTACCTAGCGGTGGCCATCCAGTACCTGTTCACCCACCGCACCGGTTGGGCGAAGAAGGCCGCCGTCGGCAAGACGCTGGTCTCTTCCTCCATGATCGACCGGGTCGCTGGCGAGATCGGCCGCACCCTCAAGGAGGTGCCGGTCGGCTTCAAGTGGTTCGTGGATGGCCTCCATAGCGGCGAGTTCGGCTTTGGCGGCGAGGAGAGCGCGGGCGCCTCCTTCCTGCGCAAGGATGGCACCGTCTGGACCACAGACAAGGATGGCTTCATCCTGGCGCTGCTGGCGGCCGAGATCCTGGCCGTCACCGGCAAGGATCCCCAGGCTCACTACGACGCCCTGGAGGCCAAGTTCGGCCGCTCCAGCTACCGTCGCATCGACGCCCCGGCCAACAGTGCACAGAAGACGGTGCTCTCCAAGCTGGATCAGGCGCTGGTGGAGGCCTCCATGCTGGCGGGTGACCCCATCACCGCCAAGCTGACCCGCGCCCCCGGCAACGATGCCGCCATCGGCGGTTTGAAGGTCGTGACCGAGCACGGCTGGTTCGCGGCGCGCCCGTCCGGCACCGAGTCCATCTACAAGATCTACATGGAGAGCTTCAAGGGGGAGGCACACCTGGACCTCATCCAGCAGGAGGCCCAGCAGATCGTCTCCGCCGCCCTGGCAAAAGCCGGCGTCTGAGCCCGCGCCAGCCTGACGTCGTCATCAGGAAAAGAGGAGCCGTATCGGCTCCTCTTTGCTTTTCTGTCGGTCGACCGATCAGCCGTTTCCCGGGTGTTCGGGGCAAGCCTTGCGGGCCTGCCAGCGCTTGAAGAAGGGGCGGGCCGGCAGCTTCATCAGGAAGAGGGAGAGCAGGATCACCCCGATGCCGAGCCACTGGCGGCCGTCCAGCGCCTCGCCCACCAGCAGCACGCCGAGGGAGACCGCCACCATGGGGTTGGTGAGGGCCAGCATGCCCATCACCTCGGGACCGTGGCGCTTGAGCCCCCACAGCCAGGCCCAGTAGGCGAGCGCGGTGTTGAGCAGGATGAGCCAGCCAAAGGCGGGGGCACTCGCCAGTTGCGGCACAGGCATGGGGCCCGCCAACCACCAGGCGAGCGGGATCAGCATCAGGCCGCCCAGCAGCAGTTGCCAGGCGGTGAGCGCCAGCAGATCGCTGACCGGCCAGCGCTGCATCCAGCGGCTGGACTGGCCGATGAGCACGGTGGCCAGCAGGGCGCACGCCACGCCGACGGGGTCCAGGTTGGCGGAGGGGTTGAGCAGCAGGAGCACCCCGGCGAGCCCCATCAGCCCCAGCAGCAGCCATTTCAGGGACGGCCTGACGCCATCCTGCAACCAGGCCAGCGCCATCAAGACCAGCGGCAGGGTGGCGCCCAGGGTGCCCGCCACGGCGCCCGGCAGGCGGAAGGCGGCCACGAACAGCAGGGCGAAGAAGGCGGTGATGTTGCAAAACGCCAGCAGGCACTGGCGATTCCAGGTCAGCGGCGGCCAGCGGGGATGGATCAACAGCAGCAGCACGCCGGCGGGCAGGGCTCGCCACACGGCCACCCAGTAGGGGGAGTAGTCGGTCAGGTAGAGACTGACGACGGCATAGGTGCTGCCCCACAGCAGGGGGGCGAGCAGGGCGATCAGCAGCGGCATGGTTGTCTCACAAACAAGTATCTTTAAGTAAAGATAAATTAGCCGCGAGTTGGTTTATTATCAAGTATCTTTCTATAAAGATAAAAAGGGAGCCCGAATGGACAGTGATCACGTTGACCTGCTGCTGGCCCAGTGGGCGCGGCAGCGCCCGGATCTCGACTGCTCGCCCATGGGGGTGCTGGGACGGGTGGCGCGCATGGCGGCCATCGCCGGGCGCGAGGTGAGCGAGGAGCTCAAGGAGTGCGGCCTGCTCGGCTCGGATTTCGATATCCTGGCGACCCTGCGCCGGGCCGGTGAGCCCCTGACCCCGACCGCCCTCTACCAATCCGCCATGCTGAGCTCGGGGGCCATGACGGCCCGGCTCGACAAGCTGGAGCAGCGCGGCCTGATCACTCGTCAGGCGGCCCCAGATGACAGGCGCAGCCTGCTGGTCAACCTGACCGACGCGGGCCTGGCCCTGGTGGACGAGGCGGTGGAGCGGCACCTGGCCAATGAGCGCCGCCTGCTGGCCCCGCTGACGGGGGAGGAGCAGGCGCAGCTGGCGGCCCTGCTCAAGCGCTGGCTGCTGGAAAACGAATAGCAAAACGGGCCCGCGGGCCCGTTTTTGTTGGCTGTATGCCTGGCTCAGTAACCGCCGCGGGCATCCCTGACGGCAAGGCCGAGCTGCCACACCGCCATGGCGTAGTGGGTGCTGTGGTTGTAGCGGGTGATGGCGTAGAAGTTCGGCAGGCCGTACCAGTACTGGTAGCCCGTGCCCACGTCCAGGCGCAGCAGGCTCGCCTCCTTGTGGTTGCCAAGGGAGGCGATGGGGGCCAGTCCGGCACCGCGCAGGGTGGTGACCGGATAGCGGGTCTGGAAGCCGTGCTCATAGCCCGGCAGTTGCCCCTGACCGCGCACCGCCACCGGTTGCCCCTTCTCCCAGCCGTGGGCCTTGAAGTAGTTGGCCACGCTGCCGATGGCATCCACCGGATCCCACAGATTGGTGTGGCCGTTGCCGTCGAAGTCCACCGCGTAGCGCTGGAAGCTGGAGGGCATGAACTGGCCGTAGCCCATGGCGCCGGCGTAGGAGCCCTTGGGTTCGGTGGGATCCATCCCCTCGTCCCGGGTCATCACCAGGAAGGCCTCCAGTTCGCTGGTGAAGAACTCGGCGCGGCGCGGGTAGTCAAAGGCCAGGGTCGCCAGGGCATCCAGGATGCGGGTCTTGCCCATCACCCGGCCCCAGCGGGTCTCCACCCCTATGATGCCGACGATGATCTCGGGCGGCACGCCGTAGATCTGCTGCGCCCGGTTGAGCTCGCCCTCGTACTCGCGCCAGAAGCTGACGCCGTTTTGCACGTTGTCCGGGGTGATGAACTTGGCGCGGTAGCGGTTCCAGGCGCCGGTGGGCCCGGTGGGGGGCGTGCGGGTGGGCGCCTGGGCATCCATCAGCCGGATGATCCAGTCATAGCGCTCGGCCTGGGCCAGCAGCTGGTGCAGCTCGGCGCCGTTGAAACCGTGCTTGTCGACCATGCGCTGCACGAACCTGTCTACGTTGCTGCGGTTGGAAAAATCCCCCTTGCTGACGCCAAGACCGCCCCCGCTCTGGTAGACCGGCTTGGCGGGAGGCGCCTGGTTGATGAAGGCGCTGTTGGGCTGGGGTTTGACCACGGGCTTGGGCGCCGGCGTGCTGCTGCAGCCATAGAGCAGGGGAAACAGGGAGAGGACACAGACAAGGCGACGCATAGGGTTCTCGTGAGCCTGAAAAAGAGTGCCGTCATGGTAAAACATTGACGTCCATGCGCAAGTGTTCCGTACCGGGCCGGCTCCCCGCGACACCCGTCAGCGCAGGGTGTGATAACCGCTCCAGACCCGGGTCAGGGTGGTGATGGCGCAGAGCAGGGCGAAGCCGTAGGCCAGGGGAACGAAGGCGGCAGGCCAGAGGCACATCAGCACGAAGAGCGCTATGGTCTCGCTCCCTTCGGTGAGGCCGCCCAGATAATAGAGGGACTTGTGGTGGTAGACGGGGCTCTCTATGCCCCGCTTGCCTGCCATGACGGCAAACGCCAGAAAGCTCGAGCCCGTGCCCATGAAGGCGAACAGCAGGGTGGCGGCGGGCAGCGCGTTGGCGGGGTCGGCGAGGGCGAAGCCCAGCACCACGGCGGCATAGAAAATGAAGTCGAGGGTGATGTCGAGGAAGCCGCCGCAGTCGGTGATCCCGGTTTCTCGCGCCACGGCGCCGTCCAGCCCGTCCAGCAGCCGGTTGCAGAGGATGGTGGCGAGCGCCCAGCCATGAGCCCCCAGGGCCAGCAGCGGCAGCGCCAGCATGCCGATGGCAAAGCCGGCGAGGCTTATCTGGTTGGCGCTGATCCCGGCCCGGCACAGGGGCCGCGCTAGGGTGGCGAGGGGGCGGCGGACAAGGGGGATCAGGTGGCGGTCAAACAAGGTCGCTCTCCTCTTCGTCGGTGGCGGGTGGGATCAGATGCAGTATGGCGCCCGGCGCATCCTCCTCGTCGTGGGTCACCAGAATGGCGGGGATGCCCAGCGCCTTTATGCGGGCGAACACCAGGGTGCGAAACGCCGAGCGCAGCGGCTTGTCGAGGCGCGAGAAGGGCTCGTCCAGCAGCAGGGCGTGGGGCTCGGCGAGCAGGGCCCGCAGCAGGCCGACCCGCGCCTTCTGGCCGCCGGAGAGCTGGTCTGGACGCTTGTCCCCCTGACTCGCCAGGCCCACCTCGGTCAAGGCCGCCAGCGCCTTCGCCCTTCTGGCCGCCGCACCCCTGACGCTGGCCGGCATGCCGAACATCAGGTTCTCGGCCACCGTCAGGTGGGCAAACAGCAGATCATCCTGGAACAGGATGCCGATCTGCCGTTCCTGGGGGGGCAGGGAGGTGAGCCGGCGCCCATCCAGACGAAGCTCTCCCTCCAGCCGGAACCGGCCTCTTCCCCTCACGCCGGGCAGTACCCCGGCCAGGGCCGCCAGCAATGAGCTCTTGCCGCAGCCGCTCGGGCCCATCAGGGTCAGCACTTCGCCTGGGGCCACCGCCAGGGGGGGCAGCGTCAGCAGGGGGCGCTCGTCCAGAGAGAGGCAAAGCGGGGTGGTGTGGAGCATGTTCAGGGCCTCAAGGCGGGGTTGATGCGGCGCGGCAGCCAGAGTACCAGACCGTAGATGAAAAGCGGCAGCAGCAGTTGCAGCAAGCCGTAGAGCCCCGCCAGCCGCCGGTTGAGGCCGCTGCCGATGGCCACCGCCTCCGTGGTGATGGTGACCACCCTGCCCGCGCCAAACAGCAGGGTGGGCAGGTATTGGGCCAGGCTCACCGCGGCGCCGACGCCGAAGGCGAACAGCAGGGGGCGGGCCAGCAGGGGACCCTTCACCCGCCACCAGGCTCGCCAGGGGCCGGTGCCCAGGCTGAGGGCCACCCTGGTGAGGCGATCGTCGAACTGGCGATAGGGGCCGTGCAGGCAGAGATAGACGTAGGGAAACACGAACACCAGTTGGCTCCAGAGCACCCAGCCCGGGCCTATGCCGCTGAGCCCGAGGCCGTCTATCTGCAGGCGCAGCCCGAACAGCAGGCTGGCCTGGGGCAGCAGCAGGGGCAGGCAGACGAGCCAGAGGGACCAGGAGGCTCCCCGGGGGCCGCGCCCCGGCTGCGCCTCCAGGCAGAGCACCGCCAGCAGGAGCGACAGGGCGGCGCAGAGCAGGGCCAGCCACAGGCTCTGCCACAGCAGGGGTCCCAGGGTGGGCAGCAGCGCCAGCCAGTGGCGGTCGCTCCATTCGCTCGGCCAGAGGGCGGGGAAGGACCAGCGCCTGGCCAGGGACCAGAGCAGCAGGGAGGCGAGCACCAGCAGGTTGATGGCGAGCAGGGCCCAGACCCCGGCCCGGATGAAGCGCTCTGGCCAGGGGGAGGGCACGGCGCGCTTGCCGTCCAGCCAGCGGACCTTGCCGAGGTTCACGTGACCCCACTCCAGCAGCCGCAGGGCGGCAAGCAGCAGCAGGTTGAGCGCGAGCAGCAGCAGGGCGCCGCTGCTGCTCGCGCCGCGCCAGCGCAGATCCGCGTCCTGATACCAGAGCCAGAGGCGCACCGCCAGGGGGGGCGGGGCATCGGGGCCCAGCAGCAGGGCGAGATCCACCACCGCCAGGCCATAGGCGGCGACCGCATAGAGGGGCAGGCGCAGGGCGGGCCAGAGCGCCGGCAGCAGCAGGCGCCACCACAACTGGGGCCCGCTGAACCCGAGGCTCTCCCCCAGCCACTGCTGGCGCGCCACCCTGGCGGGATCCTGCGCCGCCAGGGCCATCAGCAGCAGGAACGGCGTCTCCTTGAGGATGAGGGCCACAATGAGGCCGAGCCCCCAGGGATCTCTCAGGGTCTGCCAGTCCGGCGGCAGGTCGCCGACGCCGAGCAGGGGAGCGAAGAGGCGCAGCAGCCAGCCGGAGGGGGCGAGCAGAAAGGCAAAGCCGATGGCGAAGGCGACGTGGGGCAGGGCCAGCAGGGGGGAGAGCAGACGGTGCAGCCTGCGCATCCAGGGGCGCCCGCTGCCCAGGGCGAGCAGCAGGGCGGTGAACGCCAGGGCCCCCAGGGTGGAGGCCCCCGCCACCCAGAGGCTAAGGCCCGCGGAGCGCCAGAGCCCCGGCTGGGCGAGCAGCAGGCCGAGATTGGCCGAAGCGATGCCCTCCCGCGCCAGCAGCAGCAGGCCGCCGGCGAGCGGTGCGCCCAGCAGGCAGGCGCACGTCAGCAGGACGAGGAGGCGTGCCTTGGCCTGCATGGATCAGTGGCCGTAGCGCTCGGCCCAGGCCGCTTCCAGCCTGAGCTGCCAGCTGGGGTGGGGCTCGGGCTTGGCCTTGAAGCGCAGGGCTGGCCGGCTCGCCCCCGGCAGGGCCTCCTGGCGCAGCACGCTGGGATCGCCCCAGAAGGCGGGATCGGCCTTGCGGGCCTGGGCCGCCGGGCTCAGCAGGAAGTTGGCCGCCACCTTGGCCCCGGCCTGGGCGCTGGCATTGAAGGGAATGGCGAGGAAATGGCTGTTGGTGAGCGCCCCCTTGCTCATGGCCACCGCCCTCACCGAGGGGGGCAGGGTGCCGTTCTGCACCGCGCTTTGGGCCTCTCCCGGATTGAAGCTGATGGCCATGGCGAGCTCGCCGTCGTCCAGCAGCTGTCTGGTCTCGGCGGCGCCGGTGGGAAACAGCTTGCCCTTGCGCCAGAGTGCGGGGTGCAGTTGTTCCAGCCAGGCCCAGAGCGGGGCTGTCACCTTGGCAAACTCGGCATCGGTGGCCTCCCGATAGAGGGGGGCGGGATCCGGGGTCAGTTCCAGCAGGATCTGCTTGAGGAAGCTGGAGCCGTGAAACTGGGGCGGCTTGGGATAGGTGAAGCGGCCGGGGTGTGCCTGAACCCAGGCGAGCAGGGCCGCTGCGGAGGCGGGCGGGGTCTCGACCTGGTCGCCGTCCACCATGAGGTTGAGCTGGCCTATGCCCCAGGGGGCCTCCAGCCCTTCCACCGGCACGGTGAAGTCCTCGCTCACCGGCAGGGTGCCGTCCACCAGCGCCATGTTCGGCAGCTCCCGGGTAAAGGGCGCGCCGAGCAGCCCCTGCTCCTTGAGCGCCTTGAAGTTCTCGCCGTTGACCCAGAGCAGGTCGATGGGGCCGCCGTCTCGCTTGCCGGCCTGTTTGGCGGCCAGCAGCTGGCTGACGCTCTGGGCGATGTCATCCACCTTCACCTGCACCAGCCTGACCCCGTACTGCCGCTCGAGCTCCTGCCCCGCCCACACCAGGTAGGCGTTGATCTCCGGGCTGCCGCCCCAGGCGTTGAAATAGACGGTCTGGCCCTTCGCCTCGGCGAGGGTCTGCTGCCACGGCGTCTCGGCGGCGTGGGGCTGGGCCGCCAGCAGCAGGGGAGCGGCGGCGAGCAGGGAACGGAGCAGGGCGCGAAGCCGGGTCTTGATCATGGTGTTCATCTCGTGAAGGGTCAGGCGCCACGGCGCCAACCGTGGTAACGGGCCAGCAGCGCCAGCAGGCGTCCGGGCTGGCGGGCGCGGCGCCAGGCGCCGGCCACGTACTTGTTCCCCTCCGTCAGGGTGGGATAGGGGTGGACGGTGGCGAGGATCTTGCCAAGGCCGAGCCGGTGGCGCATGGCGAGCACGAACTCGGCGATCCGCTCGCCGGCGTGAGCGCCCACCAGGGTCGCTCCCAGGATCTGATCCTTGCCGGGGGCGGTGAGCACCTCGATAAAGCCGCCGGTCTCCCCGTCGGCGATGGCGCGATCCAGCTCGGCCATCTCGAAGCGGGTCACCTCGAAGGGGATGCCCCGGGCCCCGGCCTCTCTCTGGTTGAGGCCGACCCGGGCGATTTCCGGGCTGGTGTAGATGGCGGCCGGGATCACCCGGTAGTCCGCGCGAAAGCGCTTGAAGGGGCCGAAGAGCGCGTTGACGGCGGCATACCAGCCCTGGTGGGCGGCGAAGTGGGTGAGCTGGTAGGGGCCCGCGACGTCCCCCACCGCCAGTATGCTGGGGTAGTTGGTGGCGAGGAAGCCGTCGACCTTGAGGGTACCGCGCGGGGCGAGTTCCACCCCCAGCTCCTCGAGGCCGAAGCCGCTCACGTTGGCCACCCGGCCCAGCGCCAGCAGCAGCTGATCCCCCTCGATGGCCCGGGCCTCGTCGCCCCGGCGCAGGTGCAGCCGGATGGGCAGGCCTTCCTCCACCGGCCTGGCATCGACCCGCTCGGCGCGCCAGCCGGTGAGCACTTGTACGCCGTCGCGGGCAAGCTGCGCCGCCAGCGCCTCGGCCACGTCGCGCTCCTCCCGGGGCAGCAGCTGATCGGCCAGCTCCACCAGGGTGACCGGGATGCCGAGCAGGGCCAGGCTCTGGGCCAGTTCGCAGCCGATAGGGCCGCCGCCGAGCACCAGCAGGTGGCGGGGGGGCTCGCGCAGCTGCCAGAGGGTGTCGGAGGTGAGGTAGGGCACGTCACCGAGCCCCGGCAGCTCGGGCACCAGGGGCCTTGCGCCGGTGGCGATCACCAGGTGGCGGCTCGACAGGCGCCTGCCGTTCACCTCCACCTCCCAGGGGGAGACGAGGCGGGCCCGCCCCTGGATACACTCCACCCCCAGGGCCTGATAGCGCTCGATGGAGTCGTGGGGCGCAACCTCCCTGATCACCGCAGCCACTCGCTCCATCACGACGGCGAAGTCGGCGCGGGAAGTGCCCTGGCTGAATCCGAGCTCCCCGGCCCTGCGCTGCTCGGCCGCGAAGCGGGCGCTTCGGATCAGCGCCTTGGAGGGGACGCAGCCGGTGTTGAGGCAATCCCCCCCCATCCTGTGCTGCTCGATGAGCGCCACCCTGGCCTTCATCGCCGCGGCAAGATAGCTGGTGACCAGCCCCCCGGCCCCGGCGCCGATCACCAGGAGGTTGTAGTCAAAGCGCGCGGGTTTGCGATAGGGGGCGTGCAGGCGGCGCAGGGCGAGACGGCGCTGCAGCCAGCGCATCAGCCAGGGCATCAGGCCGAGCAGGGTCAGGGCCGCCACCAGCCCGGGGGAGAGGATGTTGCCGGTGCTGGTGAGGGTGGCGAGCTCGCTGCCCGCCAGCACGTAGACGAAGGTGCCCGGCAGCATGCCGAGCTGGCTGACCCAGTAGTAAGTGCTGACCCGGATGGGGGTGAGCCCCATCACCAGGTTGACCAGGAAGAAGGGGAAGAGGGGGATGAGGCGCAGGCTCAGCAGGTAGAAGGCGCCATCTTTCGCCATGCCGGCCTGAACGCTGGCGAGCTTGTCGCCAAAGCGCCCGGCTACCCAGTCCCGCAGCAGGAAGCGGGCGCTGAGAAAGGCCAGGGTGGCCCCCAGGGTGCTGGCAAAGGAGACCAGCAAGAGTCCCCACGGGATGCCGAAGACGGCGCTGCCCGCCAGGGTCAGCAGGCTGGCACCGGGCAGGGAGAGGGCGGTGGTGATCACGTAGATCAGCATGAAGGCGAGGGCTGCCGCGGCGAAGTGCGCCTGCACCCAGGCCGAGACCTGGGCCTGCCGCGCCTGCAGTTGGGCGAGGCTTAAGTAACCGTCGAGATCCAGGGCGAAGAAGGCGCCGACAAGGGTGCCCATCACCAGCAGCAGAAGGAGGCGTGCCCTGGTCATTGGCGATCCCGTTTGGCGGGGCGCTCGGGCTGCACCGGCAGCTGGCAGAACCCCTGGGGCGGGATGTCGAGGGCGGCGTTGAACTTGGCGGACATGTTCTGGAAGGCGATGAGGCCGGTGAGCTCCACCAGGGCGTCGTCATCGAACCAGGGCTTGAGGCGGGCGACCTGCTCGTCACTCACCCCGTCGAGGCCGGTCATGGCCTCGGCGTAATCGAGCACGGCCCGCTCCCGCTCGTCGAACAGGGGGCTGGTGCGCCACTGGGCGAGCGCCTCCACCTTGTCGCTCGACCCCGCCCGCTGGATCAGGGTCATGGCGTTGATGTCGACGCAGAAGCGGCACCAGTTGAGCTGGGAGACCCGCACCGTCACCAGGGAGCGCAGCACGGGATCGACGGGGGAGCGCCTGCGGTTGATGACACCGTAGAGGGTGGCGACGGCGGCGAACAGGCGCGGAGAGCGGCCCCAGCACTTGCCGGGGATCAGCACCTGGCCGTAGTTGCGTTGCTGCAGCCAGAAGAAGGGGCGGATGAACCAGGCGTAGGCTCGATCCGGTTTGACCTCAATGCGCATGTTGTTCCTCGTCGAGTTTCTGCCTCTTGGGCTTGTAGGCGCCCCCCAGCCGTTCGTTCAGCCGGTTCAGGAAGTCCAGGATCCGCGCCCGGTTGACCCCCAGATCGCTGCGCCCCTGGCGGGAGGCGGAGCGCATGTCGATCCGGGTCTCTTTCGGCCCGGCGAAGACCCGCAGCGCCACGTCATCCTGAAAGCCGAACCAGCCGGTGGTGACGACCGCCTCGAGGCCATTCGGGCTCGGGTGCACCCGCCAGCCCAGCTCCGTCATCAGCTCGTCCGCTTCGGCGAGCACCTCGGCGGGGGAGGCGTAGGTATAGAGAGGACCGGGGTTGCCGGGAAATACTTGCAGGGGCGGGGTGGTGACGGGGAGATCCTCTGTCGTTCTCAACTGCTCGGCCCACTGGAGGCGGGGAGGATGATGGGGATCCGTGCTGACGTCGTTGGTGAGCGGCGAGCGCAGCGCCTGGACGAGGAACAGCAGGGGCAGCACCAGGGGGGCTATGCCCCAGATGTCGGGCCACAGGGTGGGGGCGTTGCGATAGCGCCAGGGCAGGCGCAGCAGGAGCCAGAGGCCGATCAGGGCGCTCACGATGCAGAGGGCGAAACCGAGCCACCAGGGCCAGAGGTGGGCGCGGCTGCCGAGGGCGCCCCCCAGGGGCAGCAGCCAGGCCAGCAGGGGCCACCACAAAGAGCTGTGCATAAGACGGATCCACTGGTCAGGATGGAACTATGCCCAGAAGGATAAACTTAATTGCCTGATAACGTTAGTAAATTATCGTTGCGTCTTTGGGTTGCAGGGGCCGGGAACCTGGGGCCGACCCCGGGCAGCAGCCCTCAGCTGCGATAGAGCACCTTGATGAGATGGAAGCCGAACTTGGTGCGCACCGGCCCCAGCACGGTCAGCAGCTCCCCCTTGAATACGGCATCGTCGAAGGCCTTGACCATGTCCCCCTTGGAGAACTCCCCCAGGTCGCCGCCGCGCTTGCCGGAGGGGCAGGTGGAGAAGCGCCTGGCCATCTGGCCGAAGTCGGCGCCCTTGGCGAGCTTCTCCTTGATCTCGAGGCACTGTTTCTCGGTCTTGACCAGGATGTGCTGGGCACAGGCTTTTTTCATCGGGGCGCTCCTCGGTGGCGGTAAAGGGGCGCAAGATTACTCCAATTGCGCCCCTGCGTCAGCCCCTTGAGGGCGCAGCCTGATTGGTCAGCCCCTTGCGGGGGTAGCCTGATGGCGCGTCCTCCTGGCCGTCGGCAGATGGCTGGCAGGCTCAGCCGCGGGGATGGGTTGCCAGGCGGCCCCTGGGGCGTGACTGCCAGAGGATCTCCAGCCCCAGCAGGGCGTAGAGGCACCAGATGGCTAGGGGATTGAGCCAGTCGCCGCCCAGCTGCAGTGTCAGCAGGGCGCCGCCGACCAGCAGCAGCACGATCCCGGGCAGGCGCCAGTGGGCCGGCAGCGGGGCCAGCAGGGCCATGCCCAGCAGCAGGGCGAGGCCGAAGGGCAGGTTGAGGGCGGTGAAGGCCAGGGCCTGCTGGCCGTTCATCCCGGTCAGCAGGGCCAGCAAGGCGCTGCAGCAGGCCAGGAAGGTGATGAATTCGAGCCGGTCGGCGATGTAGTCAGCCAGTTGTTCGCTGCGTAAGGTCATGGAAGCTCTCCTGCGATGAATGGAGTCAGTGTGAGGCAGGCGGGAGATCAGTGGCAGCGGGATAAATCGATTGAATTGAACGAAGCTTTAGTGCTTCCTATCAAGTTATTGATTTAAACTTATTTTCTGGTGCAATCGCCGGCAGGAAGGCGGCGGAGCCAGACGATGACGTCAAGTCGGCCGGGTCGTCCCCCCTCGCAAAGTCCGGTGTGATTCGACAGGAACTGTCGCTCGGAGGGAGGCGGCGTACAGGAGACGGCACTGAGTGCGGGCAGGCGGCGGACGTTTGAAGAGACGGTTTTTTGTACGACCCTCGCCGAGAGAGTGCGCAGTCTGGTCGCTCTGGCAGGGAGGCGAGCCCGATGGCCGTCGTTCGGGTCGCGGCCCGGGGGCGGGCATCATGGTCAGGACTGGGCCCGATCGGGGGATCTCGCGACGGGGATTGTGCTAGGATGGGCGGCATTTGGCCGGGGTGAGTCCCGGTATCGTTCTGAATAGAACAACTTTTCAATCATGTTATTCGGGGAAATTGACGTTTGACAGGATGCTATCCTACTTTTCCAGCCGGGAGCACTTCATCCGGGCGATCCCGTCGCCCCGGGCCCGGCACCTTGCTGCTGCTCCTCGCCCTCTGGTTGCTGGCCACCCCCGCCATGGCGGCCAAGCTGACCTATCAGATCAAGGGGGTCAAGGGGGAGCAGAAGGATAACGTCGAGGCCTATCTCAATGCCCTGCCGGTCTACCAGGAGCGCCAGTACCGCCCCGCCCGCGCCAAGATCACCGAGAGCGTGCAGAAGGCCCTGCAGGTCTACGGCTACTACCAGCCGAAGATCACCCTCACCCGCGACAAGAAATCCCCGGCCAGGGTCGTCATCGAGATCGAGCGGGGAGAGCCCGTGATCATCTCGCGCCTCGACATCCTGCTGGAGGGGGATGCGGGCAGCGACGAGGTCTACAGCGAGCTGCTGGACAAGCTGCCCCTGAAGGAGGGGGATCCCCTCAACCACGGCAAGTACGAATCCATCAAGGCGGATCTCGGCAGCCTGGGGCTGGCGCGGGGCTACTTCGACGCCAAGATCAGCAAGAGCCAGGTCAAGGTCTTCCCGGATCAGGGCAAGGCGGAGATCTACATCCTGTTTCGCTCCGGCCCCCGCTATCACTTCGGCGAAATCCGCTACGACGCGACGCCGGAGGCGCTGCGCCTCATCCGGCCGCTCATCAACATCCAGACTGGCGACCCCTATCTGGCGATCCGGCTGGCCGAGATGTCCCAGGACGTCTCCTCCACCAAGCTGTTCAAGCAGGTGGACATCAAGCCCCTGATCAGCCAGGCCGAGGACAACCGGGTGCCGGTGCAGGTGACCCTCTCCAACCGGGTCGACCACGAGATAGAGACGGGTATCGGCTATGCCACCGACGTGGGGCCGCGCCTGAGCGCCACCTGGGAGAAGCCCTGGGTCAACCGCTACGGTCACAGCCTCTCCAGCACCGCCAAGATCTCGGCCCCTGAGGCGGAGCTGAGCTTCGACTACCAGATCCCGGTCGGCAACCCGCTGCGGGACTACTACTCCCTGCAGGCCGGCTACCAGTACACCGACAACAACGACACCCGTTCCGATCTGGCCACCTTCGGCGTGCACCGCTGGAAGCGGCGACCCGATAGCTGGGACAGGGATGTCTTCGTGCGGCTGGAGAACGAGCGCTATGTGCAGGGCAACGACGAGGGGAACAGCCTGCTGCTGATCCCCGGGGTCTCCTGGTCGCGGCTGCGGGTGCGCGGCGGCCTGGTGCCGGACTGGGGGGATCGCCAGCAGCTGACGATGGAATTCTCCAGTCCCTACTGGGGCTCCGACATCAACTTCATGCGGGTGTGGGGACGCAGCAAGTGGCTGCGCACCCTGGGGGAGGATCACCGCTTCCTGATGCGGGTCGAGCAGGGGGCCATCGTCGGGGATGACTTCTCCTTGGTGCCCCCCTCCCTGCGTTTCTTCACCGGCGGCGATCAGACCATCCGCGGCTACGGCTATGAGACCGTCTCGCCGAGGGACGAGGAGGGCAAGCTCACCGGGGGCCGTTACACCAGCGTGGGCAGCCTGGAATACAACTACCGCTTCAGCGACAAGTGGCTCGGCGCCCTGTTCGTGGATGGCGGTACCGCCACCGTCGACTACAGCGAGGCCTGGAAGATAGGCACCGGGGTCGGGGTGCGCTGGGTGACCCCCATCGGTCAGGTCAGGCTGGACTTGGCGGTGGGCATCTCCGAAGAAGACAAGCCGCTGCGGCTGCATTTCGCGCTGGGGCCAGAGCTATGATCCGGTCTGAACGCCTTCGTCCTCTTCGCTCTCTTTTCTGGCCGCTGCGGCTGCTCTCCTTGCAGGGGTCTGCATCGTGATCTGGGTAAAACGCATCTTCCTGTGGCTCATGGGCCTCTTCTTCCTGCTGCTCATCGGCGTCAGCCTGCTGGGCTTCACCCACCAAGGCAACAAGTGGCTGTGGCAGCAGGCCAGGAGCGCGCTGCCCTCCCTCAAGGGGGAGCTGGTGGCGGGTCAGCTCGGCTATGGCTGGACCCTGGAAGGGGTCGGCTGGCAGGACGAGCTGGTGGATGTCACCGTGGAGCGGGCGGTGCTGGACTGGGATCTCGGCAAGCTCTTGCAGGGCAAGCTCTGGATCAAGTCTCTCGCGGTCACCCGTCCCGTGGTCCGGGTGGCCGAATCCGAACCTGTGCCGGAAGCGCCGTCGGAGCCCTTCGTCTGGCACCCGCTGCCGCTCAAGATCCAGGTGGACAGCCTCAGGGTGGCCGGCCTCGATCTGGCCGTGCCCGGCGTGGCGGTGACCCTCAAGGATCTGGAGATTGGCGCCACCCTGGATCGCAAGGGGCTCATGGTGCGCGGTCCCGTGCTCGATAGCCTCGACATCGTGCTGGCGGATGCCCCCAAGGAGGCCGGCAGCAAGCCCCCCGCCGACAAGGGGAAGAAGCCCGCCAAGCAGGGGCAGGGCAAGGGCGAACCGCAGAAGGCGAAGGAGGTGGCGGCCAAGGCGTCCGAGGGGCGCCAGGCTGACAAGGGCGGCAAGGGCAAGGCCGCGAACAAGCCCGAGCCCATAGTGCTGCCCGAGATCCGCCTGCCTTTCCCCATCCAGCTGGAAGGCCTGAACGCCACCAGGTTGCGCTACCAGCAGGGGGAGCTCGTCGAGGGGCTCGACACTCTGCTGCTGTCGGCCAAGGCCCAGGATGAGCGCATCGACGTGCGGGAGCTCTCCCTGCGCCACGCCATGGCGGATCTGGCCTTGAGCGGCCATGTGCGCCTGGTCGAGGATTATCCCCTCGCCCTGACTCTGGATGCCAAGGCCCGCAAGGGGCTGCTGGAGAACCAGCTCAAGGGGGAGCAGGCTAACCTGACTCTGGCGGGGTCCGTGGGCAAGCTGGGGCTGGCGCTCAAGGCCAAGGGGCCGGTCACCGCCAATCTCAAGGGATCGCTCTCGGCCCTCGAGCCGGATCTGCCGTTTGATCTGGCGCTGGAGTGGAAGAGCCTCGCCTGGCCGCTGCACAAGCCTGCCAAGGATGAACCCAGCTACCGGCTGGACAAGGGCACCCTGAGCGCCAAGGGCAAGCTCTCCGGCTACCAGTTTGTGCTGAAGACCGCCGGCAAGGGCACCGATGTGCCGCCCTTCAAGGTGGCCCTGTCGGGCAAGGGGGATCTCGGCCAGCTCAGCAGCATCGAGCTGCTGCTGGGTGCCCTCAAGGGGGAGCTCAGGCTCGACGGCAAGCTGGCCTGGAACAAGGGGGTGCAGTGGCAGGGCACCACGGACTTCAAGGGGATCAACCCGGCCGAGCTGGTGCCGGAGATCAAGGGGACGCTGGCGGGCAGGATTGCGAGCCGCTTCGAGCTGGACGAGGCGGGCCACTGGCAGCTGGCGCTGCCGGAGCTCAAGGTTGACGGCAAGCTCAACCAGTATCCTCTGGCGCTCAAGGGAGCCCTCAGCGGCAACGACAAGATGGAGTGGACCATCCCGGCCCTGGCGCTGCAAAGCGGCCCCAACCAGTTGCAGGCGAAGGGCTCCCTCACGACCCAGGCCTGGAAGCTGGATGCGCAGATCGACGCCCCCAAGCTAGGCGGCATCTATCCCGGCCTTGGCGGCGATCTCAAGGGACAGGTGCGCGTCACCGGCAGCCAGCAGGCGCCAAGGGTGAACGTGGATCTGGCGTCGAGCCGCCTCTCCTATGCGGGGACAGTGCTCAAGGAGACGGCCATCCGGGGCAATGCCCTGGTGGGGGACAAGCCTGCGGGCGAACTGGGCGTGACGGTGGCGAGCCTGGCGCAGGGGGCGACCGCGCTCTCCCAGATCGCCCTGAACCTGAGCGGCGATCTCAATCGACACGATCTGACCCTGACCATGAAGGGGGAGCCGGTGGCCGCCGATCTGCGCCTGAATGGCAGTCTGCGCGGGGATCGCTGGCGTGGCGCCCTCTCAGAGCTTAGGCTGAAGACCCCCCTCAAGCGCTGGTCCCTGACCGCCCCCTGGGCGCTGGACCTGGATCTGCCGAGCCAGCAGCTGACCATGGGGGATCTCTGCCTGGGGTCCCAGAAGGCCAGCCTCTGCGTCAAGGGCAGCCGCATCTCCCCGGCCCAGGGCAGCCTGGAGTTTGCCCTGAGCCAGTTCGATCTCAAGCGGCTGCGCCCCTGGCTGCCGGACAACTTCCGCTGGCAGGCGGTGCTGTCGGCGGACGGGCGCGCCAGCTGGCGCGGCAGCCAGCCGACCCTGCACGCCACGGTGCGCACCACGCCGGGCACCTTCGTCGCCGACGAGCTCAAGACCGACTACCAGCGCCTGGAGCTGGGGGTGGACTTCGAGCGCCAGCAGGCCGCCATCCGGGTCGACTTCGCGTCCCAACAGATCGGCAATATCGACACCGATCTGCTGATCAGGGAGCCCGCCGGTCGCGGTCAGCTGTCGGGCCAGCTCAGGTTTGACGATCTCAAGCTGACCACCTTCGCCCCCCTCATCCCCGAGGTGCGCTCCCTGCAGGGGATCATCTCGGCGGATGCCCGTTTCGACGGCACCCTGGCCGCGCCCCTGCTGTACGGCGAGCTGGATCTGCGGGAAGGGGAGGTGCAAACCCACTCCGACATGGTGACCCTCTCCAGGCTGGTGACCCGCCTCAAGATCGATGGCAACCGCGCCGAACTCGACGGCTCCATGCTGGTGGGCAAGGGGCCCCTGGCGCTGGGAGGCTGGCTGAGCTGGGCCCGGCAGCCCGTCACCGGCAGTCTTACCATCCAGGGCAAGGATCTGGAGGCCCAGTATCCGGGCATGGGCCGGGTGCGGGTGACACCGGATATCGCCATCTCCCTGGGTGAGGAGACCCGGGTCACCGGCCAGGTGGACATCCCCTGGTCGCGGATCCTGGTCAAGACCCTGCCCGAGAGCGCGGTGGCGGTGTCCGATGACGTGACCGTCATCTACGACGATCTGCCTCCCGTGCCCAAGGCGGCGCCGCTGCCCATGGAGATCAGGCTCGCCGTACGGCTCGGGGACGATGTCCGGCTGGAGGCCATGGGGCTCAAGACCAAGGTGACGGGGGCGCTCAACATTCGCCAGGATCCGTCCAAACCCTTGGCGGGCAATGGACAGCTGGAGCTGAAAGACGGGCGCTTCAAGGCCTATGGCCAGAACCTCATCATCAAGGAGGGGCGTATCCTCTTCTCCGGCCCCATCGATCAGCCCTATCTCAACATCGAGACCTACCGGGATCCCGATACCATAGAGGACAACGTCACCGTCGGGGTGCGGGTGACCGGGCCGGCCGCCAAGCCGAAGATCACCGTCTATTCCGAGCCGCAGATGGCGCAGTCCGAGCAGCTCTCCTACCTGCTGCGCGGCAAGGGGCTGCAGACCAGCGGCGAGGATGGCGGCTTCAATGGCCTGCTGGTGGCGGGGGCCGTGAGCCAGGCGAGTGGCGTGGTCTCCAGCATAGGGGAGTCCCTCGGCATGAGCGACGTGGCCCTCGACACCGCCGGCAGCGGAGACGATACCCAGGTCACCCTGTCGGCCTACCTGCTGCCCGGCCTGCAGTTCCAGTACGGGGTCGGGGTGTTCAGCCCCATCGCCGAGTTCAAGCTGCGCTACGAGCTGATGCCCAGGCTCTACCTGCAGGCCATGAGCGGGGTGGCCCAGGCGGTGGACATCTTCTATCGCTTCACCCTGTGAGGACGCGGGATGCGAAGACGGGAGGCCAGGGGCCTCCCGTTTTTTATTGCCCGGGGAGGGAGACGCGGTCGGGAGCGGGGAGCCGGAAAAGCGAAAACCCGGCGCGAGGCCGGGTTTTCTGGAAGAGTGGTGGAGGGAGAAGGATTCGAACCTTCGAAGGCAGAGCCGTCAGATTTACAGTCTGATCCCTTTGGCCGCTCGGGAACCCCTCCACGGGGCATTGCCTGATGGTGCGCACTTGAATGGTGGAGGGAGAAGGATTCGAACCTTCGAAGGCAGAGCCGTCAGATTTACAGTCTGATCCCTTTGGCCGCTCGGGAACCCCTC
>NZ_JBFODA010000040.1:0-38139 GCF_040908055.1 Aeromonas sp. R7-4
TGGTCACTTCATCAGACATTGATATCAAAAATTGTTTTTGATGCTCGATGCTGCGAGTGCCCACACAGATTGCTTGATTCAAATTGTTAAAGAGCAGGGTCAATAACTATAACCCTCACTGGCTTGCTTTGCAAGCCAGACCAGACGCGCACTGCGCCGTGCTGATGGAGGCGCATTATAGGGAACTGTTTTACGCTGGCAAGCAAAAACCCTGTGTTTTTTTGAGAAAGACGCTCAAGCGTTTAAACAACGTACAAATCGAGCAAGGCGCCAGCAAAAAGGGCCCCGATGGGCCCTTTTCATTCTGCTGTCGCGGCAAATCAGATGGAGAAACTGGAACCACAGCCACAGGTGGTAGTGGCATTGGGGTTGGTCACGGTGAAGCGGGAGCCTTCCAGGCCTTCGGTGTAATCCACGCTGCCACCGACCAGGTATTGCAGGCTCATGGGATCGATCACCATGGTCACACCGCTCTTTTCGACCACGGTATCCCCGTCGTTGATCTTCTCATCGAAAGTGAAACCATACTGGAAACCGGAGCAGCCCCCCCCAGTGATGTAGACCCGCAGCTTGAGCTCGGGATTTTCTTCTTCGGTGATCAAGGTCTTTACCTTGTTTGCCGCCGCATCCGTCATCTGGATGGGCAACGGGGCTTCTGCTACTGCACTCATTACTGACCTCACAACCGTTAAATCCACAAACATGGAAACCGCGAAATTATCCAATACCCGACCATTCAGTTCAAGTATTCACCATGCATCATTACTGCACGGCGGGGAGCGGGGCGGGTTGAGCCACCAGAGGCTTGAGCACCTCGCTCCACTCTACCAGCAGCTCCTGGGCCGGTTGACGGCCCTCCTTGGGGATGGTGATACGCACTCGATCCGGGATGAAACCTTCCGGCAGTTGCCAGTTGCCTTCGAGCAGCTGGAAGTAGCGCAGCGCATAACGCCCCTCTCCCACCTTCATGCCGAGATCCCGACTGCTCAGGATCTTGGGTTTGTCAGCCAGACTCCCTTCGACCCTGATCTGCACCTGTCCCCGAAACAGCTCCCGTTTCTTTGCTGGCTGGGTCAGCGCCAGACGATAGTGGTAACGGCCCGGCACGCTGGTCTCCTGCAGGGTCAGATTGTCGATGGCGACGCCCACCTGATCGCCGGTAGGGCGCATGATCCGCTCGAAGAAGGCGAGCTGGCGCTTCTGCTCCTGCACCTGAGCCTCCTGATCCTTGAGGGTCTGCTGCAACTGTTCGAAAGCCGCCTTCTGGGTCGCCAGCAGGGTCTCCTTGACCCCCAGCTCCGTCTTGAGCTGGCTGATGGCCTTGCTCTGGCGCTCCAGCGTCTCCTGCTGCACCGTCATCAGGCTGCTCTGGGCCAGTTCCTGCCGATTCCCAATGAGATAGCCGACAAGCCCTCCCACCACAAGCACCACCAATACCTTCCAGATCTGGGACATAGGGCCTCATCTATTACCACGCCATCCGCGGCCACTTTCCCTTCACTATATGCGACATCGTCTGATTGATGTGAACAAACAAAGGGTTAACCGGCAGTCACACTGCTTTCTCCCCGCTTTTGACGCGCCGCAAGCCGTAAAGTTCGCTCCAGGATCTGGGAATAGATGGGACGCCCCCCCAGCCATTGCGCCACCAGGGTGGCGCCTAGGGTGGTGATCATCATGGGCAGGATCAGCTGATAGTTGTCGGTCATCTCGGTCACCAGCACTATGCCGGTGATGGGGGCCCGCACCGTGGCGGCAAAGAGCGCCCCCATGCCGGCGATGGCGAAGGCACCCGGCTCGATGCCGAGCTCGGGGAATGCCGCATGGAACAGGTGGCCGAAGATCACCCCGAACAGGGTACCGAGTGCCAGGGTGGGAGCGAAGACGCCACCGGGAGCACCGGAGCAGAAACAGACGAGGGTGGCGATGAGGCGCACCGAGAAGATGAGAAACAGGGTGGCCATGGCGTAGTCATCCCCCATCAGCAGCGGAATGAGCTCGGTGCCACCGCCGGTCACCACAGGGGCGAACAGCGACAGCACGCCGAAGGTGCCCGCCACCAGCATGCCGATGGCGACGAAGCGGTGACGCTTGTTTTGATGCAACGCCAGATAGCCGTCCTGGCAGGCCAGCACCAGCTTGTTGAACACGAAACCCAGCACGCCGAAACAGCCCCCCATGACGAGGAACAGCCAGAGCGCCTTCAGGGCCGGGGCATCGTAGTGGGGCAGGCTGATCACCGCACCTTGCCCCTTCATGTTCTGCAGCATCAGGGTCGCCATGACGGCGGAGATCCCCACCGCCTTGATGGCGAGGAAGGAGTAGCGAAACTGCGGTCGCATCTCCTCCATGACAAAGAGGATCCCCGCCAGCGGTGCATTGAAGGCCGCGGCCAGGCCCCCCGCCGCGCCGGCCGCCAGCAGGGCATGGCCGTGTTCCCTCGGCAGCCGGAAGATATCGGCCACCATCTTGCCGAGGTTGCCGCCGATCTGTACCGAGGGCCCCTCCCGCCCCAGCACCATGCCGGAACTCAGGGTGCAGATACCGCCGAAGAACTTGACCGGCAGCACCCGCCACCAGCGCACCGGGCGCAGATCGTCCATGGCCCCCTCGATCTCGGGAATGCCCGACCCGCCCGCCTCCGGCGCAAAGGCATGGGTCAGGAAATAACCGATCATGCCCAGCAGGGCGCTGAAACCAAAGCCGATCAGGCCGAGTTGCCACCAGGGACGATCGGTCATCAGCTCGAGCCGCCGTTCCATCAGCCAGTGCACGCCGGATTCAAACAATCCGCAGACCACGCCAGCCAGGAGTCCGACCAGGGCGGCCAGCAGCAGTACGAGGAGCCGCATCTTGTCCTGCCGGATCAAGCGTTGCAGGACGGGAGGACGAGGCGGCGCACCCGCCTCGCCGTGGGGGATAGTTTGTTGCACCATCTGAAACCACATTGAGTCAGCAAGATTGGAAGACACCCCGGACTCGGCTCGGCTGCCCAGCACAGGGCCTTTCTGCTATAGTCGGCCCGTTTCTTTTATCACGGGAGCAGACCGGGAGCCCGGATGGCGAGAGCGCAAAGCATACTCCTCCCGCCCCGACCTTGCCGAGCCGCAATCCGCCGTCTGTGCCCGGGTAACGACCAAAATCCCATTAAGGATGATCCATGTCAAAATCAGATCAGCTGTTTGAACAGGCCCGCCAGACCATTCCGGGCGGCGTCAACTCACCGGTCCGCGCCTTCAATGGGGTCGGTGGTACCCCCCGCTTCATCGATCACGCCGACGGTGCCTATCTCTATGACGTGGACGGCCAGGCCTACGTGGACTACATCGGCTCCTGGGGCCCCATGCTGCTGGGTCACAACCACCCGGCCATCAAGGCCGCCGTCATCAAGGCGGTGGAAAAGGGGCTGAGCTACGGTGCCCCCACCGAGATCGAGGTGCTGATGGCCGAGAAGGTGCGCCAGATCGTGCCCTCCATGGAGCAGGTTCGGATGGTCAACTCCGGCACCGAGGCCACCATGAGCGCCATCCGCCTGGCACGCGGCTATACGGGCCGCGACAAGATCGTCAAGTTTGAAGGCTGCTATCACGGTCACGCCGACTCCCTGCTGGTCAAGGCCGGCTCCGGCGCCCTGACCCTGGGCCAGCCCAACAGCCCGGGCGTGCCGGCCGACTTCGCCAAGCACACTCTCACCTGTGTCTATAACGATCTGGACTCGGTGCGCGAGGCCTTCACCCAGTACGGCAGCGAGATCGCCTGCATCATAGTCGAGCCGGTGGCGGGCAACATGAACTGCATCCCGCCGGTCCCCGGCTTCCTGGAAGGGCTGCGCGCCATCTGCGACGAATTCGGCGCCCTACTGATCCTGGACGAGGTGATGACCGGCTTCCGCGTCTCCCTGCGCGGCGCCCAGGGCCACTACAACATCGATCCGGACCTCACCACCCTCGGCAAGATCATCGGCGCCGGCATGCCGGTGGGCGCCTTCGGCGGCAAGAAGAAGGTGATGCAGCACATAGCCCCGACCGGTCCCGTCTATCAGGCGGGCACCCTCTCCGGCAACCCGGTGGCCATGGCCGCAGGCCTCGCCATGCTGGATCTGCTGCTGGAACCGGGTCTCTATGATCGGCTGAGCGCCAAGACGGCGCGGGTTGCAGAAGGGCTCAAGGCCGCCGCCGCCAAACACGGCATTCCGCTCGCCATCACCTATGTGGGCGGCATGTTCGGGTTCTTCTTCACCGAAGAGCCCGAGATCACCCGCTATGAGCAGGTGACTCTCTGCGACATGGAACGCTTCAAGCGCTTCTACCATCTGATGCTGGAGGAGGGTGTCTATCTGGCGCCGAGCGCCTACGAGGCGGGTTTCCTGTCCCTGGCCCACGGCGACAAGGAGATCGAGCACACCCTGGCCGCCGCCGAGCGCAGCTTCGCCAAGCTGGCGGGCTGAGCGCCATCCGAATGACAAAGGGCCCGATGGGCCCTTTTTGTTGCCTCGCCTCCGGGCTGGCGCCCACGCTCCCTTCTGGTGCAAGGGGACTCCCCCGGGCCAGGATTTGCCGCCCTCTGGTGCAGCCAGCGCCACCCAGGTTGTCATAAAGCGGGCCCACTATTTGCACTGATCCGTGCAGGAGCCCACTTGACCGAGGTGTGTATGGCAGAGATGAGCCCCATCGATGTGCTGCGGCGCTATCAGGAGTACGAAACCGAGCTGACCCCCCTGCTGCTGGGATTGCTCACCCTCCCCCAGGAGTCCCTCAAGGCCTACTCCTTCGTGCAGGAGGTGCGAAGCCTGACACCACATCAGATGAGCCCCTGCATCCAGGCGCCCATTCCGGCGGCCCAGGGGCAGCTGCGCGTGCTGGTGCAGGGCCACGGTCGCGAACTGGAGATCAACCTGCACCCGCTGATCGCCTGGCTGATGGGAGACAGGGAGCGGCGCCGCGCCATTCCCTGGTTCAGGGCCGTCTACGTCATCCTGAGCCTGGCGCTGTTTCTCATCGTCGGCACCCTGATCTGGCACGGCCTCGAGCAGCTCTACCTGCTGCTGTGCGGCACCCAGCAGAACCGGCTCGGCGCCTTCAGCGCCATCATCTTCCTGACCCTGGCGCTGGCGGTGTTCGATCTGGGCAAGACCATATTGGAGGAGGAGGTGCTGCTGCATAAGGACATCTTCCGCCACAGCGCCATCCGCCGCACCATTACCCGCTTCATCGCCGCCATCCTGATCGCGGTCTCCATCGAGGGGCTGTTGCTGCTGTTCAAGGGCTCCCTCGGCCAGGTCGAGCTGCTCTGGCCTGCGGTGGGGGTGATGGGCTGCGCCGTGGGCTTGCTGCTGGCGCTGGGGCTCTATGTGTTTCTGGGGGCCAGGGCCGAGGCGGCGCTGGTCGCTTCAAGCCAGCGTCCCCCGACCGGGGGAGAGCAGGTGGGGACTCCGCTCGCCAGACGCAGGATCCGGCGAACGAGATAGCAGGTTTGGGTTGATGAGGTTAGCCCGCATCTTCGGCCAGCCGGGGCTGGCTCTCGGGCTCTCCCCTGGCCGCCTTCCAGGAGGCGTACATGGTCCAGGAGGTATAGATGACGATGAAGGCCACCAGCCATTTGAGCATCGCCATGTCCATGGACTGAACCAGCATGGCCGCCAGCACCACCCCGATGGGACCGAAGAGCGCCACCGCCAGCACCGCCCGCGCATCGAAGGCCCCCTTGCGGATGAAGGTGCCCGCCGAGAAGACGCTGAGCACGGCGGTGGACCCCATCATGATGGGGAAGGCCGCCAGCGGGTTCATGCCGAGCAGGTAGACGAGGGTCATGCAGGGGGCAAACAGGCCGATGCCGACGTTCATCAGCACCCCGAAGAGGAAGTTGCCTGCCAGGGCGATCCCGAGCTTGTAACCGCTCAGCCCCATGGCCTCGCCGCCCAGGGGAAACAACCCCAGCAGACCCGCGAAGATGAGGCCGGCCACCACCAGCAGGGAGACCGCCATCACCAGCCGTATGGTCTGGCGATCGAAGGAGGCGACGTGGCGCGCCCCCCAGGCGGCCCCTGCCGCCGCCGCGCCCATCATGCCGACCAGGGTGAGGGGATCCACCTTGACGGCACCGATGAAGATGAGGGACTGGGTGACCGTCGGCAGCACGCACTGACCGTTGAGGGTGCCGGGCAACAGCCGATCGTCGATCAGCTTGAACTGCTTGTAGCAGGCGGTCTTCACCGCGAAGCTGCCGACCCCCAGAGTATCGAGAAAGTTCGCGACGAAGCCGATGCCCGCCACCGGCCAGAAGGGGGTGGGTTCAAGGGAGCCCTGCTGGCGTTTGTGCCACCAGGCGTGGATCAGCATGAAGATAAAGACCAGGGCACAGCCGATAAACAAGAGACGCAGACAAGTGACGAGCATAGGGAGACCTCCAGCAACGGGCGGCGATTCTAAGGCAGTACACGGAAAAAATCCTGGCCAGGATCAAGCTCTCGCCTGATGCAAACGTTTGGTGTCATCCATTTCCGTTGGCAGAATCCGAATGGCGCTGACCATACTTGTCATCAGGGCCAAGGCCCGGGCTCATCGGGCGTAGTCCTGGTCATTTCGCGACGACCACAGCACCGATGGGAGATAAGCAAAAGAAGGCGGGCCACCCCGCCTTCTTTTTATTTCTCGGCCTCCGGGTGGGCTCAGGAGATCCAGCGGGGCAGCCGGGGAGCAATGCGGTCGATCAACCGATCCGACAGGGGGCTCAGCAGCAGGGGCGGCAGGCAGATCAGGGAGAGGCAGAGGGCGCCGACGTAGACATCCGTCATCCAGTGAGCGCCGGCGAGGATGCGGGGGGCCGAGAACAGAGGCACCATCAGCAGGGCGATCATGGCGGCCCGGCGCGGCAGATAGCGCAGGGTGAAGCCGGCGAAGATCATCAGGAACAGGGCGTGATCACCGGGGAAGCTGTCGCCGGCGGAATCCTTGGTCGGGATGGTACTGAGCTCGGTCAGCCGCAGCGCCCCTTCCACCATCAGGGTGGGGCTGGGGCGGCTGACCGGCAGCAGGTGACCGAGCTGATTGATCACCAGGGCCGCCAGCAGCATCACGCATCCCATGGCCACCAGACGGCGGCGATCCTGCTCCCCGGCACGGAAGAAACAGGTGGCGAGGATCCCCCCCATGCAGGCCAGCGCGGCCAGATCGAACAGGCGGTTGTTGGTGATGGCCACCAGATCGGCCCAGCGGGGGGAGTGGCCGAGCCAGCCATTGACCAGTTGGAAGAGGGCGAGATCCCAGTGATCCCAGGGGCCATGATCCGGCAGGGCAGCCCAGCTGAAGGCAATCAGGCCACCGATCAGATAGAGAGGAATGAACTTGCTCATGCCGACTTTTCCTTGGAAAAGCGCGCATTCTAGGTCAGTCAAAAGATGACGTGAATCACAGAAATGTAAGCATTCGTGTCAAAAACGCATTCTATTGAATCCGCCCCTGCCCCGTTCTGCCCCCCTGGCCGGCAGAACGGGCACCGCCGTCTTGGCTCTCCCACGGCTTGCGGCTAGTATGGCCACTCCGTTCACTCAGGATGATGATGATGCGCAGCTACCTTCGCATGATGCTGTTTGCCCTCGGCTTGCTGGCTGGCGTGCAGATCCCCGGGATCGTCGATCTCTACTACCAGCGGCTGGATGCGCGCCTGCAACAGGCCAGCCTCAGTCTGGCACCCTTCCAGCGCACCGCGGATCAGCACTTTCAGGGCGATCTTCAGGCCCTGGTCGCCCACTACGGCGCCAGCCAGGATCCCGTCTTCACCCAGGATGCCGCCAGCCTGCAACAGCTGGTGAGCCAGCAGCGGCACCTGCAGCAGGAACTCGCCTTCCGGGACCAGGCCTGGTATCGGCAGCTCTCCCACCTGCTGCTGCGCGCCGATCCCCTGCTCTGGCAGGACACCCTGCACAACTACGGCTATGTGGTGCCGCTCAATCAGGCCGCCATCCTCTGCGGCGTGGCGGTGGGCCTGATGGCCTCCCTGCTGGGGGATCTGCTGCTCAGCCTCCTGGCGCTGCCCTTTCGCCCGCGCCAGCCGCTCTCCCGGCGCAGCCTGCGCTGATCCCCCAGGTGCCGCCATGTCCGGCGGCGCCCCCGAACGCGGTCATTCGAAGGGTTCGAGATAGGCCCCGATGGCCTTCTTGAGCCAGGCCAGCACCTTGCCATGGTGGGCATTTTCCGCCAGATAGACCCCGTAGTCGCGCCACTGCAGGCTGAACTTGTGTTTCAGGGTCAGCAGCTCCCCCTGGCGCAGCTGGCTCTGGATCAGCGGTGACGGCAGCACGGCCCAACCGAGGCCGTCGAGCACCGCATCCCGCATCAGCTCGAAGCTCGACAGCCCGATGTGATGACCGCCTATGGGCAGCAGGCTCTTGACCGAGAATTCGTCCACATAGGAGAGGGTGACCTGGGTATGGCCGGTCAGATCCTGCTGCAGCACCCGCTTCAGGCTGGCCAGCGGGTGGCTCGGGGCCACCACCATCAGGGTGCGGATTGGGTTGAGCACCTCGATGCTGAGGCCGCTGCGCTCCTGCTCCTCGGTGATGAGGCCGAAGGCGGCATCCACGAACCCCTCCTCCACCAGGGCGGGCAGCTCAGGCGGCGAGGCCAGCACCAGGGAGATGCTGGTGCCGGGAAACTGGTGGCGCAGCTGGCCCAGCATCTCCCGCCACACCGCCTCGGGGATGGCGTCGTCGCGCGCCACCCGCAGCGCCACCTCGGCGCCGGAGGCATGGTGCTCGCACTTGAGCTTGAGGCTGTTGGCGGCCTGCAGCAGCCGTTTGCAGTCGTCCAGCACCTGCTCGCCGATCTCGGTCAGCCGGCTCTGGTTGGCCCCTCGTTCAAAAAGTTCGACGCCAAGCTCAACCTCAAGCGCCGCGATCGCCGTGCTGACCGCGCTGCGACTCTTGCCAAGGCGGCGGGCCGCATTGGCGATGGAGCCACTGCTGGCTGATTCCACAAAGAGTTGTATCTGGTAGAGCTTCATGATCACGGCCGGGGGCTGGGTATCCGGCATTCACCTTATCTCGCCCGCTGCTGCCAAGGCAAACCGTCAGCGTCTGAGTTGTCGACGCTCAGCGATTCTGCCTCCTGAACGGGCTGCGGCTATCATGGCCCCGTCGCAGCAACAAGAGGACATGTTATGTCATTCAATCCCATGCTTCTGGCCCGCCTCTTCCTGACGGGCGCCATCCTGACCGAGGTCGCCGGCACCTCCACCATGGCCATGATCCCGGAGAACCAGGCTGGCTGGCTCAACTACCTGCCCATGTGGGCACTCATCTCGCTCTCCTACCTGTTGTTGGCCAAAGCCGCCACAACAATCTCCATTGGCATTGCCTTCGCGCTCTGGGAGGGGCTGGGGATCGCGCTGATCACCGTCGTCTCCGTGCTGTTCCTCGACTACCGCCTGAATGCTCAGGAGTTGATCGGACTGGCGCTGGCCATAGTGGGGATTGTTCTGGTGACGATGGGTGAGCGCCACGAGGAGCCGGTCACCCCCATGCACAGCGCCCACGAGGCCAGGGAGGTCCCATGCACCCGCTGATGATAGTGCTGGGCGCCGCCCTGCTGGATATCGGCGCCAACATGGCAATCAACCGCTCGCTCGGCTTTCGCCACAAGGGCTGGGGCCTGCTCGGCATCCTGCTGGTACTGTGCGCCTTCACCCTGCTGTCGGAGGCGGTCAGCACGGGCCGGATCGATCTTGCCGTGGCCTATGCCACCTGGGGCGCCATCGGGATCCTGGGCACCGCCCTCGGCGGACTGCTGCTGTTCGGCGAGCGGCTCAAGCCCATCGGCTGGGTCGGCATCCTAGTGATGGCCGTCGCCGTGGCCCTGCTCACCACCGCCTGACCCCTAGTTGACGCAAAGAAAGAAGCCGCCCGGTTTGCCTGGCGGCTTCTTCTGTTTGGGGGACTGAGGCCTGAACGGCACATCCCTATGGCTGTGCTTCGTAGAGCTCCAGCGGCAGGCCGTCGGGGTCGGCGAAGAAGGTGAAGCGCCGGCCGGTCAGCTCGTCCACCCGCACCGGCTCCACCTCGACGCCGTGCCGCTGCAGATGGGCGATGACCCGGTCCAGCTCCCCCACCCGGAACGCCAGGTGGCGCAAACCGCACGCCTCCGGCCGGGAGGGGCGCGGCGGCGGAGCCGGAAAGCTGAACAGCTCCAGCTGGCTTCCGTCCGGCAGCGCCAGATCCAGCTTCCACGACTGGCGCTCGGCCCTCAGGGTCTCCGCAATGACGGGCAGCCCCAGCACCTGGTGATAGAAGTGGCGGGAGCGCTCATAGTCGCTGGCGATGATGGCCACGTGGTGGATGGCGTCAAACAGGGGAGTCGTCATGGGCACTCCTTGCAACACGGGCAGCCATGGCTGCCCGTCGCAGTTAGTTGAAGAAACCGTTGAACCAGTTGTCCAGCGCGTTGACCGGGTTGGAGACCGGGCTGGCACAGCTCATGGGCTCGGCCAGACCGGCCAGCTTGGCCGGCACCTGCAGGCTGCCGGGGCAGTCGCTGGCCACCCGGGCCCCGCTCGCGCGGGAGAAGTTGGCCCAGCTCACCCCTTCCGGCATCTTCAGCCCCAGGCTGTTGACCCCGCGCTGGCTCATGTAGCCGCTGAACAGCTGGAGCGCCCCGCTGGCACCGGTCAGCCCGGCCGGGGTGTTGTCGTCGCGGCCGACCCAGACGCTCACCAGCTCGTTGTTGTCCATCCCGGCGAACCAGGAGTCCCGTAGCTCGTTGGTGGTCCCCGTCTTGGCGGCCATGGTGGCGCCGGGGAACTTGGCGCCCAGCGCCCGGGCCGTGCCCTGGCTCACCGTCTTGGTCATGGCGAACAGGGTCAGCCAGCTCGCCTGGGGATCCGTCACCCGCTTCGCGGTCTCGTCATGCTGGTAGAGCTGGCTGCCATCGCCGTTCACCACGGCGCGGATGGCCGACAACGGCTGGGTCAGCCCCTGGTTCGCGATGGGCAGGTACATCTGGTTCACCTCCATGGGGGAGAGGGCCACCGCCCCCAGCACCAGGGACGGATAAGGCTGGATCTCCTGCTCCACGCCGAGCTTGTGCAGGGTGTCCACCACCTTGTCCAGGCCGACCTGCATCCCGAGGTTGACGGTCGGCACGTTGAGGGAGCTGGCCAGCGCCTCCATCAGCGGCACGCTCTGGCGGAACTTGCGATCGTAGTTCTGGGGCGTCCAGATCTGGCCGTCCTGGCCGCGGATGCGGATCGGCTGATCTTTCAGCGGTGTGCCCAGGGTCAGGCCGTTGGAGAGGCCGGTCAGATAGACCGCCGGCTTCACCAGGGAGCCTATCTGGCGGCGGGCATCCAGCGCCCGGTTGAAGCCGGCGTAACGGGGATCCCGTCCCCCCACCATGGCCACCACCTCGCCCTTGTGCCAGTCGGAGACCACCATGGCCGCCTCCAGCTTCTTCTTGCCGCGCTGCTTCTCTATGGTGGCCAGCCCCGTCTGCACCGCCTGCTCGGCGGCGTGCTGGGCGATGGGATCCAGGCTGGTGAAGATCTTGAGGCCGGACTGTTTGAGCAGATCCGGGCCGAAGCGGCTCTGGATCTCCCGCTTGAGCAGCCCCATGAAGGCCGGGGTGCGGCCATAGCTCATCTGGCCGCGGGCGATGATGCCCAGCGGCTGCTTGCTGGCGAGCTCATACTCGGCCTGGGTCAGGCTGCCGTGGTCCATCAGGAGCTTGAGCACCAGATCCCGGCGCGCCTTGGCCCGGTCCGGGAAGCGCCAGGGATCGTAATAGGAGGGGCCCTTCACCATGCCCACCAGCAGGGCCACCTGATCGATGTCCAGCTCGTTGACCGGAATGCCGAAGTAGAAGTAGGAGGCCAACCCGAAGCCGTAAACCCCCTGGGAGAAGTTCTGCCCCAGATAGACCTCGTTGAGGTAGGCCTCCAGGATCTCGTCCTTGCTGTAGCGGTAGTCGATGAGCACCGCCATATAGGCCTCCTGCAGCTTGCGCCACAGGCTGCGCTCACGGGTCAGGAAGAAGTTCTTGGCGAGCTGCTGGGTGAGGGTGCTGCCCCCCTGGACGGTGCGCCCCGCCAGCAGGTTGGCCGCCATGGCGCGCATGATGGCCACGGGCGAGACGCCGCCGTGCTGGTAGAAGTCACGGTCTTCCGTGGTGAGCAGGGTGACCAGCAGGCTGTCAGGCACCTCGGAGAGCCGCACCAGCAGACGATCCTCCCGATCCTCGGTGTTGAGGCGATCCAGCAGCACAGGGTCCATCTGGGCGTAGCCGAGCTGACGCTGGTTCTCCAGGGACTGAATTCCCTCGAGCCGCGCCCCGTTGAAGGTGAGGCGCAGGCCGCGGGCGCCGTCGGCCCCGTCGTGGAACTCGAATGGACGGCGGATAAGCTCGATGCGGTTGCCGCTCACTGCGTACTCCCCGGGGGTGTGCGGCTGGCGCACCTGCTTGTAGCTCAGCATGTTGAGCTCGCGCAGCATCTGGGTCTGGGAGAGACGCTGGCTGGGATAGAGCTCCAGCGGGCGACTGTAGACCATCACGGGCAACTGCCACTTCTCGCCGTCGAAGCGCTCGCGCACCTTGGTATCCAGGTAGATGCCGAACACCACCATGAAGGCGCCCACCACCAGGGAGATCTTGAAACCAAGCCAGAACAGGGTGCGCCAGATGGTGCGTTTGGGCGCCGCCTTCTTGGGGGGGCTCTTGCGTCGTTGGGTTGCCATAAATCCTCTTGTTTTCCTACTCGTCATCTCGCATTCGCGAGCGGCCAGGGATGCCGGTTCCTGTGGTGGATCGGCCCTGTGCCTGGTCCATCCTGCTCTGGTCGCACCGGCCGGTCACTTTAGTGCCGGCTATTCCTGCAGCCCCATCTTCTTCTTGGTCACCCTGGTCGGCATGGCCTCCAGCGGATTGTCCGGCCAGTAGTGACGGGGGTAGCGACCCTTCATCTCTTTCTTTACCTGTTCGTAGGATCCCGCCCAGAAGGCGGCGAGATCCGCGGTGATCTGCAAGGGCCGCTGGGCCGGGGAGAGCAGCTCCACCACCAGGGGCACCCGGCCGTCGGCCACGCAGGGGGTGGCGCCCAACCCGAACATCTCCTGGATGCGCACCGGGATCGCCGGCGCCTGCCCCGGCTGGTAGCGGATTCGCACCCGGCTGCCGGTCGGCGCCGTGAAATGGCCAGGCAGCGCCTCGTCCAGCCGCCTTGGCAGCGGCCAAGGCAGGGACTGGCGCAGGATGTCGCTCATGTCGAGCTTTTTCAACTGCTCCAGTCGGGTCAGGCCGCTCACCGCCGGCAGCAGCCACTGCTCGAGGCCCGCGAGCAGGCTCTCCTCGTCCATCGCGGGCCAGCCCTCGTCCGGCAGCCACTCGGCGGCGCAGCGCAAGCGGGCCAGCAGCCCCTCGCTGGCGTCGTCCCAGGGCAGCACGTGCAGCCCCTTGCGCCGGATCCCCTGCAGCAGGCAGCGCCCCTTCTGTTCGTCCGACAGCTCGGTGAGCGGCCGCTGACTCAGCACCAGCTCGCCCAGCACCTGCTGGCGCTCCGCCCGTACCCGCTCCTCACGCTCGTCCCAGTCGAACCACTGGCGCTCGCTCACCATCTCCGGCAGCAGGCGCACCAGCTCGTCCAGCACCACAGGCTCAGCAATGAAGATGCGGCTGCCGCGCTCGTTCTGACCCATTTCGACGGCCACGAGGGCCCCCTGCCCCTGACAGGGATGCCCTTCTACCAGATCGCAGCTCACCCCGCCACTGAGCTGGTAGCGCTGGCCGCTGCGCAGCCTGCCGATGCGATCGGGCCAGGCGAGGGCGCACAGCAACCCCAGCCACTGGCCCCGGGCGGCCTCCTGGCGCGCGCCGAGCCGCTCGAACCAGCGGGTGGCCCCCTGGCGCAGGGCCCCTTGCCGGCGGTGGAACAGCACGGCAAGGCGTTCGGATCCTCGCAGATCTTCTTCCAGCAGCGCCACCAGGAAAGCCGCATCGGCGACAATCCCTGTCAGACCCTCGGCTTCCAGCTCCCGGGCCCGCAGCAACATGCGGGCGAGGCGGGGATGGGTACCGAACGCCGCCATCACCCTCCCCTCGGGGGTCAACTGTTGCTCGCCGCCCGGCTTCATGGCACCCAGGGTCACCAGCAGCCGCTGGGCACTGGCCACGGCGGCGGCCGGGGGCGGGTCCAGCAGCGGCAGCGCCTCCACCCTGGCCCCCCACTGGGCGGCATCCAGCAGCAGGCCGGTCAGCTCCTGGGTCAGGATGTCGGGGGGGCTCTGCTCGGCGAGGCGCTCCTGCACCTCGCCGCTCCAGAGCCGGTAGCAGACGCCGGGGCCAAGACGACCGGCCCGCCCTGCCCGCTGGGTTGCGGAGGACTTGGCGATGGGGCGGGTCTCCAGCCGGGTGACACCGCTCTTGAGATCGAAGGAGGCACGCCGCTCCAGCCCGCTGTCGACGACCACCGAGATCCCCTCGATGGTGAGAGAGGTCTCCGCCACATTGGTGGTGAGCACCAGCTTGCGACGGCCCGCCGGGGCCGGATCTATGGCCGCCTGCTGGGCCGCCATGTCGAGGCGGCCGTAGAGAGGGGCGAGGATCACCTCGTCCGGCAGCCGCCCTTCCAGCCACTGCGCCAGCCGCTCTATCTCCCCCTGGCCCGGGAGGAAGACCAGGGCGCTGCCATCGTGGGCGGCCAGCGCCTCCAGCACCACGGCGCCGAGCTGGGGTTCCAGCCACTGCTGGCGGTTGGCGGGGCGATAGTGGTACTCGATGGGAAAGCCGCGTCCCTCGGAGCGCACCACGGGGGCATCCGGCAAAAGCCGCTCCAGCGCCATGCCATCCAGGGTGGCGGACATCACCAGGAGCTTGAGATCGTCGCGCAACCCCTGCTGGCTCTCGATGGCGAAGGCCAGGGCGGTGTCGGCGTGCAGGCTGCGCTCGTGGAACTCGTCGAAGATCACCAGCGAGACGCCGGTGAGCTCGGGATCCTGCTGCAGCATCCGGGTCAGCACCCCCTCGGTCACGATCTCGAGCCGGGTGGCGGCGCTGGTGCGGCTCTCGCCCCGCACCCGCAGGCCCACGCGCTCCCCCACCTTCTCCCCCAGCTGGCGCGCCAGGAAGCTCGCGATGTTGCGTGCCGCGAGGCGTCTGGGCTCCAGCATGATGATGCGACCGGGCAGCCGCTGCCGGCGCACCAGCTCCAGGGGCAGCAGGGTCGACTTGCCCGCCCCCGGCGGCGCCTGCAGGATCACGCTGGCGTGGCGGTCGATGGCGGCAAACAGCTCGGGCAGCACCGAGACGATGGGGAGTGAAGACAAAGCGGCGCGGACCTTCTGTGATGACTTGGAAAAGGCGTCCATTCTGCCACAGCCACCCGGCCACCGTAAGCGGCACTGCCCGCCCCCTGCTGGCGGGCCAGGCGACACGGCAAGACATCCGGGGAGCAGCTGCCATAGAATGGCCCCCTGCGATGAGCACCACGAGGACAGACACCGCGCATGCCCAAACTCTTCTTTGCCCTGCCCCTGCCCACCCTGGCCCCCGAGCTGGCGGCCTGGCGCGACCGGCGCCCCTGGCCCGGCCTGCCGGTGCCGGAAGCCAATCTGCACCTGACCCTGGCCTTCCTCGGGGAGGCCGACGAGGCGACCCAAGCCCGCCTGCTCGCGCTCGCCGGCCAGCAGCACTGTCCGCCCTTCAGCGTTCATCTGGATCAGACCGGCTGGTTTCAGCGTGCCAAGGCGGCCTGGGTGGGCCCCAGCGAATGGCCGAACGAGCTCACCGTCCTGGCCAGGGCCCTGCGCCGCCACGGCGAGAAGCTGGGGCTTGGCAACGGCGAGCAGGGCTATCGCCCCCATGTCACCCTGTCGCGCAAGGCGAACGAGGCCCCCGGCGAGCTGCCCGCCCCCGACTTTCAGCTCGAGGCGAACCGCTTCTGCCTCTACCGGTCCGTCAGCACTCCGGACGGCGTCCATTACGAGCCGCTGGCCTGCTGGCCCCTGCGCGCCCGCCCCAAACCCGCAGCACGCCCTCGCCCCGACACCAACGCCCAGGAGAACCGCCGATGATCTTCGCTCCTCCCCTGCAATCCGGGCAGCTGATCGCCCGCTACAAGCGCTTCCTGACCGACGTACAACTCGAGGGCGGCGAGGTGATCACCCTCCACTGCGCCAATACCGGTGCCATGACCGGCTGCGCCGAGCCCGGTACCCGGGTCTGGTATTCCACCTCTAACAATCCCAGGCGCAAGCTGGCCCACAGCTGGGAGATCGCCGAGAGCCCGGCGGGCCACTTCATCTGCGTCAACACTGCCCGGGCCAACCAGATTGCACGGGAGCTGATTGAGCAGGGCGCCATCGCGCCGCTGGCGGGCTATGCCAGGCTGCGCACCGAGGTGAAATATGGCGAGGAGAACAGCCGCATCGACCTGCTGCTGGAGGATGACGAGCGGCCGGATTGTTACATCGAGGTGAAGTCGGTGACCCTGCTCGACGAGCGGGAGCAGCCGGGCATGGGTTACTTCCCCGATGCCGTGACCGCCCGCGGCGCCAAGCACTTGCGTGAATTGATGGCCATGAAGGCGGCCGGCCACAGGGCCGTGCTGCTATTTATGGTGCTGCACTCCGGCATCGAGCGGATGCGGCCTGCGGCCCATATCGATCCGCTCTATAGTCAACTTATCGAGCAGGCGATGGCGGCAGGGGTTGAAATTTTATGCTATCGCCCCCATGTTGGGGTGCAGGGCATTGTGGCGCAAGATTTTATCCCGTTTGAATCTGGCCATATGCTACCCGAGGGCAAAGAATAAATGCGGAAGTGGGTAACATTATTGACAAGGCTTGTTTGCCTCCCGTTGACCCTTCTGCTATAGATGTCGCCCTCAATTTATGGATGGCACGGGTAGCGTGCTGAATTAGGAGACAGGGCATGCCAACAGGCGAAAACAGGAAATCTCTGGGCCCCCTGGCCATTGCGGGTGTAGAGCCTTACCAGATGAAAGCCGGTGAGGAGTACATGAATGACCAACAGAAGGTACATTTTCGCAAGATCCTGGGAGCCTGGCGCAACCAACTGATGCAGGAAGTTGACCGCACCGTCGACCACATGAAGGATGAGGCTGCCAACTTCCCGGATCCCGTGGATCGCGCCGCGCAAGAAGAAGAGTTTGCTCTCGAACTGCGCACCCGCGACCGTGAACGCAAGCTGATCAAGAAGATCGAGAAAACCTTGCTGCTGCTCGAAGAAGATGACTTCGGTTACTGCGAGCATTGCGGCATCGAGATCGGCATCCGCCGTCTGGAAGCCCGTCCGACCGCAGACCTCTGCGTGGACTGCAAGACGCTGGCCGAGATCAAGGAAAAACAGATGGCTGGCTGATGCCGCCCATCCACAGAAACGAAAAGGGAGCCCAGGCTCCCTTTTTTATTGAGCTTTTGGTCGGGCCGTCCCAGAATGCAGCCTCAATGCATCGCCTACCCGAATTGCCATGGTCATGACATCCCCCCCCTCCCGACGCCCCTATGTGGGCCGCTTCGCCCCCTCACCGTCCGGCCCGCTCCACTTCGGCTCCCTGGTCGCCGCCCTTGGCAGCTTCTTGCAGGCCAGGGCGCAGCAGGGACGCTGGCTGGTGCGCATCGAAGACATCGACCCCCCGCGGGAGATGCCGGGAGCGGCTGACCTTATCCTCACCACCCTGGAGGCACACGGTCTTGGCTGGGATGGGGAGGTGATGTTCCAGAGCGCGCGCCATGGCCGCTATGACGAGATCATCGATCAGCTCTATCGGGCCGGGGATCTCTACTGGTGCCACTGTACCCGACGCGAAATCATGGCCGCAGGGGGGTTCTACAACGGTCATTGCCGCACCCTGGGGCTGACCGCCGAGGGGTGTGCCGCCCGTTTGCGCCAGCACCACCCGGTCTATCGGTTCGAGGATGCGCTGCAGGGAGAGATCACCGTCCCCGCGGCGCTGGCGGAGGAGGATTTTATCGTGCGCCGCCGGGACAGGCTCTACGCCTACAACCTGGCGGTGGTGGTGGATGACATGGACAGCGGCATCACCGAGATCGTCCGCGGCGCCGATCTGCTGGAGCCCACGGTGCGCCAGATTGCCCTCTACCAGACCCTGGGGGCAGAGGTGCCCGCCTGGGTGCACCTGCCACTGGCGGTGCAAGCGGATGGCAACAAGCTCTCCAAGCAGAACCATGCGCCGGCGCTGTCGCAGGACGAGGTACGACCGGCCCTGTGGCAGGCGCTGCACTTTCTCGGTCAGTGCCCGCCGCCCGAGCTGATGGCGAGCCGGATCGACGAGATCATCAGCTGGGGCATCGCCCACTGGCAGCTGGCCCGGGTACCCCGCCAGCAGAAGATCACGCAAGGGCAAAGCTAGCCCCGGCTGCATTTCTTGCCCCAAAAGGACCAATCAAGGGGAAGCAGGCCACACCGTTTCTCATTTGGTTGGGGCTGAGCTATGATAGGCCGCTATTTTTTTGGCCTCCCGTCAATTTGAAGTCATAACGAGGTGTACCATTTTTTCCCAGATCGCAAACTTTTGCCGCAAAGTGCTCGGCAAGGAAGACGGCGAGCAGTCGGTGGAGTCCCCCATTCCGGCCCGTGTCGCCGGACAGCGCCGTACCTTGAGCCGTGACCAGCACCCGATTTCGCGCAAAGAGATCAGCGAGAATGCCCTCAAGGTGCTCTATCGCCTGAACAAGGGGGGCTATGAGGCCTACCTGGTCGGCGGCGGCGTCCGTGACCTGCTGCTCGGGAAGACCCCCAAGGATTTCGACATCGCCACCGACGCGACGCCGGAGCAGATCAAGGCGCTGTTCAGCAACTGCCGCCTCATCGGCCGCCGTTTCCGCCTGGCCCACATCGTCTTTGGTCGTGACGTGATCGAAGTGGCCACCTTCCGGGGTCACCACCATCAGGTCAATACCAGCAAGCATGTGTCGGCCCAGTCCGATGAAGGCATGCTGCTGCGGGACAACGTCTACGGCACCATCGAAGAGGATGCCGAGCGTCGCGACTTTACCGTCAACGCTCTCTACTACAGCGCCAAGGATTTCACCCTGCACGATTTCGAGGGTGGGCTGGAAGACCTGGCCGCGCGTAGACTGGAGCTCATCGGCGACCCCGAGACCCGCTACCGGGAAGATCCGGTGCGGATGCTGCGTGCCGTGCGCTTCGCCGCCAAGCTCGACATGACCATCAGCCCGCGCACCGCCGCGCCCATCCGGGAGCTCGCCCCGCTGCTGCAGGACATCCCGGCCGCCCGCCTGTTCGAGGAGACCCTCAAGCTGTTCCTGGCGGGGGACGGTCTGGCCACCTACAAGCTGCTGCGGGAATACGGGCTGTTCCAGCCGCTGTTCCCCCAGGTAGCCGCCCTGTTCACGCCCCACGGCAACTCGCCCTACGAGCAGTTCATCGAGCAGGCGCTGATGGACACCGATACCCGGGTCCGTGAAGAGAAGCGCGTCACCCCCGCCTTCCTCTACGCCACCCTGCTGTGGGGCGCCGTCGAGGCCCGCGGCCGCGTGCTGGAAAACGAGAGCGGTCTGCCCTGGTACGATGCCTTCATGCTGGCCATCAACGAGGTGCTGGACAACCAGGTGCGGATCATCGCCGTGCCGCGCCGCTTCACCACGGACGTGCGCGACATCTGGGCCCTGCAACAGCGCCTGACCCGCCGCCAGGGCAAGCACCCCGAGCGCGCCATGGAGCACCCGAAATTCCGTGCGGCCTTCGACTTCCTGTTGCTGCGCAACCGGGTCGAGCGCGGCCTCGGCGAGCTGGCGAGCTGGTGGGAGCGCTATGTGGCCTCCAACCCGGACGTGCGCCCGCAACTACAACGGGAGGCGACCCGCCGCCCGGCGAGCGGCGAGCGCGCCGACTCCCGCAGCGGTGATGGCGAGAAGCGCAGCGGCAATGGCCGCAACCGCCGTCGCCCCCGTCGCCGCAAGCCGAAGTCGGCAGAGTAAGGATCCGCCGATGATCGAGGTCTTCGTCGCCATCGGCTCCAACCTGGCCGACCCCCTCGGCCAGGCTCGTCGCGCCATCGCCGCGCTGGCGACCCTGCCCGAGTCAGAGCTGCTGCAGACCTCCCACCTTTACGGCAGCCGCCCCATGGGCCCTGCGGATCAGCCGGACTACGTCAATGCCGTGGCGCGCCTTGCCACTCGCCTCAGCCCTCTGGCGCTGCTGGACGAGCTGCAGCGCATCGAGCAGGCACAGGGGCGAGTGCGCAAGGATGAGCGCTGGGGCCCCCGGACCCTGGATCTCGATCTGCTGCTGTACGGCGACGAGGTCATCCGACATGAGCGCCTGACGGTGCCTCACTATGGCATGAAGGAGCGGGAGTTCGTCCTGCTGCCCCTTGCCGAGATAGCCCCCTCCCTGGTGCTGCCCTGCGGCACCCCGCTCACCGAACTGGTTGCCCGCTGCCCGCGCAATGGACTCGCGATCCTGGCCGGTGCAGCAGGCGAGTAGAGAAGAGTAGGAACAACGTAATGAGCAAGATCACCATTACCCACCTGCAGAAGATGAAGCAGGACGGACAGAAAATCACCGCCATCACCGCCTATGACGCCACCTTCGCCAAGCTGTTCGACGACGAGGGCGCCCAGGTGCTGCTCATCGGCGACTCCCTCGGCATGGTATTGCAGGGCGGAGACGACACCCTGGCGGTCAGCATGGACGAGATGGTCTATCACACCCGCTGCGTGGTGCGCGGTACCACCAATGCCCTGGTGGTGACCGACATGCCGTTCATGAGCTACGCCACCCCGGAGCAGACCTACCAGAACGCAGCGCGCCTGATGGCGGCCGGTGCCCGCATGGTGAAGATGGAAGGGGGGGACTGGCTGTGCGACTCCATCCGCCACCTGACACGTAACGGGGTGCCGGTGTGCGGCCATCTCGGCCTGACCCCGCAATCCGTCCACGTGTTTGGCGGCTTCAAGGTGCAGGGGCGTGACGAGTTCCACGCCCAGGAGATCTACCGCCAGGCGCTGGAGCTGCAAGCGGCCGGCATCCAGTTGCTGGTGCTCGAGTGCGTGCCCGTCTCTCTGGCAGAGCGCATCACCAAGGCGCTGCGCATTCCGGTGATCGGCATCGGTGCCGGCCCTGCCACCGACGGCCAGATCCTGGTGATGCACGATGCCTTCGGCATCACCTCCGGTTATGTGCCCAAGTTCACCAAGAACTTCCTGGCCGAGACCGGTGACATGCGTGCCGCCATTCGTCTCTATGTGAAGCAGGTGAGCGAGGGGACCTTCCCTGGCCCCGAGCACTGCTTCAACTGACTTTCTGTCGTCATGAGCGCGGGGGTCTGTGCCCCCGTCTCGCCCTCCCCCCTGACGACCCCCTCTTTTATTGATTCATCTGAAGGTGAACTGACGATGTTGGTTGTGAACAATCCCGCCGCGCTGCGCGAGCAGATCGGTCAATGGCATCGCGAAGGCCGCGCCATCGCATTCGTGCCCACCATGGGCAATCTGCATCAGGGTCATCTCACCCTGGTCGAGGAGGCCCGCCGCCATGGTGACAAGGTGGTGGTCAGCATCTTTGTGAACCCCTTGCAGTTCGACAAGGCCGAGGATCTCGCCAACTACCCCCGCACCCTGGAGCAGGATTGCGCCGCCCTGGAGGCCGCCGGTGTGGACCTGGTCTTCACCCCGACGCCGGAGATCATGTATCCCCAGGGGCTCGCCAGCCAGACCTTCGTCGAGGTGCCCGGCCTCTCCAGCCTGCTGGAAGGGGCGCTGCGTCCGGGGCATTTTCGCGGGGTCAGTACCGTGGTCACCAAGCTGTTCAATCTGGTACAGCCGAACGTGGCCTGCTTTGGCGAGAAGGATTACCAGCAGCTCGCGCTCATTCGCAAGATGGTGGCCGACATGGCCATGCCCATCGAGATCGTGGGCGTGCCGACCGTGCGGGCCGAAGACGGGCTGGCCCTCTCTTCGCGCAACGGCTATCTGACCGCTGCCGAACGGGCCATCGCCCCCGAGCTCGCGCGCACCATGAACTGGATTGCCGGGCAGATTGAAGCGGGGAACAGTCACCTCCCCTCCCTGGTTGCCCAGGCCAGCCAGCGCCTCGACAACGCGGGATTCAGGACAGATGCCATTGACATCGTCGATGCCGACACCCTGGAATCCGCAAGCGCCGAGAGCCAGCGCCTGGTGATCCTGATGGCCGCCTATCTGGGCAAGGCCCGCCTCATCGACAACCGGGTCGTCGCCCTGCGGGGTTGAGACACGGCAAGGAGACCACGATGTCCAAGAAGGTTTACTGCATCGCCCAGTTCCAGCCCAAGCCGGGCCAGGAGCAGGCCCTGTTCCGCGTCCTGCAAGGGCTCGAACCCGACACCCTGCGTGAAGATGGCTGCCTGCAGTACATCGTCACCCGCCATATCCAGAGCCCCTTTGCCGAGGGGGAGAGCTTCCCCATCGTCTTCAACGAGATCTGGCGCGACATGGCGAGCTTCGAGGCCCACTGCCAGCGCAGCGAAATCAAGGCCTTCTTCGAGCGCTACTGCCTCGCCGACGACGGCCTGGCCGCCAAGTGGAACGTCTGCGTCTACGGCGACGAGCCGACGGACTACGACGCGCCGGCCCTCTGAGGCGCAGCACCAGACAAATAGAAAAGGCGCCCGAGGGCGCCTTTTTGCTGGCCGGTTGCACCTCAGTGGCGCAGGCCCGTGCCGCGGGAGATGAGCCACCAGGCCAGCCCGTAGAGCACCAGGATGAAGCCGATGATGATGAGATAGGCGGTGCCGAGCGGCACGTCGGAGATACCGAGGAAGCCGTAGCGGAACGCGTTCACCATGTAGATGATGGGGTTCACCTGGGAGACCCCCTGCCAGAACGGCGGCAGCAGGGTGATGGAGTAGAAGACACCGCCCAGATAGGTCAGGGGGGTCAGGATGAAGGTCGGGATGATGCTGATGTCATCGAACGACTTCGCGAACACGGCGTTGATGAGCCCCCCCAGGGAGAACAGGATGGAGGTGAGCAGCACGGTCACACAGACGCTGAACAGGTGGTGGATCTGCAGCGGCACGAAGAACAGCGACACCAGGGTGACGATGAGGCCGACGCAGAGGCCGCGCGCCACGCCACCGCCCACGTAACCCGCGATGATGATGTAGTTGGGCACAGGCGCCACCAGCAGCTCCTCCACGTTGCGCTGGAACTTGGCGCTGTAGAAGGAGGAGGCGACGTTGGAGTAGGAGTTGGTGATGACCGACATCATGATGAGACCGGGCACAATGAACTCCATGTAGCTGAAGCCTCCCATGTCGCCGATGCGCGACCCGATGAGGTTGCCGAAGATGACGAAGTAGAGGCTCATGGTGATGGCCGGCGGCACCAGGGTCTGGATCCAGATCCGGGTGAAGCGGCTCACCTCCTTGGCCAGTATGCTCTTGAAGGCGATGTAATAGGTCATGGGGTTCATGCTTTGCGACCCTCCTCTACCAGATTGACGAACAGCTCTTCCAGCCGGTTCGCCTTGTTGCGCATGCTCAGCACCTTCACCCCCTGGGCGGAGAGCTGCTCGAACAGGCTGTTGAGGGACTGGCTCTTCTCCAGCTCCACCTCCAGGGTGTGCTCGTCCTGCATGCGGCCATTGAACTCGGGCAGGCTCGGCACCGCGGAGCCCGGCACCAGATCCAGCAGGAAGGTCTCCCGTCCCAGCTTGCCGAGCAGGCTCTTCATGCTGGTGTTCTCGATGAGGCGTCCCTTGTCGATGATGCCGATGTTGCGGCACAGCATCTCGGCCTCTTCCAGGTAGTGGGTGGTGAGGATGATGGTCACCCCCTGCTCGTTGAGATCCTTGAGGAAGCTCCACATGGAGCGACGGATCTCGATGTCCACCCCGGCGGTCGGCTCGTCCAGGATCAGCAGCTTGGGCTCGTGCATCAGGGCGCGGGCGATCATCAGCCGGCGCTTCATGCCGCCGGAGAGGGTGCGGGCCGCCATGTCGCGCTTGTCCCAGAGATCGAGCTGGCGCAGGTACTTCTCGGCGCGCACCTTGGCCTCGGCCCTGGGCACGCCATAGAAGCCGGCCTGGTGAGTCACTATCTGGCTCACCTTCTCGAACATGCTGAAGTTGAACTCCTGGGGCACCAGGCCGAGCTGGGACTTGGCCAGCTCCAGATCGGTGTCGATGTCGTGACCGAACACCTTCACCTTGCCGGCACTCTTATTCACCAGGGAGCTGATCACGCCGATGGTGGTGGACTTGCCGGCCCCGTTCGGCCCGAGCAGGGCGAAGAAATCCCCCTGCTTGACGGTGAGATCTATGCCCTTGAGAGCTTCGACGCCCCCCTGATAGGTCTTCTTCAGACCGCTGATTTCCAATGCGTTCATTGCAACCCCTGTGATGGATGAGCCCATCTCGAGACAGAAAAGGCGGCTCGAGCGCCGCCTGAAGAGAGTCGATGGCAGGCGGCCAGCCTTGCCAGTGGCGAGCCCTGCTTACTCTTGCGCAACGACCTTGCCGATGAACGGCAGATTACGGTACTTCTGGGCGTAGTCGATGCCGCAGCCCACCACGAACTCGTCGGGAATGGAGAAGCCAAGCCAGTCGACCGGCACCTGCACCTCGCGACGGGACGGCTTGTCCAGCAGGGTGCAGATGGCCAGGGATTTGGGCTCGCGCAGGGAGAGGATCTCGCGCACCTTGTTGAGGGTGTAGCCGGTGTCGATGATGTCCTCGACGATCACCACGTCCTTGCCCTTGATGTCGTCATCCAGGTCTTTCAGGATGCGCACGTCCCGGGTGCTGTGCATGCCGGAGCCATAGCTGGAGGCGGTCATGAAGTCCAGGGTGATGGGCAACTGGCACTGGCGGCAGAGGTCCGCCAGGAAGACGCAGGAGCCGCGCAAGAGGCCAATCATGACCACCTCATCGGACCCCTGGTAACGGGCGGTGATCTCCTCGCCCAGTTTGGCGATCCGGGCGGCGACCTCGGCCTCGGGGATCATCACCTCGACAATGTGTTTCATCACATACTCCAATAATGGCCAAAGGGTTATTGGCCGTTCATTAACATCAAAACCGAGGATTCTACCACCGCAACCGGAAGGCGTCAGGCATACGTGATGCTTTTATCGGCTTATTTTAATTGATAGAGTTAGCGAGCCTTCGGGCATTATCGGTGACAATACTATAAACACCATAATCAATAACTATTAGATGAAAAAACCATGGAACCACGCGCAGAAATAAGACGTCGAACCCGGCTGTCGCCGGAGGCTCGTCGTGATCAATTGATGGAGTGTGCCGTCGAGGTCTTCTCCCGCCGCGGTATCGGCCGGGCGGGGCATGCCGAGATTGCCGAGCAGGCCAAGGTCTCCGTCGCCACCGTCTTCAACTACTTCAATACCCGTGACGATCTGGTCGACGAGGTGCTGACAGAGATAGAAGCCTACGTGCAGCAGATCCTCGAGCAGGCATACAACGGTCAGGGATCCGCCAGGGAGTGCATCCACCGCCATGTGAAGCAGGCGGTCGATGCGGCCTATGACAAGCCGGATCATGCCAGCATCTGGCTGGAGTGGAGCTCCTCGGTGCGGGAAGAGGTGTGGCCCCGCTACACCCGTCTGCTGGACAAGATGATGGCGCTGATCACCCCCCGCTTGCAAGCCGCCATGGACAACGGCGAGATCAAGAGTGTGCTGTCGGCGCAGGATCTGGCCCGCTCCCTGACCGGGTTTGGCTACGTCATGATGCAGATGATCAATCAGCCTCAGCGCCCCTCCCGGGAAGAGGTGACCGATTTCCTGTTCAAGTACGTGACGGCCCCCATCCAGGCCGCCTAGGCTGCCTAACCCATAAAAAAGCGGCGCCNGGACCCTGAGTCCGGCGCCGCTTTTGTTTGCCCGCCCGTCACACCCTCAGGGCTTGGCGTAGCCCCAGCGTTGGGTCAGCGCCTGCTCGATGCCGAGGTGGTCGAGGATCCGCGCCACCATGAAGTCCACCAGATCCTCAATGCTTTTCGGCTCGTGATAGAAGCCGGGGGCGGCGGGCATGATGGTCACCCCGAGGCGCGCCAGCTTCAGCATGTTCTCCAGGTGGATCGCCGAGAAGGGGCTCTCGCGGGGCACCAGGATGAGCTGGCCGCGCTCCTTGATCACCACGTCCGCCGCCCGCTCCAGCAGGTTGTCGGAGGCGCCGCTGGCGATCGCCGACACGGTGCCCATGGAGCAGGGACAGATCACCATCTGCCTGGGGGCCGCCGAGCCGGAGGCCACCGGCGAGAACCACTCCTCCTTGCCGCAGGCGACGATCTGCCCCTCTCTGGCGCCATACTGGTGGCAGAGGTAGGCGGAGAGCTCCTTGGGCGAGCCCGGCCACTCCTGCTGCTGCTCCGTCTTGAGCACCACCCGGGCGGCCGAGGAGGCGAGCAGATAGACCTTGTAGTCCGCCTGCACCAGACACTGGAGCAGACGCAGGGCATAGGGGGCGCCGGAGGCGCCGGTCAGCGCCAGGGTTATCGCTTTGTTCATGATGAGGCGTGTCGATCCTTGAGGCGGGCGATCAGCTTGTCATGGATGCCGCCGAAGCCGCCGTTGCTCATGATCAGAATATGATCCCCCGCGCGGCTCTCGGCCACCAGGGCACCGATCAACGCATCCAGATCGTCGAACACCCGGGCCGGGCGGCTCATATGGGCGGTCACCTCGCCGAGATCCCAGCCGATGTTGGAAGGCTGGAAGAAGAGCACCTCGTCGGCGCCGCCGAAGCAACCCGCCAGCTCCTCCTTGTGGACCCCCAGCTTCATGGTGTTGGAGCGGGGCTCCAGCACCGCCAGGATGCGTGACCCGCCGACCTTGGCGCGCAGGCCGCCGAGGGTGGTCTCGATGGCGGTGGGGTGGTGGGCAAAGTCGTCATAGACGCTGATGCCGGCCACTTCGCCCTTGAGCTCCATGCGCCGCTTGGGGGACTTGAACTGGCAGAGCGCCGCAATGCCGTGCTCCGCCATGACGCCGGCATGGCGGGCGGCGGCGATGGCCATCAGGCCGTTGTTGACGTTGTGCTCGCCGATGCACTCCCAGTGCACCTCCCCCTGCTTCTCACCATCCAGCCACACCTCGAAGGCGGAGCCGTCGTCCGCCAGCTTGACCGCCTTCCACTGGGCGTCGTCCTGGCCCATCAGCTCCACCTCGCTCCAGCAGCCCATCTTGCGCACGGCGGTGAGGTTGTCGTCGACCTGGGGGAAGAGCACCCGGCCATTGCTCGGCACGGTGCGCATCAGGTGGTGGAACTGGCGCTGGATGGCGGCGAGATCCGGGAAGATGTCCGCGTGATCGAACTCCAGGTTGTTCATCACCAGGGTGCGCGGGTGGTAGTGGACGAACTTGGAGCGTTTGTCGAAGAAGGCGCAGTCATACTCGTCCGCCTCGATGACGAAGAAGGGGGCGGCACCAAGACGGGCTGAGACCGGGAAGTTGCCGGGCACGCCGCCGATGAGGAAACCGGGTTCCAGCCTGGCGTACTCCAGCACCCAGGCCAGCATGCTGGCGGTGGTGGTCTTGCCGTGGGTGCCCGCGACGGCCAGCACCCAGCGATCCTTCAGCACGTGCTCCAGCAGCCACTGGGGGCCGGAGATATAGGGCAGGTTGCGATCCAGCACATATTCCACGCAGGGGTTGCCGCGGCTCATGGCATTGCCGATCACCACCAGATCCGGCGCCGGATCGAGCTGGGAGGGATCGTAACCTTCGGTCAGTTCGATGCCCTGCTGCTCGAGCTGGGTGCTCATGGGGGGATAGACGTTGGCGTCGGAGCCGGTGACCCTGTAGCCGAGCTGTTTTGCCAACACCGCCAGACCACCCATGAAGGTGCCGCAGATCCCGAGAATGTGAATGTGCATACCACTGCCTTTTCCAGTAAAGGGAGTGCGCATTCTAGGATCTGTTGACCTGATGGCACAAGCCGCCACCAGGGCGAGCGGGAGACGGAGCGCCACAAAACGACAGAAATCGGGCGAGACCGGGGGCACACCTCCCTCCACCAGCCTGTCCGACCCTCGAAATATGGCCATTTGACGGGACATCGCTATAATGTCGGCCTGCAAACTTGACTCCAACACTCAAAGGAAACGTCATGAGCCTGAACCTGGTACCGGCCGGCAAGAGCCTGCCTGACGACATCTACGTCATCATCGAAATCCCGCAGAATGCCGACCCGATCAAATACGAAGTCGACAAGGACAGCGGCGCCATCTTCGTTGACCGTTTCATGTCCACCCCGATGTTCTACCCGTGCAACTACGGTTACGTGAACGCCACCCTGTCCCTGGACGGGGATCCGGTCGACGTGCTGGTTCCGACTCCCTACCCGCTGCTGGCAGGCTCCGTCATTCGCTGCCGCCCGGTCGGCGTGCTGAAGATGACCGACGAATCTGGCGAAGACGCCAAGATCGTGGCCGTGCCGCACTCCAAGCTGACCAAGCAGTACGACCACATCCAGGATGTGAACGATCTGCCCGAGCTGCTGAAAGCCCAGATCCAGCACTTCTTCGAGCGCTACAAAGAGCTGGAAGCGGGCAAGTGGGTCAAGGTGGAAGGTTGGGGCGACAAGGCCGCAGCCGAAGCCGAGATCAAGACCTCTGCCGAGCGTTACGCTGCCAAGTAAGCGACCTCTCGCAAAAAAGGCGCCTTATGGCGCCTTTTTATTTGCCCCTGGCCGAGGACCCGGTGGATCCCCCTGGATATAGATGTCGCGCCCGTTCTGGCGATAGGGGCGATAGTAGTCGTCACCACAGCGGTACTCCCCGCCCGCGCCCCCCACCAGATCGCAGTTGACCGGCAACACCTCCAGCCACTTGATGGCCTGCTGGAAGCGCAACCACTCCTGCCATTCGTGCTCCCGCGCCAGCCGATCCCGCAGGGCGAAGGTGTCCGCGCTGGACATGCCCTGATTGACGATGACGGGCCCCGCCAGCGCCGATGACGCCCCCGCTATCAACACAAGCCATGAAACAAGCTTCATGATCATTTTCCACATGACTTATTTCCCAAATTAAATTTAAAGCCAAATCAGCCTATTACCAATATCCCCACCACCAGACCAATCCAAAAGCCGGTCACTCACCTAGTTGTTTATTATCGACCCCAGGCAGGAGGCACACCATGAAACCGGCACAAGGCGTGCTCTGGAGCCTGCTTTTCGGCGCCGTGGCCCAGGCCAACGAGATCAACCTGAGCTGGCAGTGGCAATCCGCCGACGGCCAGCGCAAGCACCTGCAACTGACCACGGATGAGCGCGTCCTCTCCGCCAGCCGCCATGAGATGACGCTGCTCGATACCGCCCTCAACTACCCGCTGGAGACGCTCTACTCCTACATCAGCCCGCGTCTCTACAACAGCATCAACCAGATCAACCAGCACAGCCCAGAGACGGCGACCAAGTTCCGCAACCTGGAGCAGGCCTTTACCCTGCACGACAGCAGCCTCGAATCCACCCAGTTCTGGCAGGCCTACCGGCAATACCAGGAGGATGCCTTCTATGAGATGCGGGTCCAGCCCTGCATCCACCCGGCCAACCATAAGCTGCCCTGCGTACGCCCCAACTACTCCCAGCTGTTCTATCAGTTCAAGGGGGACCTCAAGCCCCTGGCCCGGCAGTTCTCGGCCAAGGATCTCGCCACCAGCGTCACCCTGCTGCAGGAGTGGCTGAGCGGCATTCCCACCCCGCCCGAACAGATGGACCACTTCGCCCCGCCCTTGCAGGCCCTGCAGGACAACAAGGCCGACAGCGACGAGAAGGCGCTGCTGATGGCAAGCCTCCTGGCCGAGCTGGCCCCCCAGTACAGCCTCAGCATCATCTATCCCAACATCAGCATCGGCAGCGTCTCGCCAGCCTGGCTCGCCATCACGGCCGACAGCGGCCTCAAGGGCGATACCCTGCTGATCGGCAACCAGCGCCATGTGCTGCTCACGGGTTCTCCCCTGCTGGCCCAGCAGATGACCATGGCCCAGATCCCCCTGATCAGCGAGCCCCTCTATTAAGCCTCCCTTTAAAACCGTTGCAACCATTTGATTTTGATGGGAGGCATGCCATCCTTGCCGCCGTCTTTCGGGGGGAGGATGTCCTCTTCGGCAAGATCGCCGACGCCCCCCGGCATTATTTAACACTTTTTAAACAGATCCGATCAGTTTAGGATGTTCAGGGTCCCATTCCCTCGCACCCAAAATCGTTATAACATCACAAAGGAGTGTCATACGGATGAAACATCTCGTGCTTACTCTGGCGCTGCTGCCAACCCTGGTCATGGCCCACAACATCAAGGAGTCGGCCCAGGTGCCGCTGGTCAACATCGGCGACAAGGGTGAGCTGGTGCTCAAGGAGAAAGAGATCAGCTATCAACCCTGGCAGAGCAAGTTGTTGACCGGCAAGGTCTTCCTGATCCAGCACATCGCGGGTCGCTCCAGCGCCAAGGAGCTGAACGCCCCCATGATCGAGGCGATCAAGGCGGCCAAGCTGCCCCACGACAAGTACCAGACCGTCACCATCATCAACAGCAATGACGCCATCTGGGGCACGTCCGGCTTCGTGAAGAGCAGCGCAGAGGACAGCAAGAAAGAGTTCCCCTGGTCCGCCATGGTGCTGGATGCCAAGGGCATGGCCCGCAATGCCTGGGATCTTGCGCCGGAAAGTTCGGCCATCATACTGCTGGATAAAGAGGGCAAGGTGCTGTTTGCCAAAGATGGCCAGCTCGATGCCACCGAGATAACCAAGGTGATGGGGCTTATCCAGTCCCATCTCTGAGTCAGAGAAAAGGGCGCTGATGGCGCCCTTTCCACAAGGGTCTATGGGTCGTTCCACGTTCACAATCTGGGTCTTGCTGCTGGGCTGGTTGTGGCTGCAACCTGCGCTGGCACAGCATCCGCTCGAAGCCGACCTGCCGGATCATAGCCATGCCTGCCCCGCTTGCGTGCTCCATCTGGATGGCAAGCTGGCCCTCACCGCCACCCCCTTTGTCCCGAGCGCCTCCCCCTTCATCGTTCTGGCCGTCGGCCTCTCCCTGCCGACCGTGCCCTCCAGGATCCTGGGCCATAGCCGCATCAGAGCCCCGCCATCACTGCATTGCTTCTTCATGTGAATCAATATCTTATCCATTACTTCAAAAGGATTGACGATGAAAGCAGTGACTCTGTTGCTGGCCGCGGCCGCCTTCGGCGCGCAGGCCAATCACGACGAACACGACCATCAGGGCCACGGTGCCCACGAGCACGGCCACGGCCACCTCAATCTGGTGCTCGACGGCAACCAGCTGATGATCGAGTTGCAGGCCCCCGCCGCCGACCTGGTGGGTTTCGAACACGCAGCCAGGAGCGACGAGGAGAAGGCCCGCTATGCCGAGGCCATGACCCTGCTCAAGCAGCCCGACACCCTGTTTCGCCTCGACCCGGCCGCCGGCTGCAAGCTGACCCGGCAGGAGCTGCAGGCAGCCAAAGAAGATCACGACCATGAGCATGAGCACGATCACGACAAGGCTGCCGACAATCACGATGAATACCATCCGGAAGAGGCGGGCCATGCGGACCTGGGCGCCATGTACACCTACACCTGCACAGATCCGGCCAAGCTGACCGGCCTGGAGGCGACCCTGTTCGGCGTCTATCCGAGCCTGGAGAAGCTGAGCGTGCAGGGCATACTGCCCAGCGGCCAGACCGCCGCCGAGCTGACCCCGTCCGCCAACAAGCTGAGCTGGTAACGCCATGAAAAACGCCGTGGTTGAGATCCGCGATCTGGCCTTCGCCTGGCCGGGTCACGAGGTCGTCCTCGATCTGCCCGCCCTTCGCATCCACGAGGGGGAGCGCGTCTTCATCAAGGGCCCGTCTGGCTGTGGCAAGTCCACCCTGCTCGGGTTGCTGGCCGGGATCCAGACCGCCGACCACGGCACCCTGGAGGTGCTGGGCCAGCCCCTGGCCCGGCTTTCCGGTCGCGCCCGTGACCAGTTCCGTGCGGCCAATCTGGGGTACATCTTCCAGCAGTTCAATCTGCTGCCGTTTCTCTCGGTGCAGGACAACGTCACCGCCGCCCTCACCTTTTCACCCGCCAAGCGGGCCCGCCTGACAGGGAGCCCGGAGCAGGAGGCGCGCCGCCTGCTGGCAGAGCTGCAACTGCCGGACGAGGCGCTGCATCGCCCCGTCCACGCCCTCAGCATCGGCCAGCAGCAGCGGGTCGCCGCCGCCCGCGCGCTCATCGGCTCGCCTCCCCTGGTGATCGCCGACGAGCCCACCTCGGCCCTCGACACCGACAACAGAGCCGCCTTCATCCGGCTGCTGTTCGAGGAGTGCGACAAGCAGGGGTCGACCCTGATCTTCGTGAGCCACGATCCCTATCTGGAGCCCCTCTTCCCCCGGGTGGAAAACCTGCAACAACTCAACCGGAGGGCCGCATGATGACAACGCATCCATCCGTCTTTCGCCTGGCCATGCCGCTGCGCCATGGCGGCCCGTCACCGCGGAGGCTCCCATGCTGACCCTCGCCCTCAAGAGCCTCTGGGCCCGCCGCCTCACCGCCGGGCTCACCCTGCTGGCGGTGGCCATCAGCGTCACCCTGCTGCTCGGGGTGGAGCGGGTGCGCAGCCAGGCGCGCGACAGCTTCGCCAACACCGTCTCCGGCACCGATCTCATCGTCGGCGCCCGCTCCGGCCAGGTGAACCTGCTGCTCTACTCGGTGTTTCGCATCGGCAACCCCACCAACAACGTGGGCTGGGATGCCTATCAGGCCATCAAGGCAAAGCCGGGCGTGGACTGGACCATCCCCCTCTCCCTCGGCGACTCCCACAAGGGCTTCCGGGTGCTCGGCACCAACGGCGATTACTTCACCCACCTGAAGTACGGCCAGCAGCAGTCCCTGCAACTGCGCGAGGGGCGGGCGTTCGAGACGCCGTTCGAGGCGGTGCTCGGCGCCCAGGTGGCCGAAAAGCTCGGCTACAAGCTGGATCAACCCATCGTCATCGCCCACGGCGCCGGCAACACCTCGTTCAGCCAGCACGATAACCTGCCGTTCAAGGTAGTGGGGATCCTGGCTCCCACCGGCACCCCCATCGATCGCACCATCCATGTGCCGCTGGCGGGCATAGAGGCGATCCACCTGGGCTGGGACACCGGTCGTCACAGCAAGAACGTCACCGCCGAGCAGGCGCTGGCGCAGGATCTCACCCCCAAGACCATCACCGCCTTCATGGTGGGGCTGAGCAACCGCATTCTGGCGTTCCAGCTGCAGCGCAGCGTCAACACCTACCGGGGCGAGCCCCTGATGGCCATCCTGCCGGGGGCCGCCTTGCAGGAGCTGTGGAGCCTGATGAGCGTGGCGGAGACGGCCCTGTCTGTCATCGCCGGCTTCGTGGTGGTGGCGGGCCTCATCGGCATGCTGACCACATTGCTGGCGGGGCTCAACGAGCGGCGCCGCGAGCTCGCCATATTGAGATCCCTGGGCGCGGGGCCGACCCACCTCTTCCTGCTGCTGGCGCTGGAGGCCATGGCGCTGACCACCCTCGGCATCGCCCTCGGGGTGGCCGTGCTCTATCTCGGTCAGGGGCTTGCCACCCCCTGGCTGCTCGGCCACTATGGCCTGCAACTGAACCTGGGGCTGCCGAGCGCCCATGAGTGGCTGTTGCTGGGGCTGGTCTGGCTGGCGGGCATGATCATCGGCCTGCTCCCCGCCGCCCGAGCCTACCGCTACAGCCTGAGCGACGGCATGAGCATCCGCGTCTGACTCTGGACGCACCCGACAAAAGAAAGAAGGACAGAAAATGAAGTGGAACATAGTGGCGCTGCTGGCCAGCCTGCTGGTGCTGCCCGCCATGGCGGCCGATTACAAGACCATCGACTGGGACATCCTCATCCCCGAAGGGGAGAAGCTGCTGCCGCCGCCCCAGGTCAATCACGAGGATCCCATGTCGGTGCCGCAACCGGTGGGGGGCGTCAACAAGAAGCTGGACAATCAGGACGTACGGATCCCCGGGTTCGTGGTCCCGCTGGAAGGAGATGCCAAGACCATCAAAGCCTTCCTGCTGGTGCCCTACTTCGGCGCCTGCATCCACGTGCCGCCGCCGCCCACCAACCAGGTGATCTACGTGAGCTACCCCAAGGGCGCGCCGGTGGATGACCTCTGGGACGCCATCTGGGTCAAGGGCAAGATGCGCACCGCCAGCTCAAGCCACGAGATGGCCACCGCCTCCTACTCCATGGAGGCGGTCGAGGTTAGCGTCTACGAAGAGTGACCCCTATGGCCTCCCCCGGGAGGCCATTTCTTTATGCCGTGACGGCCCCGCCAAGGGGATTGTTCATGGGCCCGGTTGGAGTAACATTCACTACCAGACCCTGCCATCACGGAGCCAGCATGGCTGACCTGCCCCCCAAGAAAGAGAGTTCCATCCTGAGCAGCCAGGAGCAGACCCTGCGCCTGGCCCGCAGCCGCGGCATCGATGGCATGCTCACCCGCAACAGCGACAGCACCTTCGAGCAGCGGGCGACCTTCCGCCAGCTGGCGGAGCAGGCGGCCCGCCAGCGCAACCTGGAATCCATCATGGTGATGGCCTCCCGCCACTGCCAGGAGACGGCCGCCGGCGGCGAGATGGACAGCGACTGGCTCACCCGCTTCCTGCAACTGGCCGAAGAGATCAGCATGTTGCCCATGCAGCAGTTGTGGGGACGGATCTTCGCCCTGGAGGTGGCGACCCCGGGTCGCTTCTCCATCCGGGCCCTCACCACCCTCAAGGAGATGACCCAGCGGGAAGCCCAGCTGTTCCAGCGGATCTGCGCCCTCTGCTGCCACTACGAAGGCAGCGACGAGCAGCGCCTGCTGCTCGGCATGCACAAGGGCGCCGGCCTGCTCAGCCGCGCCAGGGTCACCCGCATGGGGCTCGGCAAATACCGGATCCCCTACAGCGCCTTGCTCTTGCTGTTCGACCTCGGTCTGCTGCACCGCGGCGAGCTGGAGTCCGGCCCCCTGCCCGCCGACGGGGTCGAGCTCGCCTTCGGCAACCAGCGCTGGCGCCTGCGCCAGCGCCAGAGCCACCTCACCCTGCTCTATTACCGGCTCACCCCCATCGGCAACGAGCTCGCCCTGTTGCTGGAGGAGCCGCCGCTGGAGGAGTACCTGCAGGACCTGAAGACCCTGCTCTCTACCCACCTGCAGATTGAGACCCAGATCCAGGCCCCCGTCAGCGAACCGGATCTCCCCGCCTGATCCCGGCGGGTGCCCCGGCCCCGCCTTGCCAAATTGCGAAACCCGTCACGCCCTTGCCAAAACGGCTCCCAAAAAGCGAATCGATTCAGCAGACGAAGACGCCGGGCCGGGTCGTTTTCGTCAATCTCCGGATTTTGAGCAAATAAGATTCATTTTGAACGCAATTTAAGCGTTTCCTGGCACTCTGGTGCACGGCTTGCAATGGGACTACCAGTCCCAAATTGTCGGGACTCATCATCCCTCCACAGCCGGAAGCCGCCATGAGAGTCAATCAACCCGTTACCCAGCGTGAGCGCCTCTACCCGGAGCATCAGAACCTGATCTCCACCACGGATCTGGAGAGTCGCATCACCTATGCCAACGACGAGTTCTGCCAGATCGCCGGCTTCACCCTGGCGGAGCTGCAGGGATCGCCGCACAACCTGGTCCGCCACCCCGACATGCCGCCCCAGGCCTTCGCCGATATGTGGCGTCATCTCCGTGAAGGCAAGAGCTGGATGGGCACGGTCAAGAACCGCTGCAAGAACGGGGATCACTACTGGGTCAACGCCTTCGTCACCCCCATCCAGGACGCGAGCGGCAAAGTGGTGGAGTACCAGTCCGTGCGCACAGCGCCGGACGACGCGGTCAAGCAGCGGGCGGAGCGGGTCTATGAGGAGGTGCGCGGCGGCAAGACACCGCTGGCCCTGCGCCTGCCCCCCTTCTCCCACACGCTCGCGCTCACTCTCTGCCTGCTGCCCTGCCTGGCGGCCCTGGTTGCCCTGGGCTATCAGCAGGGCCCTGGCTGGCCCCTTCTGCTCGGCGCCCTCTCCCTGATGCTGGCGCTCGTCATCAACCAGGCCCTCTCCCGCCGTCTCGCGCGGCTCGAGGCCCTGGCCCGCAGCCGCTTCGACAATCCGCTGATGCAGCTGCTCTACACGGGCCGGGTCGATCGCCTCGCCGCCGTCGAGCTCGCCATGAAGATGAACCAGGCGGAGTTCAATGCGGTGCTGGCCCGCACCCAGCAGACCTGCCAGCAGATCCTGACATCCGCCCAGACGGATCTGCACAACGCCGAGAGCATCACCGACAACCTGCAGCAGCAACAGGCCCAGACCAACCAGGTGGCGACCGCCATCACCCAGATGGCGGAATCCATCCGCGAGGTCTCCCACAGCTCCACCGCCGCCTCCGATCGGCTGGACGAGACCGCCGACCTGTTCAGGGAGGGCAATCTGCGCGTGCAGGAGACCATCGAAGAGGTGGAAGGGATGCACGGCGAGCTGATCACCTCCAAGGGAGTGATCACCACGCTCGCCACCCAGTGCCGGGCCATCGACGGCATCCTGGACGTCATCAACAACATCGCCAACCAGACCAACCTGCTGGCCCTCAACGCCGCCATCGAGGCGGCCCGTGCCGGCGAGGCGGGTCGCGGCTTCTCCGTGGTGGCGGACGAGATCCGCACCCTGGCCATCAAGACCCAGACCTCCACCGGCGAGATCCAGAAGATGATAAGCCTCTTGCAGGCCAGTGCCGGGGATGCGGAGCAGGCCATGGCGCAAGGGGAGCGGCTCTCCGCCAGCTGCCGCCTCAAAGCCGCCGCCACCGGCGACGTGCTGCAACAGATCAGCGATCGCCTGCTGCAGGTGGCCGCCGGCAGCAACCAGATCGCCCAGGCGGTGCAGGAGCAATCCCAGGTCACCGCCGACATCGACCGCAGCGTGCTCAGCATCAAGACCCTGGCGGACGACTCCAGCCTGGGCAGCCGCCACGCCGTGCAGGGCATAGTCCAGCTGGTGCGCCAACTCGGCGAACTGGAGCGACTGGTACGCCAGTTCCAGCAGCATCCCGCCACCCGGCCAACCAGCACCGCCCTGACCAGCGGCCAGCCCCTGCTGGCCCGCTAAGCCTCAACGGCGCAAACCAGACCCAAAGACCGTGCGCTAATACAAAAAAGCATGGGCCCGTCTCTCACGAGACGGGCCCATCGACATTATGAGGTCCCTAGATCAGGCCCCGACCCGCAATGCATCGAGCGGCCCATCCACCCGTGCCACCACCGGCTTGACCTTGCCACTCTCACCATGGCAGCTGAGCAGCACCTCACTCAACAGGGTGAATCCTCGATTTCACTACCCTGCTCTGATGCGCGGCCAATGCTGAGACACCCATCACCACCGACTTATTAATAAATTTGTTGATCTTGCCCAGAAAACACCCCTCTCCCGCTTCTCTCCCCAGCCCCGTTCGGTAACACTGCCATTTGGTAAATGTCTCGTTGGAGTCACCCATGAGCCAGACCAGAGCCACGCCGCAGGGATAGCGCAGCAAACTGGAGGCTGAAATTCAGGGGCGGTAGCGTGGTTTTTGCAGGTTGGTGCAGTGCGTAGCGCAGGTCGATATACGAGATCAATCTAATGCTGGGAACCTAATGAACCCCTCCACATTTTTATACAAGATTACCCATGATTAGCAGTCAGTTACCACGAACTATACTGATCTTACGTACAGTTATCGAGGTGCGAGATCATGGCCAAAAGCAAAATCCAATTCCAGAAAGGCTACAGCCTGTTTGAGTTTCTCAAGGACTATGGCACTGAGGCTCAGTGCGAAAACGCGCTGTTCACTTGGCGTTTTCCTAACGGCTTTGTCTGCCCTGAATGTGCCAACAAGACCTGTTGTCGCCTGAGAAGGCGGCCACGTGTGTGGCAATGCAATCACTGCCGTCACCAGATGTCATTGACTGGAAACACGATTTTCGCAAACACCAAGCTCCCACTGACCAAGTGGTTTCTGGCAATGCACCTGTTGTCACAAACCAAAACAGGCTTGTCAGCGATGGAGCTAAAGCGCCAGTTGGGCGTCAAATATGACACCGCCTGGATGCTCAAGCACAAGCTGCTGCAAGCCATGAAAGAGTCCGATGACAAGCAGCCCATCAGCGGCATCATTCAGC
>NZ_JBFODA010000041.1:0-119166 GCF_040908055.1 Aeromonas sp. R7-4
CGGCTGGCCCCTTTCTTGTCTGGCCGGGTCACCCTTCTGCGAGCGCCGGGCGCTTAATCCCCTTCGTCAAAGGACTCTTCCGGAAGCGGCTCCGCCGACTCGCCCCGGGTGCAATCGATGATGGAGCGCTTGGGGTTGTTGGGATCGCGCAGCAGCAGGGGGGCCATCCCCTCATCGTGCAGCTGCTCGTCGGCAAACTCGCTGCCATAGGCGTTGTGGGTCAGCCTGCGCGCGTTGGCGATGGGGGTGTCCACGAAGAGGGCGTGTACCTCGAAGGTGGAGGCGGGGACGAGAAAACCGACGATGGGCAGGCCGTGCAGCTCCTCATGCAGCTTGTACCAGGCAAAGCCGTCGCTCACCTTGTCGGGGGTGTAGATGGCAAGCTGTGGATTCGCCGGGCGCCCCGTCTCGCTGTCGAGATGGAGGGAGTCCAGCTCGCAGGTCGCCAGCCCCTGCCACATCTTCTCGAACGGGGTGGCACAACCCGCCAGTTGCATGCATGTCAGCAGCGCCAACGTCCCTTTCCACATTCCCAACCCCTTATCCGATGTCCGAGATGTTAGCCAAATGTTTGCAACCGCTGCACCAGCAGTTCGATGAAGCCGACCCTGTCCAGCCCCAGCAGCACCAGGGCATTGGCGGGCCTGCCGGTCAGATCGTAGCGATCCACCACCGTCATGCCCAGGGTATGGGTACCGCAGGTTTCGATGTCGACCCGGCACTCCACCCCATGAAACAGGGAGGGTGCCAGCAACCAGGCGATGGTACAGGGGTCGTGGAGCGGTGCGCCAGCAAATCCCCACTTGGGATCCCGATGATAGATCATGAAGAAGTCGAGCAGCTGTGCCACGCACTGCGCCACCGGGTTCGGGATGGCGCGCACCCGCTCGATATCCTCGTCCATCACCTGGGCCTGGTGGGTCACGTCGAGCCCGCACATGGTGATGGGCAGCCCCGACTTGAACACCATATCGGCCGCTTCCGGGTCCACATAAATATTGAATTCCGCCGCCGGGGTCCAGTTGCCCGCCCCTGCGGCGCCGCCCATCAGCACGATGCGGGCGATCTTCTGCTTGAGCTCGGGGTGGGCCGCCAGCAGCAGGGCGATGTTGGTGAGGGGGCCGGTCGGCACCAGGGTGACCGGCTCCGGGCTCTCGCGCAGGCATTGGGCCATCAGCTCCAGCGCCGTCAGGGCCTGGGGGGCAAAGGCGGGATCCGGCAGACTGGGGCCGTCGAGGCCCGACTCCCCGTGCACCTTGTCCGCGATGATTAGCTCCCGGGCCAGGGGCCTGGGCGCCCCCGCCGCCACCGGAATGTCGTGGCGACCGAGCAGGGTGAGGATGCGCAGGGCGTTGTTGAGGGTCTTGTCCGGCGTCTGGTTGCCGGCGCTGGTGGTGACCGCCAGCACCCTGAGTTCGGGGCTCGCCAGCGCCAGGATGAGGGCGATGGCATCGTCGTGGCCGGGATCGCAATCGAGAATAACGGGCAACGCCATGGACAGACTCCGTGCAACCTGACAGGCCCCCTACCTTAGCAAGCCGCGGCCGGATGAACTCTGGAGGGAGTCACAAAACGGCTTCACCCGCCAGATCAATCACTTGCCGCCCCATGTCGGTAGCGCGTCGTGTGGTCGCCTCTGTCCGGTCATTCGGGTATGATCCCTCCCCCTTCTCAGCTCGGGTGCCCTATGTCCGTCATCGTCGATACCTTCGTTGCCCCGCCCTGCGAGGCCGGCATCGGGATCCTGTTCGAGGATGAGCACCTGCTGCTCATCAACAAGCCGAGCGGCCTGCTGAGCCTCTCGGGCAAGAACCCGCAGAACCTCGATTCGGTCCATTACCGCCTGGTACAGGGTTACCCCGGCTGCACCCTGGTTCATCGCCTCGACTTCGGCACCTCCGGCATCATGGTGGTGGCCAGGAACAAGGCCATCAACGCCCGGCTCTGCCAGCAGTTCAGCCTGCGGGCGGTCGACAAGGCCTACGATGCCCTGCTGTGCGGCCATCTGGCAGCGGACGAGGGGGTGATCGACGCCCCCATCGCCAAGGATCCGGCCCTCTTCCCGCTGATGAGCATCTGCGCCGCCAGCGGCAAGCCCGCCCGCTCCCGCTACCGGGTAGTGGAGCGGCTGACACGGGAGGTGCAAGGCCAGCCGGTGCCATTGACCCGCGTACGGCTGGTGCCCGAGACCGGCCGCACCCACCAGCTGCGCATCCACAGCCAATGGCTGGGCCACCCCATCCTGGGCTGCGATCTCTATGGTGGCCTGCGGCTGCCCGGCTGCGCGCGGGCGCCACGGCTGATGCTGCACGCCAGCGCCCTGGATTTTGTCCATCCGGTGAGCGGTGAGCCCATGCAGATCCGATGCGAGGCCCCCTTTGGGGAGGCGTTGGCGGCCATGACGGGGCAGCAGGAATAAGGCGGGTCGAGGGAGAGTGAGCAGGGCGGTAAGCGGCGGATAAAGATAGGGGCCGCGCTTTCGCAACGGCCCCCACCCCCCACTCGGTGTGGTGCTATCAGATCAGCTTGCGGGCGGCGCCCAGCACGATCTTGATGGCATCAGATTCGGTTTTCGCCATGGTCTCGGCGTTCGGGATTTCCTGCTGGGTACGGTTGACGATAACGCCAGCCACCATGCCGGCGCGCAGGCCCTGGCTGGTGCACATGGTCAGCAGGGTGGCGGACTCCATCTCGTAGTTCAGCACGCCCATGGCTTGCCACTCTTTCATGGACCCCTGGAAGCGCTGCACCACGCGGCCGGAGACGGTGTCGTAGCGCTCCTGACCCGGGTAGAAGGTATCGGAGGAGGCAGTCACGCCCACGTGCAGCCTGGAGCCCAGCTCCTTGGCGGTGTTCACCAGGGCGGTGGTGCACTCGAAGTCAGCCACGGCCGGGAACTCCATCGGCGCGAAGTGCAGGCTGGCACCGTCGAGGCGCACGGAGCCGGTGGTGACGATGACGTCGCCCACGTTCAGGTGCGGCTGGATGGCCCCCGTGGTGCCGATGCGCAGGAAGGTGCGGATGCCCAGCTGGGCCAGCTCTTCCACCGCGATGGAAGTGGACGGGCCGCCGATGCCGGTGGAGCAGATGATCACGGCCTTGCCGTCCATCTCGCCGCGCCAGGTGGTGAACTCACGATGGGTGGCCAGGTGCACCGGGTTGTCCAACAGCTCTGCGATGCGCTTCACGCGCTCGGGGTCACCGGGAACGATCGCCAGGGTGGCGCCTTGCAGATCCGCTTTCTTCAAACCCAAGTGAAATACATCAGACATAGTGGACTCCTGGTTGCGCCCCGCCGCCTGGCAGCCGAGTGCAGTTAAGGTGATTCTTTATGGTACTTTCAAGCCTGTACCCCCTCGTCCGGGGAGGCGCCAACTATGGTCGAAAGCGCTTTCCAATTCCTTGATGCGCCTCACACTTCTGTGCTTCCAAGATGACAAAAACGGCGCGAAACGTTTGCTAACGTGATGAATTTATTGAAAAACGTTTTTACGTTCTTTTGCCACCCCTCCCCCTTGTCAAACCCCACTCAGCCCCGCATAACTGGATCTCGATCGAGCCCACAAAGTTGCCAACAAGATACCATCGACCCCTTCTCATCCCCTCCGGCGCTGTTATGTTGGCGCCCGCATGCCACTTAATGGCTAATCAACCGGAGTCCATCATGGCCACATTCAAGTTCTACATTCCCGCTATCAAGCTGTAGCCCGCCGCGAAAAATGAAAAACAGTGGTGGGTAAAATGGACGCTGTTGCCCAAATCAACCAGTAAGTCATGACTTTCCCAGCCCCAGGTGACCGCTACACTCGGGGCTTTCTGGCAGGCAGTGTAGAGGGCACCAAAGGATCCATGGGCTGCCGATCTTGAAACATCTTCTGCAATCCCTTCAGAGGGCCGGGGGGATGGTGTGCTACATCTTCTCCGTGACACCGAAACCTCTCGATGATAAAGTGCCAATGGAGTCTTTTTATTGAACGCTGCCATACTTTAACGCATCGATCACCAGTACACATAAGGAACGTGGTATGACTGGTCTGTTTAAGCAGCTAAAAGATCATGGTGTTGATATTTTAACCTACCGAATGATCGGGATTGAACGTATTGAATCATTCAACAGCAAACGCAAGCTATCATTTAACCCTACTATCATAAATCTTTTCCAGCCTGTGGTTCAGGACATTCATATAGCATCAATATTTAGATCACGCCAAGTCAATCTCCCGTCCATCGCCATTGAAGGTCAGCCACGGCTATTGGAGATTTTATATCGACCACAGGAGGCTGTCCCCCCCACCAGTTTTTATAATTCATGTGACTCAATATCACTTATTGAGTTAACTCTTCTACAGTTAAGTGACGCACTTATTAATGCTTTAAAAGAAAAAGTCACCATGTTTTTCTTTAAAGTTGAATACCGAATACTACACGCTGTAGAAGAGGCTCTAATTTATTTCTCCAACATTTTCTCTTCATATAATATTTCTTTATACATTGAGATAAGCCACTGTCCGATTATTGACAACAACATCACCATTAATAGCTTGGTGAGGCTCAAAGAGCATGACATTAATTTGGCTGTCGATAACTTCTTGTGGCAAGGGGGGGATTGGCGTAAACGGTATCTTTCAAGTGGGATATTCAATTGCGTTAAATTTGGCGCGCCTCCATCATCGCAGCAAGAGATAAATGATTTCAAAGATTGCGTGCTATCACTTCAGGAAAAGTACAGCCTAACAACTATCATCAGTAAAATTGAGACAAAAAAACAACACGATATTGCTCTGTCCAGCGGCAGTTGGGCAATCCAGGGATTTTATTATTCAAAACCCAGAGCAGTTAAACTAATGGACCTCTATTCTTTTCACACCGAAAAAACCTAATCTAACCCCCACGGACTGATAGGGCCGTCGTTTAGATTAACGAAGCATAATAAGACGGTCACGATATATGAAAAGCCGCGGATTTTCCCGCCGTCTTCCATTCCCTTCCCCACCCGTCACGCCGTCTCCGGGTGAACCAGCTGATTGCCAGACACCTGCGTACCGCCGTCGACCGGGGGGATGATCTGCACGCCCGCGAGCAGATGGCCTACGCCCAGTTCCTGGCCGGCATGACCTTCAACAACGCGAGCCTGGGTTACGTGCACGCCATGGCGCACCAGCTCGGCGGCTTCTACGACCTGCCCCACGGGGTCTGCAACGCCGTGCCGCAGCCCCATGTCCAGGCCTACAACACCCAGGTGAGCGCCATGAACGACGAGCAAGGGGCCGCCGCCATTGCCGCCATCCGGCAGCTGACCCGTGACGTGGCGATCCCGGTCGGGCTGGCGCAGCTCGGGATCTGGGCCGATGACTTCGACGTGCTGGCCGAGAACGCCCTGAAAGATGCCTGCGGCTTCACCAACCCCAAGCAGGCGAGCCACGCCGAGATCGTCGCCATCTTCCGCGCCGCCATGCGACGGGCACGGCGTTGCCAGGACCGCCGTGCGGCCCTTTTTATTGGCTGATGGATCAATGGCTTTTTACTTCCGCCCGGGGAGTGGGTATGATTTGCCGAGCTAAAAAGACTGTATGGATGATCTGAACCCGATATGCGGATGAAACACCTGATTGCCGCGGCCCTGACCGCCCTCACCCTGTCCGGTTGCAGCCTGGTCTATCGCATCGATATTCCCCAGGGCAACTACGTGGAACAAAAGCAGGTCGACAAGCTGCGCCAGGGCATGACCCGCGAACAGGTCGAGTTCGTGCTGGGCTCCCCCATGCTGCGCGACGGCTTCGACCCCAACACCTGGTACTACCTCTACGAGTTCCAGCCCGGTCGGGGCGACAAGGAGCGCAAGGAGCTGACCCTGAACTTCGTGGGGGACAGGCTGGCCACCGCCACGGGCGATTTCCCCCTACCTGCCGCCTTCACCACACCGCTCTAGATTGCATCACAAAACCGGCCAAGGCCGGTTTTGTCTTGTCAGGACCGGGAAAACGACCAAGGCGCCCCCGCCGGGCCATGCTCAAAGACACAGGACCCACCAAGGAGATCATCATGAGCCAGATCCTGATCGCGGGGGCAACCGGTCTGATTGGCCAGGCCCTGGTCCGCGAGTTGAGCCCGGCGCACTCGCTGACCCTGCTCTGCCGCAAGCCGGGCGAGCCGGCCCCCGGTCGACACTGGCAGCCGGTAGACTTCGAGCACCTCGACGAGGTCGCGCTGCCCACCCCCATCGATCTCGCCTTCTGCTGCCTCGGCACCACCCGCAAGGAGGCCGGCTCGGCGCAAGGATTTCGCCGGGTCGACCTCGACTATGTGCTGGCCTTTGCCGATCTGGCCCGCCGCCACGGCTGCCAACGCCTGCTGGTGATCTCCAGCCTGGGGGCCAATCCGCGCACTCCCGCCCTCTATCCCCGCACCAAGGGGGAGATGGAGCAGGCCCTGCTGGCACAGGAGTGGCAGCGACTCGTCATCCTGCGCCCCGCCATGCTGCTCGGCCATCGCCAGCCACCTCGCCTGTCTGAGCAGCTAGCCCAGGCTGTCTATCCGCTGATAAAGCCCCTGCTGCGCGGCCCTCTCAGGCGCTGGCGGGCCATAGAGGCCAGCCAGGTAGCCCACGCAATGGCGATGCTCGCCCGGCAGGAGCGCGGCATCGAGACGGTGGAGAACGAGCGCCTGCTCACGCTGTAAGCGGCCTTCGGCATCAGAGTGCGGGATCAACAAGGGGCGCCGCAGCGCCCCTTGTCATTGCATCCTTCGTCAGGCCGATTCGCCGTCGTCCCGCTTGCGGTGGACGTCGGGTCGCCCGCCGGTGACCACATCGGCCCGCCCCTCTTCCTTGGCCTTCTCCGCCCGCTTCTTGCGCATCTCCTTGGGATCGGCGATGAGGGGGCGGTAAATCTCGATGCGATCCCCGTCCTGCACCGGCTCGCTCCCCTTGACCGGGCGACTGTAGACGCCGAACTTGTTGACCGCCAGATCGATCTCCGGGTGCTTCTGCACTATGCCGGACGCCTCGATGGCCGCCAGCACGCTGGTACCCGGGGCGACGCGCAGGATGAGCACGGTTTGCCGCTCGGGTAAGGCATAGGCCACTTCGATACTGAGCAGTTCAGACACCGTACACCACCTTGGCACGATTGGAGAAGGCGAGCACCATGGAGCTCACCAGTTCACGGAAGATCTGGCCGAACGCCAGTTCGATCAGCTTGGAGGTGAACTCGAAGTCGAGATCGAACTCCACCTTGCAGGCATCCTCGTCGAGGGGGGTAAAGGTCCACCAGCCTGCCAGCTTGCTGAAGGGGCCCTCCACCAGCTCCATCTTGATGGCGCGGTTGGCATCGAGCCGGTTGCGCGTGGTAAAGGTCTTGGCAATCCCCGCCTTGGCCACATCGACCGACGCCATCATGTAGTCCTCTCCCGACTCGTGAACGCGGCTGCCGACGCAGCCGGGCAGAAACTCGGGATAAGCGTGAACATCATTGACCAGCCGGAACATCTGTTCCGCGCTGAACATCACCAGGGCACTGCGAGTAATACGGGGCATGGGTTTTCCTCATCCAATCGCCGCGATTTTATCACCATGTTTCGGCTTGTGGAGGTAAAACCTCGGTCAAACTGCTCACAAAGCCGCCACTCGAGCCGCTGCGCGTTTTACAGCCGTCCCTGCCTACGTATAATACGAACCTCCCAGTCATTGCCGGAAATCGCCCGTCATGAGCAAAAAAAACAGCAAAAACAAAGCCGGGTCCAACACCATTGCACTCAACAGAACCGCGCGCCACGAGTACTTCATCGAAGAGAAGATCGAAGCGGGCCTGTCCCTGCAAGGGTGGGAAGTCAAATCCCTGCGGGCGGGCAAGGCCAACATCAGCGAAGCCTACGTCATCTTCCGCGATGGCGAAGCCTATCTGTTCGGATCCAGCTTCCTGCCGCTGCAGGCAGCCTCCAGCCACGTGGTGTGCGACCCGACCCGCACCCGCAAACTGCTGCTGAGCCGCCGCGAGCTCGACAAGCTCGAGAGCCTGATCGCCCGCCAGGGCTACACTGTGGTGCCGCTCGCCCTCTACTGGAAGCAGTGCTGGGTCAAGGTCGAGATCGGCCTGGTGAAGGGCAAGAAGGAACACGACAAGCGCGAGGACACCAAGGCCCGCGAATGGGATAGGGAGAAGGCCCGCATCATGAAGAACAAGCACCGCGGCTGATGCGCCAGACGCCCAATAAACCAGCAATCGACCGGCCCAGGCCGGTCGATTGCCATCAACGCCTTGCCATGGCAGGTTTTTTGCGTACAATCCCTCTTAACAACTTGGGGCTGATTCTGGATTCGACAAGATTCACGAAACCCAAGGTGCATGCCGAGGTGCGGTAGGCCTCGTTAATAAACCGCAAAAAAATAGTCGCAAACGACGAAAACTACGCACTCGCAGCTTAATAACCTGCGCTGAGCCCTTCTCCCCTAGCTTGCCTGTGTCCTAGGGAAATGGAAGGTCATCCTTCACAGGATCGTGTGGAAGTCCTGCTCGGGGCGGAAGCATTAAAACCAATCGAGCTAGTCAATTCGTGGCGTGTCTCTCCGCAGCGGGTTGGCGAATGTAAAGAGTGACTAAGCATGTAGTGCCAAGGATGTAGTAATTTTGGACGGGGGTTCAAATCCCCCCAGCTCCACCAAATACCGGTCCAACAGTGACCAACGAAGTCCAAGAAACCCGCATAGCATAAGGCTTTGCGGGTTTTTTGTTGTCTTATGCTGTCCAATGGGGTGCGTTGCCATCCAGCCCTTTTAGGCATATCGTTAGGCATATCGTTTTGTATGCCTTCCGGAGCGTATGCCTATGCCTCGTATCACCCGTCCCTTATCCCCAACCGAGATCAAAGCAGCCAAGCCCAAAGAGAAGGAATACACCCTCTGCGACGGGGCTGGTCTGGAGCTCGTCATCAAGCCCAATGGCTCCAAGTTGTGGCGCCTGCGTTACTACCGCCCCCTAACTAAACAGAGAAACATGATCAGCTTTGGCTCCTGGCCGGAGATGTCGTTGGCTGAAGCGAGAGAGAAACGCTCCGAAGCCAAAACGTTGCTGCAACAAAACATCGATCCCCAACACCATCGTGATGAGCAGGCATCCGCTGCGTTATCACAGAGCGAGCACACCTTTGAAGCCGTCGCCAAGCGCTGGTTTGATGTTAAGCGCCCTTCCGTCACCCCGGCATATGCCGAGGATCTCTGGCGTTCTCTCGAAATGTACCTGTTCCCCGAGATAGGCACAGTGCCCGTTATGGAAATAAAGGCACAGCGAGCCATCAAGATCATCGAGCCCATCGCTGCTGCTGGAAAACTCGAAACCGTGCGTCGCCTCACGCAACGGGTGAACGAGATCATGACCTTTGCTGTTAACTCTGGTCTGATCGACGCCAACCCTTGCTCGGGGATCAGCAAGGTGTTTCAGCGGCCAGCCAAACAGCACATGCCCAGCATTAACCCCAACCAGTTACCAGAACTGATGAACAGGCTATCGAAGGCCAGCATCAATTTGCAGACCCGCTGCCTCATCGAATGGAGCCTGCATACCTTGGCTCGCCCCAGCGAGGCGGCCGGAGCAAGGTGGGCAGAGATCGATATGGAAAAGAAACTCTGGCGGATCCCACCAGAGAGAATGAAGAAGCGCAGAGGTCATGACGTGCCCTTGACGCCGCAGACACTTGCCTACCTGGACCTCATGCGACCGATCAGCGGCCATCGTGAATTTATCTTCCCTGGTATCCGTAATCCTAAAACGCACACCAACGAGCAAACAGCCAATGCGGCCTTGAAAAGAATGGGATATGAAGGGACCTTGGTCGCTCACGGCCTGCGAGCCTTGGGCAGCACCACCCTGAACGAGAGAGGATTTGATCGAGACGTTATAGAAGCTGCCTTGGCGCACTCTGACAAAGATGAAGTCCGTAGCGCATACAACCGCACGGATTATCTGGAACGTCGCCGAGAAATGATGGTCTGGTGGTCAGAATATATCGATGCAGCATCCAGAGTCGGTTCAGCACTGACGTGGTTGCCATCGTCAAATGTCAGCTGAGCTAAGTTTCAATAACTCAACAACGCAATAGAAAAAGGACTGGTTAGCCAGTCCTTTTGACATCAAATCAGGAATTCTTCCAACTGCCTGCCTTGCTCCAGCATGGCGGCCAACGCTTTAGGAGTGCGTCCCTGGCCGGTCCAGGTGCGCTCTTCACCATTTGCCATATAACGATACTTCGGCGGACGCGGAGCACGTTTCGTGCCATCACGTTGAGCTTTCCCAGCTGGGACACCCTGTACGAGCTCAGTAGGGTCAATGCCAGCATCAGCAAGCATTGCTTGGAATTCGGCCAGCTTGGCCAAACGCTCGGCATCGGCTGCGCGGGTCTTTTCTATCTCAGCAACCCGCTCGTTATAAATCGAGGAGAACTTCTCATTCGCTTCTTGCAACTGTTCAAAGGAGAGCTCACGCAATGCAGCCCGCAAGCTACGGATATTCAGCAACACTTTCAGAAATTCAGTCATGATTAAGATCTCTCAATAAGGGGCACACCGTCAGCCACATGGATAGCTACTGACTCTGGTGATATAGGTCTTTCAATCTGGATCGTTCTGGTGACTGGTCTGAATAGTGAACAGCACGATTCAGGTAGTAATAACAGTGTTGAATTTTACGCTATTACACCTCATCGATGCAAATGCCATTAATTATCGTTTTAGCATTCTGTCGTCATCAGTGTCCATTTGAATTTGTTGTATTTATACGCAACACATAAAAACGAGGGGATTGGTCCCCTCGCTGTGCTTAACAGACTAGTCATCTCCGTAAATGCTACTAGAACGTTCATACAGAAGCAGCTGTTGTTTATACTACCCAAGTTTCCGGCTTCGCTTAGACGAGCTTACAGGGCATCTGGTGAACGCTAACAGCTCTTCAGGATTAATACGCTCTAAAGCGAGCAATTCTTTAATGTCAGCGATCACCTGCTGCCGCTCATGTGCTCTTACCCTCGCAGCCTCCTCTTCCTCAATGCGCTCCAGCGCTATCGCCTCGATTTCAGCATTCAGTGCTAACAAATCCTCCGATGACAATCCCTTTAATGCCGACCGTAACGATCGGGTATCTGTAAACACACTTGATGCAAGCTTCATTTGCCACCCTAATAAATCAATGCTCAGCCCGAAGTAGTTGGCTAGTACCAAAGTTGCGGTAGCCATCACCGCCGCTCTTCGTATTCTTTTTACTCAGGTACGCCATACGAAACAAAAATGCTTCGAAGTTGTCATCTAGCTCTCGGGCTGACTGGCGATCAAACCGGTACTGCGGATTATCAGGAAAATTCACTAACGTCGCGTTATCAGGATAAGGGAGGCTCAGGGCGCTGCACCACGCCTTCTGGATCCTGGTTCCCATATTGTTAGCGTCATAGTCCCGATAGTCTCCCAGAAAGGCATAGACGTCTTTGTTAAAGAGCAGCATCAGGTGGTAATGGGGTGATGCCGAGGTATCCTGCTCACGGCACCAGATAAAGGCCGGTAGAGACGGAGTACCACGTCGTTTCTGACGATAGTGGTCCGCACGTAGTTGGCTTTTCAGGGACTCCATAAAGCGAGTAATCACTGACGGGTCAGCCCGCTGTAGGCAGGTCAGCGTGTCAGCATCATCTTCAGGTGACTCAACAGCAAAGCGCAGGTCTACCCGCAGCGCATAAACACGGGGATACCTGGCAAGGGTATCGGAAACAACATCCAGACTACGTCTCAAATAGGTGCAATTCATGGGGCCGTAACTATCTGTGTATAATCTAGTAAGTGCTTTCATCTTCAATACTGAATTTTTTAAGTGATTCAACATAGGAGTCCCTACCTTGGTGAATAGACACGGAGGTATAGTTATTGAATTAAATAAATAGATGTGCTTTTTGCTTAAGTAAATACACCATGCTCTGGATGCTATCCATAGTGGTACATGCTTAGAGGCATGTAGTCTTCATGCTCCTCTCATCGTTAGATTGCATAGCGTATATGCATCGTTAGTAGTGTGCATGGCGATAGATGTATATAAGAGTGTATGTATTGTTATATATAATACATATACCGCACTATGTCTCATTTAAATAACCTAACTCACAACTCAATCAAATCGATATATACACTAAAATATCAATATAGGGTTCCTAATTCAGATGCAATAATGATACATCCATATATAACAACACTCTTAAGTTACTTAAGGCGAGGTATCGAAATCGTTAATGCTGCATCTTACTGCATGAGTATGGGGCATACTCTTATCATCGCAATTGACTCCTCATGTCCATCAACGGTCTTTCAAAAAGTTCAACTGATGGTATCCCTAAATGGCGTCTTCCACGATACTCTACAAGTTCGTTAACATAAATCCTATCGTGAGTACGTACTGAAGAGCGCCTAACAAGCCTAGGGTATTTCTTCCAAGATAAAGAAATATAGATTGACTGTTTCTTTTTAAAGCAAATGATATCTCCTCGAGCAATAAGAACTTCTATTGCATCTTCTAGCTTATTCGAATTACGAACACAATGTGGGCCACTTCGTCTAATGTCACCTTTCAAAAACAGCTCATTATTCCAGTTATGAATAATCCACTCCAGTAGCTTATTAACATGTGTCTCGTCCACGAACTCCCTAGCCTCGGGCGATCTAAATATTATCAATGCTTGATGCAAATATATTTCAGCCAGTGCAATGGCTGTCTGCATAGTTTCATGAGTCACAAGCGTGTTTCTGTAGTTTATGTTTGTAAATACATGAAGTGCCGCCGCAATTCTTGACGCCTGCTCCATAAACTTTGAACCAAAATCTTTATAGTGTTCCAAATATTCCCCGCCCCTCATTGCGTATTCAATGTCATTAAACTTGTCATTCCAAATTTTCTTAGCACTCTCTGTTAAATTCAGGCAATGACGTTCCTTGCCTTGTGCTCTCATCTCGAGCCCTTCTTGCAGTAATGCATCAATCCTTGAGCTAAATCTACCTAATTTAATTTTATCATCTAGTGATGCGCTATCATCCCTATCTTCTTGACGATAGCCAATCTCTGACTCAGGCTCACACAGTAGAATTCGAGCGTCTAATCCAGAGCTTCTCATCGCATCACCATTACTATCTCTGAATATTCTATATATATCAGGCTGGATTTGCATGCTCAAAGTCAAACGAGCACCTTCAATATGAACTTCAGGGGCATTGGCTCTGTCAACACGTATAGTTTGACCTGACCATAGTGAGTTAAACAATGCATTATCTTTCATCAAGTCACTCGACAGTAGTGTCCCAGCTTCATCGGACACCAGAGCTAATGACGTATTCTTCTCAGCTAACATCGACTTCAGTTTTGCGACTGTTATATCCTCAGCTAAAATCCTCTTAACTACCGGAGCTATAGGCATATTTGAATGATGAGTGTGCCATGCCTCTATTATAATGGGCTGCTCATCACCTTTTTTATGCATCTCATCTAATTCCTTCCTTAACACTTTTTTCTTTATATTCCACAATTCCAGTTCGATCTGATATTTCTGCTGTGCAGCATCTACCTGCTCAGCTAAGCATTTTTCAAATTCACGAACTGGTTTCATCAGTAGCTTATCGACCGTGCTTTTTCTCTCGCCAGAAGCAGCTAGAATTAGAGTGTAAAGTGATGCCGGTATTTTCATCTCACTTTTTGGGCTAATATCTACCAACTGCTGCGATGCGATAGCCATTACAGACAACATTTGAGTCAAGATCATAAATCTCGGGGCCTTTGTTTTATAGGCGACGACATCCAGTGTATCCCAAAGGGACTGATCTAACCGCTCAATGACAGCTTCAATGGCTCTGTGTTGATTCATTTTTGACCTCCATTGTTTGACTACTTTGTGACCTGGTTGCGATCCATTGATTGACCTCGCTCTGACGCCAGCCGATCGCTGACTTGCCAAGTTTTATCGCCTTGGGAAAGCTGGGATCATGCCGGGAAGACCTGGCGTTCAGCTTGTCATAAATTGTTGATCTAGCGAGGCTAATCATCTTTGTGAGCTCAGTCATCCTAATGATGCGATCTACTGTCTCTAGCGTCATGTGAAATCCTTCTAACGTCTGATTGAATGAGCTCGCATTATGACGAGACCATGGTGTAGGTTAAAAGGAGACAAACTACGGCCCCAATTCCAGGGCAAGTTTGTGAGCATTTTTTGAGCAAAAAAACCATAAAGCGAGCACAAATTGAGCGATTCGTACTCACCCATGCCAACTCTCAATTGCGCCAATCAATTGTTAATCGCCCATATCCAACTGCTGGCTCTTGATCAAGAGTCGCCGGACGCTGTAACAGGAGAACGCCACCTTGCCCGGATCCCCCCTGCTCGCTTGCCGCGGGCTCAACCTCACCCGGGGCAATCGCCTCATCCTGGACAACCTGGATCTCGACCTGCATGGGGGCAGCCTGACTGCCCTGCTCGGCCCGAACGGGGCGGGCAAGAGCTCGCTGCTCAAGTGCCTGACCGGCGAGCTGGCCTATGAAGGCAGCATTTCCCTGTTCGGCCGCGAGCGGCAGGGCTGGGCCGGCGACGCCCTGGCCCACAGGGTCGGGGTGCTGCCCCAGAGCTCGTCCTTGAGCTTCCCCTTCCTGTGCGAGGAGGTGGTGGCCATGGGGCGGCTGCCCCACAGCGAGCCCGCCAGCCGCCGCGACCAGATAGTGCGGGCCGCCATGACCCATGCCGGGGTCGAGCACCTGGCGGGTCGCCTCTACCCCGGCCTCTCCGGCGGGGAGCGCCAGCGGGTGCAGTTCGCCCGGGTACTGGCCCAGATCTGGCAGGAGCCGTCGCCGGGACGGCTGCCCGATCCCGAGCAGCCGCGGCTGCTGCTGCTCGACGAGCCCACCTCGGCCCTCGATCTCAAGTACCAGCACCAGCTGCTCACCATGGCCCGCGCCCTGGCCACCCGCAATACCGCCGTGCTGGTGGTGCTGCACGACCTCAACCTGGCGGCGCGCTACGCCGATCGGCTGGTGATGCTGGAGCAAGGGCGCCTGATGGCGGACGGCTCCCCGAGCGAGGTGCTCACGCCGGCGCTCATCGCCCGTCTCTACGATTATCCCGCCCAGGTCATCCACCACCCCGAGACGGGGCAGCCCATGGTGGTGTGATGCCGGGCGCATCGTCCTTCCTATCCACGACTATCCCGCCCAAGTCATTCACCACCCCGAGACGGGGCAGCCCATGGTGGTGTGATGCCAGGCGCATCGCCCTCCCTCTTCACGACTACCCCGCCCAAGTCATTCACCACCCCGAGACGGGGCAGCCCATGGTGGTGTGACTGGCCGGCATATTGATGAGATTAACAAACAAACAGAGCGCCCTCGGGCGCTCTGTTTGTTTGCAAAGTGACGGGTGACTCAGGCTATCTGGTAGCGGCCCGGCTTGTGATTGAGTGTCAACACCAGGTTACAGATGATGGCCGCGACCACGGAGAGCGCCAGCAGCCAGGGGGAGACCACGAAGAAGGAGGCGATGACGATGGCGCAATCAAGCCCCATTTGCAGCTTGCCAGCACGGACGCCGAACTTGTCCTGAATAAACAGCGCCAGGATGTTGAAGCCCCCCAGGCTCGCCTTGTGGCGAAACATGATGAGCAGCCCCATGCCGATCAGGGTGCCACCGATCAGGGCCGCATAGACGGGCTCTATCTTGCCTATCTGCAGCACGGCGTTGAGGTGATCCGTCATGAAGGAGACGGTGGCCACGGCGGCGAAGGTATTGAGGGTGAAGCGCGGCCCCATCCTGAGCCAGGCCAGGGCGTAGAACGGCAGGTTCATGGTGAAGAACAGCAGGCCGAAGCTCAGGCCTGTGACCTGCTGCAACAGCAGCGCCAATCCGGCGGTGCCGCCGGTGAGCAGACCGACCTGATGAAACAGGAAGATGCCGAGGGAAACGAAGCCTGCCGCGGTCAGCAGGGCGAGCACATCCTCATAGAGCGGATGGGCCGAACGGGGGGTGTTGTCCATAACCTTATGTCCAGTAGCGAAGTGAAAAGAGTGTCTGAGGCCCGATGACGGGCGCGAGCCCCGTGAGTCGGGACTTCGTTATGGTCACAGTGTCCATTTTGAGTGACCCGGATCACAAGTACGGGACCGAATGCGCCGAAATGGTGCGCGTCAGCGCCGCGTTACAACCCTTGCACCAAAATATGTCATGCCCTCTCCCCTCCCAGCCTGAAGATAACCTGAAAAACCCAGGGTATCTCGCTGTCAGCGAGTCAGAATCGTTCTAAAATGACCCCCTTGCCACTGGCTGCGGAGCGACAGCAGATGAGAGTCAGCGTATTCGGAATAGGTTATGTGGGACTGGTTCAGGCCGCCGTACTGGCCGAGATGGGCCACAGGGTGACCTGTGTGGATGTGGACGCAGCCAAAGTCGAGCGGCTGAGAGCGGGTATCATCCCCATCTTCGAGCCCGGCCTCGCCCCCCTGGTACAGACCAACCACCAGGCAGGCCGTCTGCTGTTCACCACGGATGTGGCCGAGGGGGTGGGTTTTGCCGAACTCATCTTCATCGCGGTCGGCACCCCGCCGGATGAAGATGGCTCAGCCGATCTCAAGCACGTGCTGGCGGTGGCCGGTACCATAGGTCGACTGATGCAGAGCGGCAAGGTGGTGATCAACAAGAGCACAGTGCCGGTCGGCACCGCCAACCGGGTGCACCAGCATATCGCCGCCATCCTTGCAGAGCGCGGGGTCGACCTCCCCCTCGAGGTGGTCTCCAACCCGGAGTTTCTCAAGGAGGGGGCCGCGGTGGCCGACTGCCTGCGGCCGGATCGCATCATCATCGGCACCGGCTCGGCCCACGCCATGTCTCTGCTTGAGGAGCTCTATGCCCCCTTCAACCGCAATCGGGATCGCATCATCCAGATGGACGCCCGCAGCGCCGAGCTGACCAAGTATGCCGCCAACGCCATGCTGGCCACCAAGATCTCCTTCATGAACGAGATGGCCACCCTGGCGGAGAAGCTCGGCGCCGACATCGAAGAAGTACGCAAGGGCATAGGCGCCGACCCGCGCATCGGCCACCACTTCATCTATCCCGGCTGCGGCTATGGCGGCTCCTGCTTCCCCAAGGACGTCAAGGCGCTGATCCACACTGCCAGCGAGGCAGGCTGCGATGCCCCCCTGCTGCATGCGGTGGAACGGGTCAACGACGGCCAGAAGCACAAGCTCATGGCCCGCCTGCAGCAGCACTTCGGCAGCGATCTGACGGGACGGACCTTCGCCCTCTGGGGCCTGGCCTTCAAGCCCAACACCGACGACATGCGCGAGGCACCGAGCCGGGTGCTGATGGAGGCGATCTGGGCCGCTGGCGGCAAGGTGCAGGCGTTCGATCCCGAGGCAATGACCGAGGCCCAGCGTCTCTATGGCCTGCGGGACGATCTGACTCTGTGCGGTACTCAGGAAGCGGCCCTCAAGGGAGCCGACGCCCTGCTCATCTGCACCGAATGGCAGCAGTTCCGCGCCCCGGACTTCGAGCTGATACAGCGTACCTTGAAACAGGCCGTCATCATCGACGGTCGCAACCTCTATGATCCGGCCCGCCTGCACCAGCGCGGCTTTACCTACTACGCCATCGGCCGGGGCGACAGTCTGGCCACCGGACTGCACAAGGAGCAACGGCAATGAAATATCTGGTCACCGGTGCCGCCGGATTCATCGGCTTCCATGTGGCGCAGAGGCTCTGCCACGACGGTCATCAGGTGGTCGGCATCGACAATCTCAACGACTACTACGAGGTGAGCCTGAAGGAGGCACGCCTCGCACGGCTCAGCCCCCTGCCCGGCTTTCGCTTCGAGCGCTTGGATCTCGCCGATCGGGTCGCCATGGCCGAGCTGTTCGCGCGCGAGCGGTTCGAGCGGGTGATCCACCTGGGTGCTCAGGCCGGGGTGCGCTATTCCCTCGACAACCCCTTCGCCTACGCCGACAGCAACCTCACCGGCACTCTCACTGTGTTGGAGGGATGCCACCATCACGGGGTCAAGCATCTGGTCTACGCCTCCTCGAGCTCGGTGTACGGCCTGAACGAGCAGATGCCGTTCAAGACCTCGGACGGGGTGGATCACCCTGTCTCCCTCTACGCGGCGAGCAAGAAGGCTAACGAGCTGATGGCCCACTCCTACTCCCACCTCTACGGCCTGCCCACCACGGGTCTGCGCTTCTTCACCGTCTACGGCCCCTGGGGTCGGCCCGACATGGCGCTGTTCAAGTTCGTGCGCGCCATCCTCAAGGGGGAGCCCATCGATATCTACAATCAGGGCCAGCTCAGTCGGGACTTCACCCATATCGACGACATAGTGGAGGGCATAGTGCGCATCGCGGACCGGCCGCCGGTCGGCGACCCGAACTGGCAGGGGCAGACCGATACCAGCCCGGCCCCCTACCGCCTCTTCAACATCGGCAACGGCAGCCCGGTGCGGCTGCTGGACTTCGTGGAGGCCATCGAGACTGCGCTCGGCAAGCCGGCGATCCGCAACCTGCTGCCCATGCAGCCCGGCGACGTGCTCGCCACCTGGGCCGACACCGAGGCGCTGTTCGAGGCGACCGGTTATAAACCCAAGATGGCGCTGCAAGAAGGGGTAGAGAGCTTCGTCGCTTGGTACAAGGCGTATTACCAAGTCTGACCGCGCCGAGAGATCTGACGATGAAGAGGGGCTGCCAATGGCAGCCCCTCTGTTTATCCGACTTATCCGTCTGCTGTCCGGGCTCAGGGCCCGGGGGTATAGCTGAAGGGCTCTATCTGTGGACTGAGACCGCGGCACTCCGGCTTGAGGGCATCCGCGCCAGCCAGCAGCCAGTCGGTGCGATGACGGTTGCCGAGGTTCGTCATCCGCACCGCATCGAAACACACCGTCATGATGTCGGCCGAGCCCAGCACATGGCGCCTGGGCCCGGCCGCCACCCAGGCCGCCGCCTCCCGGGCCTGCTCCCCGTCCCCCAGCAGGTAAGGATAATGGCGCACGGGTTGTAGAGCGAACAGCAGGTGCTGCTCCTTGAAGCCGGCCAGCAACAGCTCGTCGCCCACAGGCACCTGCTGCGCCGCCAGCGCCATCACCCCCTCCGGGGTGCGCATGTCGTTGAGCTTCACGCAGATCCAGCTGGAGTAGATCAGCCAGCCCACCGCCAGCGAGCAGAAGATGGCTGTGAGCGGTGCCCGGCGCAGCAAGGCGTTGAGCAGCAGCAACGCCGCCCCCATCGCCAGCAGGGGCAGCCAGGGCGCCGGGCCCAGATCCCCCAGCTTGCTCGCCAGCTTGGCGCTGAATGCCAGCGCCCCCGCCCCGCCCAAACAGATGATCCCCAGCAGCCAGCCGAGCCCGCCCAGCAGGCGCGCGGGCCAGACCCGCGCCAGCAGCTCGGCGACGAAGGGAGCCGTCAGCAGGGCCAGCGCCGGCGTGCCCGGCGTGACATAGACGCCGCGCTTGCCCGGCGACACCGAGAAGAAGACGATCACCAGCACCAGGTAGCCGAGCAGCAGGATGATGCGCTTGTCCTGCCCCAGGATGGCCTTGCGCCACGCCACCACCAGCCAGGGCAGCAGCAGGGAGACCGGCAGCCAGAACGGCGGGATCACCGAGGTGAGGTAGTACCAGAACGGTTTGACGTGATGCCAGGCGTTGGCATAGCGGGTCACCGTCTGGCGCAGCAGTATGTTGTCCCGGTAGGCCTGCAGCACGGGATCGCCGCTCTGGGCCACGGCGAGCAACATGGGCACCAGCCACAGGCCGATGGCCAGCAGCATGAACAGCGGCCCCGCCAGCCCCTTGAGCCAGTCGCTCCTGGAGGCGGCACGGATCTTCTCGCGGTGGGTCCAGATCGCAGGGATCAGGATTAGCAAGGCCAGCAGCCCCACCCCCTTGGTGATGATGCCAAGCCCGGCGGCGAACCAGCCGAGCCAGTACCAGCGCCAGCCGCCACCGCAGAGCAGGAAGCGGACGAAGCCGTAGACGCCGAGGGTGATGAAGAAGGTGACCAGCGCATCGATCTGCGCCGTCTTGGCCTGCAGGGTGAACTGGAGGGTAAACAGCAGCAACAGCCCTGCCAGGAAGCCCACCGAGGGGTTCCACAGGCGGCGGCCCATGTCCCACACCAGCGTGATGGTCAGCAGACCCGCCAGCAGGGAGGGCAGCAGAAACGCCACCTTGATGGAACCGGTCAGCAGATACCCCAGTGCTATCCCCCACATAAACATGGGGGGTTTGTCCGGGTAGATCTCGCCACCGCGCATGGGGAAGAGCCATTGCCCGCTCTCCACCATCTCCTTGGCGATCAGGGCGAAGCGCGGCTCGTCGGCGGGCCAGGGATCCCGCAGCCCGAGGCCGGCCCCCAGCACCACCAACGCGATCAGCAGCAGCCAGCCGAGAGATCTTTGATTGAGCAGGAAACGGTCATTTACCATGACGAGCCTCATAGTCGTTGACGACCTTGTCCCGCTTCCAGCCTCTGTGCTGGATATCCAGATAGAGGCTGTAGAGCGCGGTAAAGGTGGGGAAGAGGTTCTGCAACACGCCGACCGAGTCCTGTTTGGGCGAGAAGACGAAGTAGCTCAGGGTCATCAGGCTGCCGAGCACGCTCATGTACCAGAACAGGCGCGGGATCACCGGCTTGCCGGCGCGCTTGGAGGCGACGAACTGCACCAGCCAGCGGCCGCCGAACATCAGCGCCCCTGTGTAGCCGATGATCTTCCAGCCCGTCACATGCAGGCCAGTCCAGTCGAACCAGGTCAGCTCCATGGAGAGCAGGGCATCGATCATCGCCATCCTCCCAGGTGCAACCCGCCGACATGCAGGGCAAGCTCATCCCGGTCCAGCCAGATCGACGGCATCGAAAGCAGGGCATCGATCACTCCAATGTCTCCCTGATCTCGACCACCTTGGAGCGGCGCTGCAACCACCAGACGCCGACCACGTCCACCAACCCGACCCAGAGCCGGTTCCAGACGCCATATTTGGAGACACCCGCCTGCCTGGGTCTGTGGTTGACCGGCCAGGGGGACATGCGGCCACCCTGGGCCTGGATCAGGGCCGGGATGTAGCGGTGCATATGGTTGAAGCCGGGCAGGCGCAGATACCAGTCACGGCGCACCACCTTGAGGCCGCAGCCGGTATCCGGGATGCCATCCCGCAGCAGCAGATCGCGAAAACCGTTCGCGAGTTTGGACGAGAGGCGCTTCACCCAGTCATCGCGCCGATTGACGCGATGGCCGATGAGCCCGACCTGGTGCTTGTCCGAGGCGAAGCGACGCCTGGCCTCCTCCAGCATGGCGGGAATGTCGGCCGGATCGTTCTGACCATCGCCATCCAGCACCACCAGCCAGTCACCGCGGCCGTGGCGCACGCCACTCAGTACCGCCATGCTCTGGCCGACGGCCCTCGCATGACGCACCACCTGCAGCGCGGGGAATTGCGCCTTCAGACCGCAGAGCAGGGCGTAGCTGTCATCCTCGCTGCCATCGTCCACATAGATCAGCTCGTAGCTGTATTTCCCCGCCAACGCGGCATCGATCTCGCCGATGAGGGGGGCCAGATTGTCCCGCTCATCCTTGGCGGGCACCACGACAGAGACCTCGATTGAATCAACCATATGCGCTTCCCAATCATGACGAAGGATGCAATCGGTTCGATTGCGCCCCCCATTTCTATTTTATCGACAAGCTGACTAACATCATGCAAATACAAGGCGTTAGGCAGCAAGATCGGCAGTCTATTGCCACAAAAATAATAAATCTATCAATTTGAATTGTGCCATGGAGAAGAGGATCGCGAAGTGCAGCCACCTGGCGTTCGTCGCCAGAGTCTTTTCCTTCTCTGCCAAAAGTTCCATACCGTTTTCATCTCTGATGGCCGAACACATAACCAGATGTTCCATCTCCTGGCTGGCAACCCCCCCATATCGCACCTATATCTTGCGGATACGAAAGACGAGGTATCCATCATGCAGAGACTCTGCACCTGGAGCTGGGGACTCCTGCTACTGCTTGTCACACCATCCTCCCATGCCGATGCCTTTCGCCAGGCCCCGAAGGCGATGAGCGCCCTGCGTCAGGGCCTGTCTCTTGATCAGATCTTGATCCCCTGCGCCATCAGATCCTTGGCGGCAAGAAAGCCATCCAGTTTACTTTGCAGGGCTTCCCAACCTTCCCAGAGGGCGCCCCAGCTGGCAATTCCGGTTCGCTTGCTGTCCATAAAACCGCCCAGTCTAGCTATCGCCATGTAAGCCCACTGCAAGCTACCTGCTTTCTCTTTGCGCTTGCGTTTTCCCTTGTCCAGATAGCCCAGTAGCTGACATTCATCCGGGGTCAGCACCGTTTCTGCGGACTGGCTTTCTACGTGTTCCGCTTCCTTTAGCAGCCCTTGCGCCCTGAGTGCTTGCGGCAGCGTGAAGCTTTCTCTGAGCTGTAACAGCCTGACCGCAACAAACGAGAGGATCGAGACCATCCGCTCCAGATTATCCGGCTCCTCCATGCGTTGCCTCTCGGCTCCTGCTCCGGTTTTCCATGCCTTATGGAACTCCTCGATCCGCCAGCGATGGGTATAAATGTCGATGACGCGCAAGGCTTGGGCTAGCGACTCGACCGGTTCGCTGGTCAGCAACAACCATTTCAACGGGGTCTCACCCTTGGGCGGGTTAATCTCCTCGGCCAGCACCGCGTTGAGCGTGATATTCCCCTGTTTTAGCGTGATGCGCCCACTGCGCAGGCTCAAGCTCGCCTTGCGGGCTGGTCGATTTTTACGTTTACCGCGTTTATCCACCACGCCCTTTTGCGGAATGCTGATCTGATAGCCACCCAACTCCGGTTGGTTCTTCAGATGGTCGTACAGATACAACCCAGACTCTACGTCCTTGCGTGGGTGCTTGGAGCGCACCACGAAGCGCTCGTTATGCGCCAGTTTGTCCTGCAGATAAGCATGAATATCGGCTTCGCGGTCACAGACCGCAATCACGTTGCTCATCATGCTGCCCATGCGTAACCGGCTAGTTGCGGCCGCTGCCAGCCATTTGCCACTCTCCTTTTCATCCGCATCGGCAGGGTCATCCGGGCGCATCCACCACTCCTGATGCAGTAATCCTACGGTGCGGAATGTGGTGGCCTCGAGCAAGAGAACGGAGTGAACCCACCATCCGCGGGATTTATCCTGAATAGAGCCCAGCTTGCCAAGCTCTTCGGCGACCTGGTGGGTATCTATTCACCAGGACGGGGTTGACGGCATCAGTTCTGCCGGGATGGGATAATCTGTCTTCTCGATGCACGCCCTGACCACGGCCCTCAACCACTCCTGTGGGCAGCGGCCCAATCGCTTGCCGGTCTCCACCAACGACAGGATGCGCTGGCGAAACAGCTCGCCCCGGTGAGACCACACGCCGTAGCTACCCTTGCGCCAGAGCACATAGCCACGCAGCGCCCGCTCCGCCTCGTTGTTGGTCAGCGCTATTTCGTCGTCAGTCATAAACCGCCACAGCATCTCGTCATCCCGCAGCAGCAACTGGCATCGTCCACGGTAGCGTTTGCTGCACAACAGGGCGCCGCGCTCCAACTGGCTTCGCCAGCTTTGCCGGTAACGCGCGAGCCTGCGCAGGTATTTCTGCTTGCTCAACGCACCGCTTTCCCAACGGTGCCGGGTACGAAACACCGCATCCGCCAGCAAGACCAACCGGGCACCGATGGGCTGGTTGCACTGCTCGCTACTCTCGGCGATGGCCACGAGATTGCGGGCCACGTGGGCCCAGCACAGTTGCCGCTGGTCGGCGTCGATAAACCGGTAGCCGGCGTACTGGTCGGTCACCAGCACCCCGTCAAACTCGGCGCCCAGCAGCCGCTTGGCCGCCTCCTGACCACGGCCATAGGCCGTCATGAAGCAGACGGCTATCTTGCTCAGCGCCAGCCACATCCAGCGGCGCTCTCCACCCCGCTGATGCCGGGTCTCATCGGCATGAACGTGGGTGGCCGTCTGCACCTGCTGCTTGATGGCCTGGTAGGTCGGGGTGAGCATGGCACTCACCCGCCCCTGCGCCTCACTGATGGCGCCCCGGCTAAAACTCAGGCCGAAATGCTGTTTGAGCTGCTGCTGTATCTGGCTGACGCTCTGGTGAAACTGGCCGCTTTGCAGCGCGATGTAGCTGAGCAGATTGGCCCCCATCTGGCTGCTGCTGACGTTGTCTGGCAGTGCGGCCTGGGTCGTGCCGATACACCGTGAGCAGGTCGCACGATACAGTTGGTGTTCGGTGACGAGATAGCTCACCTCGGGCAGCTCGAACACCTGATGAACCTGATAGGGTTTGGCATGGGCCACCATGTCCCCGCCACAGCAAGCGCAATCGGCGGCAGGGTAATGCGGGACCAGGGTCAGGCGGGCATCAAGCGGATGCCGCTCGCGGCGATGTCCCTTGTGACCGGGCTGCGCCCCCCGTTGCTTGCCGGACGCCGGACGCTTGCGGGCCGGCGGCGGTGCACCGGGGCCGTCGCTGGAAGGCGGCTTGGAGGAGTTGCCGCTGTGCTGATTGAGGCGGTCCTCCAGCTCGGCGATGCGGTCGAGGAGCTTATAAATCAGCTCGTTGGCCTGCTCCAGAGTGGTGGGCATTCCCGCGGAATGCATGGTGTTTTTGCTCATGGGGGGAGCGTATCTAAGGAGCAGGATCAAGCAAGCAGGAAAGTGGGATCAAGAGACGATCGTCTCATTTTTCCTGTGTCAATACTGTTCCGGTGAATACTTACCTGGTGGCGATAACTCAAAGAGGTGGTGTCCTCAATGGCCAGCAGTTCGGGAAACTCCTGAGCCAACTTGACTGTTTGCATGGCGCCAGCCTTTCTGATCGCCTCGGCAGAAACGTTGGGATTGCGGATAAATCGGTAAGCGCCTTCCTGCATGGCTTCACTACCCTCTGATGAGATGGTTATTGATTTACCAGAATATTTTGCCAATTGGGCGGCGACGTTAACCAAGCGGGCAGTACGGCGAGGATCACCCAGCGCCGCCGAAGAGAACACAGATTTAGCCCAGTCGGCCGCACGATGAAGAGCAGAAGTTATCATGAACGTTACCATGTTAGGAGGTCACATGGAAGATCAGATCCTGGAAAACGGGAAAGGTTCCGTTCAGGACGCTACTTGTGTATAAGAGTCAGATCCAACTGTGTTCGTACAAAACACATCTTGAGTGTTCAAAAAATGCACATACAACCACTCTGCAACGAACCCAACAGACAAATCATGAAGACACATCCTTTTGCTGAATTTATCTACTCTGTAGAAGACACCCTTGGCCTTTGGCATGAGGCTCGGAAAACAGAGCAAACCAGTAAACGCCCTTTCGATGCGCACCGTGAACACTTTCAGAATAAAACTGACAAAGATGATCTCCTGCCAAGACTAGAAGAGATATGTGAACTCTTACATATTGGCTGTAATTTATCGCCCGACATGATTTCAAACCATGTTGATGTATTAGAAAGTGTGTATATTGCATTAGCTCGAAGGGAATATATTCTTAAAGAATCAGCCGAGGATACAATTAAGCTTTATATTAAAAATGCATTAATTCCGTTGATGTGCGTAGACATTTCTATTTTTAAGCAACAAGCAAGTGAAATGTCTATATATTATCATCTTGACAAGATTCTAAGATTAGAAAATGTAATGATACAAGATAACGGACAGAGGCGATTTGGAAGGGAAGCTGCAAAACAATACATGCATAATTATATTCAAAACTACTTTGACATACATAAAGACATACTTATTAAGTATAATTTAAAAGGCGATAAGTCGTTAATTAATGACTTATTAAAATACCTTTATTATTTAACAGGATCAAAAAATCAAACCTGTACAAAATTGAATCAAATCATTAAAATTTGCAACCACAAATTTTCTGCTGCAAAGGTTGATAATTCTGTTTTTAGCATTAGACCTATAGCCGCTGCTTACACCGCTATAATCATCCTCCAAGATATAGATAACAAAACAGGTATGTTTGGCCATTTTTATAACATCTATAGGAAACTCACCCTTGGTAACGAAAAGCTTAACCTGCTTGCACAACACATCTGCACTTTACTTGATCTTAAAAATGAAAAAGCACATATTAAAGCTGCAAGGCTTGGTATGCCTGCCGCCATTATATCATTGCACCTTGATGATTTGAATGAACGTAAAACTCTGTACTTAGATGGGATCGTTGAAATAATTATTTCATTTTTTGAAACCCCAGCAGTGTATCGATTTGACAACGACAATAAATTATTATATCAACTTGAAGAACAATTAATTTATCTATCAAATATGGTATCTCTGCCACCTATAGCTAACCACTTAAATTACAGTTCAAATATCCTTGATTATCAAGAAATTAAAGCGGAAGACCACTATCAGAGAGTGGTTGAATTTAACAAAAATAATGTCACTAAAATCATCACGCTAACGAAACAAGTAGCCAATCGATACCAAAAATATCTCTCTCAATATATCGTGCTAATAGACGCACTTGATTGCATTAAAAATGAAGACCCAGCAATGGCTTTAGACATAATCGATAGTGTAGATAGAGAAAATCTATCTACATTCGGGTTTATTAAACATGCGCTAGCTGTGCTAAAAATTGGATTAATGTACAATTTAAAGTGGAAGGCGATTAAGAATGGTTCTTTAATGCAACAGGTTAATGACATTATAAACCATCAAGGCATCGTTTTTGTCCCTACACGTGCATCTCAGCACGTTATAGGAAACAGCAATGACTCATGGCTTTCTAAAGATGAATATATAAAACACTCTATTATATCTGGCGGAAATACGTATAATACGATCATAGCACAAGCTATCTACGCTTATAATTATACCATTGCACGACACACAACTTCGCACGTTCAGGAAAAAGTTGCACATTCAAGACAAACATCTATAAATAATGGTTTAAATCTTAATCACTTCTCCGAATTTATTAACCACGGCCTACTTGATAAACTTAATGAAATCTCAGGGAAAATATTGACTGGACTAGATAAAATCAACACAGATGTAGAACATACATCATTTGTAGAAGAATTAATTGAAGCAGGATTCGTCTTATCAGATGATTTATCTAAAAATCTAATTCATTGTATTACAGGTTCTTCTCTCGGCGTTTGCCTTTTGGACCATTCAGCTATCATGATGTTTTTATCTGCCCCTGGAGATGATGTTGAAAACATCATTGAGTTGGGTAAAAAAACTAAAGTTGTGCAATCACTGTTCAGGTATCATCACCCTTAGCCTAATGAATGAGCACATCTTGATGCACATCAATGCCAATTATACCTGCGAGAATAGATTGTATATATTTATATTGTAGAGTATTGTTTTCAGAAATGGAGCAAGTTGCCAAAGCGTAGGTTAATGCACTTTCGTGCAACCACGACCTAAAGCGTCGATCTTGGTACGCTGGTCGCTTCTCCTCCCTCTGATGTAAAAGTCCCTGCACCCCATCAAGCATGCCCCTCCAGATACTTTCAGATACGAATATCAAAAATATCTGGAATATCAAAAATATCAGCTACAAATGAACCCCAAAACATTACTGGCGGCCGTCTGGCATTTTCATATAGCACCGTCTGATTTTATGGTGCTGTGCTGTCACCTTGCATTCCGATTACCTTCAATCAAATAAATTTCAGATATATATTCTCTCTATGAACCTACCTCTGGAGCTGCTTTGCCAGCCCCTTTTTCATTGGAGATTGATATATGGCTCATCTCATCGATACCATGGCCTACACTGGCCAAACACCCTGGCACGGCCTCGGAAATATCTTACCCCCACGACAATCCTTGGAGATCTGGCTTAAAGCTGCCGGAATGGACTGGACCATCGAGCAGAGCAATGTGATGTTTAACGTTGCTACCGATGCCTTGCATATTCGCCCCTATAAAGACAGCAAGGTGCTTTACCGATCCGACACGCTCGAACCCCTGTCGGTCGTCTCCCAACGCTATAACGTGGTACAGCCCCATGAGGTGCTGCACTTCTATCAGGATTTAGTGGAAATCGGCGGCTTTGAATTAGAAACCGCTGGCTCACTTAAGGGCGGCCGTAAATTGTGGGCGCTGGCCCGTACCGGCCAAGACTTGAAACTCAAAGGCAATGACTTGGTGAAGTCCTATCTGCTGCTGGCAACCAGCTGCGACGGCACGCTCTGCACCACGGCGCAATTTACCTCATTGCGAGTGGTCTGTAATAACACCCTGCAGATGGCGTTGCGTAATAGCACTGGGGCAGTCAAAGTCTCTCACTCGACGACATTTGACCCGGCTATTGTCAAAGAGGAATTAGGGTTGGGACTTGCTCATTGGGATGAATTCAAAACCCAGACCAAAGCATTGGCTGCCCGTCCTGTTGCCCCAGAAGAGGCGCTACGTTTCTTTAGCGTCCTGCTGGACCAGCCATTGGATGCCGACAATCAAATTATCCTCACCCGACCAGTCCAACAGCTCCACGAGCTATATCAAGGCGCCGGTATGGGCTCGGAGTTGGCCAGCTCCCAGAATACCGCCTGGGGGCTGGTCAATGCGGTGACGGAATATGTGGACCATCATCGCCGTGCCCGAAGTCAGGACTATCGCCTGGACTCTGCCTGGTTTGGTCAGGGTGCTCAGCTAAAGTCTCAGGCCCTCAATCAGGCCCTTACTCTGCTGCAGTAATCCCCGCTCTACCGATTTATTTCATTTACCCGTCATAGACCCCTACCCAGCCATCAGGCCGGGCGGGGACGTTTATGCCGCTGACAAGGAGTAATGATGAAAGCAAAAGCCAAATACGGTCAGGCTATTCGCTTAGCCTCCACCACCGACCTCTCTCGCAAGCAGTGGTTGGCGATCCGCAAGCTTGGGCTAGGTTCATCCGATGCCGCCGTTGCGGTGGGCCTCTCACCCTATAAATGCCCGCTGTCACTGTGGCTGGAAAAGACCGGGCGTAAGGAGCCGGAAGATATCTCCCACAAAGAAGCTGTGCTGTGGGGTATCGAGCTCGAACCGGTGTTGGCGCAGGTCTACGCCAAGCGCACCGGTTATCGGGTGCGCCGGGTCAATGCGGTACTACAGCACCCCGAGCACCTGTTTATGCTCGCCAATCTCGACCGGGAGGTGGTGGGCCACCCCGACGGCCCCGGCATCCTCGAAATCAAGACTGCCAGCTATCACAGTGCCCCCCAATGGGAGGAGGGCGTACCGGTCGCCTACCAGTGTCAGGTACTGCATCAGCTCGCCGTCACCGGTCATGCCTGGGCGGAAGTGGCGGTACTAATCGGTGGTCAAGATTTTCGGATTTACCGCATCGAACGCGACGAGGAAAAGATCCGGGATCTCACCGAGCGGGAAGCGCAATTCTGGCATCAGGTCACCCACGACCAGCAGCCCGAGCCCGATGGCTCCGAAGATGCAGGCTCGGCGCTGGCTTGGCTCTTCCCCCGCGATGACGGGGAAACCGTCGATCTCTCCGATTCACCCGAGTTCAACCAGCTGTTCGGGGAGTTGCTGCATCTGCGCGAACACAAGGAGGAAGTGGAGCTACGCGAATCACAGATCAAGCAGCGGCTACAGGCCACGCTGGGAGAGGCTACGGCAGGACTCTTTGCCGACGGCAAGATCACTTGGAAACGCAGCAAGGATCGGCTGGCCCCGGACTTGGAACGGCTCGGGCAGGATCATCCCGACCTGCTCAGCCACTACGTCAAACCGGTGCCCGGCTCACGCCGTTTCACCATTCAGGCAGCTCACGCGGCCAGGAGACACACACCATGATCAAAGGACTGGCGATTACCCCACCCGTGATCGGGCGGATCTGTATCGGCAGGCTGGTACAGAAAGAGGGGAAATGGGTGCCTGAGAAGGACGATAGTTTCACCCTCACCACCCAGGTACAGCAGAAAGGGGGATGGTTGCTCCATCCCTTGCATCAGCAGTTCGCTCAAGGGCATGAGCAGGCCAAGATCCGCGCCATTCCGGTGCGGGTGCTGTTCAATGACAGCGATCTGAACCTGAGGGCGGAGTACAGCGCCTTTGACCGCCAAACCGGACGGCCGCTTTGTGTCGGCAATGGAGAGGTGGCAAAACGGGTGGGGGCGCAAGGGATGGAGGAAGTCAGTTGCCCCGGTCCGGAGCGCTGTCCCTACGGCCAGCAACAGGGCTGCAAGTTGTACGGACGACTGAACCTATTTGTGGAGGGGCAGGGGGATGAGCTCGGCAGCTTTATCTTTCGTACCACAGGCTATAACTCGGTACGGACCCTGGCGGCACGCCTCAAGTACTTCGAGGCGGTGAGTGGCGGCCTGACCCGTTATCTGCCGCTGACCTTACGGCTACGGGCCAAGAGCACCACCCAGTCCTACCGCACCCCGGTCTACTACGTGGATTTGACTCTGCGGGACGAGCTGACTCTGACGGAGGCGGTCGGTCAGGCACGGCAGGAAGCGATGCTGGATGAGGAGGCGGGACTGACAATCAGCGAGATGGAAGCGGTGGCGCGAGCCTTGCTGCGTAATGGTCAGTTCGAGGACGTGGATGAAGAAGTGCCAATGCTATTGGAAGAGTTTTACCCTCAGGTGGAGGAAGGGGAACATTCGACAGCCGAACCGGCACCGCAAGCGGAGACCAGACCACAGGGTTCGCGAACTCGGGCATCCCCGTTAACCAACAAATTGGGTAAAGGCGCGGCACAGGCACCCGGTGCGCTCTAACTCAGGATTTGGCCAAACGCTCGACCAATAGCTCAAACGTCTCAAGCAGCAATACCCGGTCGGCACTGTCCAGCCGGGCTAGCTTCTGCCCCAAGACTCAACCCTGCTCGGTTGGGCGCGGATGGGTCGCATACATCTTTTCACACCGACTCCAGGGCACCCACAAGGTGCCCTGTTTCGTTTTTATGCCTGACCACAAGGAGTTAACTTCATGTCTCGATTCACCCCAGGCGATCATCTGGTGACCGCTCGCCTCGGTTATACCCACCACGGCCTCTATGTCGGGGGCGACCTCGTTATCCACTACCAGGGGCCTAATCTCGGCCTACCCGGTGAAATCGTGATGACCTCTCTGGATGCGTTTTCCGATGGTAAGCCGGTCTGGTGCAAATTTTGCCCTGTCAGGCGGTATGACCGAACAGCGAGCCTCAAACGTGCCCGTACACGGCTGGGCGAGCATCGATACGATGTGTTGTTCAGTAACTGTGAACACTTCGTGATGTGGTGCATCCACGGTATCCACCACTCGACACAGGTTAGTCAGGTAGCAACGGCGGTGGCGAAAGCGGCCCTTCGTACTCCACAGACTACTATCATTCCCCCAGCTATGACTGTGTTGAGCCGCGAGCGCACAACGTCTGATTACATAACGCTCGCCACCTCTGCTATCACCCTGACCACCCTCGCGACATCGCCAAGCTGGGTCCCCCTGGCAACCGGCGCATTAGCCGTTCACGCAGTCAGCCGCCTCTGGTCCTGGCTCACCGACTGAGCCACTGCCGCTACCTCACACTTTCAAGGAGCACAACCTATGACTATTCCCTTCTACCGGGACGGCTTTGCCCTGCCCGTTTGTCAGGCTCTACTGGCCCTGCTCAGCCAAGAAGCCGAACGTACCGATCTCGATCTGGGGCGCTGCACCCAGCTGACCTTCAACTTCCGTAACCCCGGTTACAGCGCTGAACAGGGTGGCGTCCACCCGGTCGAGATCCGCTTGGTACGTGGTCTTGACGACTGGCTGGTCGATTACGTCACCGATTTCAGTTACCAGGGACTGGGCCAGGATGCCGAGCTCTGCAAGGAGCTTGATTTCAACTTCCTCGACGGGGAACACACCATGTTGGGCTGGGGGCCGCTACGGCTGGCTGAAGCCCGGGAGTTGTTCGATATCTGGCAGAGCAACTTCATTGCCTACTGCCGGTTGGAATGCTTCAGCGTCACGGTTAGCGGCGATTAGGAGGTGTGTGATGACTAACGAACTGCCGCTCTCCCATACCTCACGTCAGTGGTTGGGCCTGGTCGCGGCCAAAGCCAAACTGCAGCCGACTCACCAGGGCGAGCGCTGGTTGCTGCATCTGACTCCTGGTAGCCCAAACGCTCGCACCGTTACACTGCACCTGCGCTGGTATGGGGGGCAGTGGCAACTGCTCTCCCTCACCAATGCCGAGGACTGGCGCACCATGAGCCATCCCGTGGATGAAATCTGCGTTGACCCTAAGCGTCGTTGTTTCTGGCGCAGCCAAGCAGGACCGGTTTCTCTCAGCGAGCAACCCCGTGTGTTGGCAAGTTTCCTGGCTGACCTGCAGCGTACCTGCACTCATCACGGTTATCGAGTAGAGAGTGACCCCTTACCCCAAGAGGAGACACACGATGCCCAACCAACCGATCGCCGTTGAGCTTGAAGCGATTAATCGAGATGGCGAGACGCAGGTGGTGCGCGACAGTGGCCTGACAGTTCAAGGCTACAGCGTCTACCTACGGGCGGTAGAGACCAGCGGGCTGGCACTGGCTACCTGGGTAGCTGACTACGACACTATCGGCCCAGCTTACGAACTGGCAGAGCGCTTGAGCCTGGCGCTGGCCGTCCCGCTCACCATGCTGGTCCCCGAATCGCTGATGCCGGTGAAGCGAGAGCCCACAGCTACAACAGGCCCCACCACGGTCAACTGACCCCCCTCAAAGAGAACCAACAACCTTTCTATCTTTGACCCCGACATGCTTCCTGCGTGCCGGGGTTTTGCTTATTTGGAGACCCAATATGCGTTACCACAAACTCAAAGCCGGAGAATGCCCCGGCACTTATGTCGTCACCGAACCGGTGACCGAGCAAGACATGTTGCGTATTGCCAATCAGATTGCCCGTAAACGCCTGGCCAAAGGCACTGCCATTACCAGTACCACTGAGGCCGCCGAGCGGCTGCAAACCCTGCTGCAGGACCGGGAGCATGAAGTGTTTGGGGCACTGTTCCTCGACTCCCAGCATCGCGTACTGGCTTTTGAGGAGCTGTTTCGTGGCACCTTGGACAGTGCCAGCATCTACCCACGGGAAGTGGTCAAGCGGGCCTTGCTGCTTAACAGCGGGGCCATTATCGCGGTCCACAATCACCCCAGTGGTAACCCGGAACCCAGCTACTCTGACCGGGTCTTTACCCAAGCCCTCAAAGAGGCCTTGGCGCTGGTGGATGTCCGGTTGCTTGACCATCTGGTGGTCGGTGCTGAGGGTGTGGTATCCCTGAAAGAGAGAGGTCAGCTATGAACTTGGTCCCAGGCACATCACACCTCACCGCCCTCGATATCCTCCTCGAATTGCGCTTTTGGCTGGCAGACAACGTCGAGATGCAGGCAGATCCCGCCATCGTGGCCCACCTGCCTAACGGCTACCAGCTCACCCAGGCTGACTGCATCGAGGTCATTGATGTGCTGCTACATCAGCTGCGCGATTAGCCAATCCGGATCATCAGGTCCAACACCATCACCCACAAGGCCACCTCACTGCAGGTGGCCTTTTGCATTTCAAGGAGCTAGCCCATGTCTGCCTTCATGATCGATCGCCAGGACTACCTGACCTTTGCCGTGCAGTTACACCGCTTTTGCAATGGCCCGTTGCCACCGCACTACACCCTGGAGCTACTGCGCACCCTCTGGTGGCTGCCGCCAGCAGACACGACCAGTACCTGGACGTGGCGGGTAGATCGGTTAGTGCGACTGATGATGCTCGCCAACCGGCGTGCAGTCTGGCATCGCTATCAGCTGGGGCGTCATCAACCACTTCAGCACCGCTCTACCAAGCTGAGTCCGCTTAAACCTGCCCACCGTTACCACCAGGCTCCACTCACCGATAGCGAGCTGGTGGCCCTCTACAAGTTCACCTGCTGCGCCCTGTACCAATCGAGCGAATGGACCGGGAGCCCTGAGCAGGCCCCACGGCTTGTGAAGGTACTACAGCAGTTGCAACAGGCTCTCGCACAAGACGTGCTGACCCGGCTGTCACTGTGGGAGCAAGCACCCTGGGGAGAGATGTGATGGATCTCTACATCACCCTGACAGTGGCAAGCTCGCCACCGAGTTCAATGGCCCACCTAGCCCAACGTGTCGCCGATGACATGGCACACCTGCATCACCGTCTAGGGGATGGGGTGAGCGATGAACTGGGCATCAGTATCAGCTATCTGGTCGAACAGTTTGCGCTGCTGGCAGCTGCTTACCGTTCACCGGAGGAAAAGGAGAAACACCCATGATCGAATTCAACGACAGCTTTAGCCAGGCCTCCGTAGCGGAGGCCATGTGTGCTCACTCAGGGCTTGCCAAGCTCATCAGTCAGCAGTTGATGCTGCCGGGCTTTGCCTATGCCCACGATGTGGAGGGGCGACGTATTGGTGGCCCGCTGGTGGCCCCCAACCCTGTGTTGCACAAGACCACGCTCTTTGTCAGTCCACGGGATATGCGTGAGCACCTGCCACGAGAGATTAACTTCGCCCGCTTTCGCTGCGCCTGTAATGCAGCGGGTCAGCCGGTCGGTGAGTGGCAACGGGTAATTGTCGGGGCCTACGTCAACCACGGTAGTAATGACAAGCCGGATTGGAGTAGTCACACCTGAGCCACGGCCACCAGCACACACAAGACCCCATACAGCCCCTCACTCCGAGGGGCTGTATGCATTTGAAGGAAGCCCAACCATGCACGACCTGCGTGATTACAAGACCCTGACCGCTCGGCAGATCACCACTGCCATCGGTCAGCTCAACCACAACACCGCGCCGAAGATAATGACCCACCTGGGATTGCGGGCCAGGCAGCAGCAACCACTCGGTAATGGCCGTAGTAGAGCCAAAGCCCTCAAGCTGCTGCGCCGGGTCAAGAAGGCTCTGAAGGCAGGGCGTATCCCGTTCGAGCTCACCGTGACGGGTTGCCGCATCGACCGGGGCAGCCATCAGGCTGACCGTTACTACTACGACCGCACACTACTGGCTCAAGGTTGGCAGCAATACGATACCGAAGAAGATGCGTGGTACTTCGGTATCTGGATTCACACCGAGAAGCTCGAGACCTTTACCTATGCCGAAGGGGATACTAGTCATGTGATTGCGCCGAATGTCGAGGCGTTTCGAGCCGAACTGGCGCGGCTCTACCAGTACCACCCACAAGCCCCGGCGTTTATCAGCATCGACCCGGAGGCGGGTGTGGTGACCCGCCATTTTGAAGCCAAACCGGAGGTGTGAAATGGCCAAACACATCACTATCAAGGTGCCCGGCAAACATCCGCAAACCGGCGAGCTCACCACCTTCGAACTCAAGGGCCAGCGCATGGATATCGACATCGGTGGCCAAGCCGTGCCCTTCCTCATTCACGGGAGGGGCATCGGCACCTCACTCACCCACATCCCGAGCGGCTATCGCATTGCGCTGCTCGGTGGCTGGCTCACTGCGCGTTACGCCATACCCGAGAATAAGCCCAGCAGAACAGACTGCGCCCAAATGGCCATAGACCGACTGGTAGCCCAATACGGCTCACTGCACCTGCTTGACCGCCTTAATTGCAAGCCGGTTATCAATCAGATGTAACCCACAGCCCAGACAACAAGGAACCGCTCAATGACTAACCTCCTACCTGCAACAACGAACCCACTGGCAGGCCATTCGGTGATGCAGATGCTGGATGTCGCCATGAGTTCCATCATCGGCGATTACGATGACGCAGATCTGGTGCCGGAATGGCAATGGGTCAAGCAAAGGGCCTCCCATGAACATGTCGGTGTGAAAGATGACTCCGCCTATGAGTTCACCCTGAACCTGGCCATGGAGCTCGATGCCATTCCACCAGCACTGCAACCCTTGCTCACTGCCGCCCAGCAAGCTGGTGTGAACTACATCCTGTTTTACAACGGCTAGCCACCGCGAACATCTCATCGCTCATCAACAAACAACATAAAGGGCCAGCCATCACAGGCTGGCCCTTTGCATCATTGGAGTCACCGAACATGACCCGTCTTATCACCGGGCTCGAGGTGCATCGCTACGCCCCCGAGCTCAACAAACTGCATCTGCGCAACCGGCAGACGTTACCCGCCCCCGGCATCACCACCATCAAGGAAGCCAAGGCACGCCTGCTTGGCCGCTGGCAGCCGGGGCATCAGGTGACCATCACCGTGAGCCATCCCGACTACATCAATCTTTCTCGGCTCTACCGGGGGCGGCTGACAAACCTGACCGAACTCCCTGAGCACCTGACCAGACTACGCCAGCGCCACAACGTGCCCGGCACCTGCATCGACATTCAACTGAGGTATCGCTAATCATGACCACGACAACCACCCACACCAACAACCAACACCCCGTAGCGCCAGACCACCCCACTCGGATTTTTGCACAGTGGGGTTTGCCCCATACCGTGACGCCACGCTTTGGCGCTCGTCTGATACAGAGTCGCTACCGGCTCGATTTTCTATCCGATCGGGCCAGTCTGATCGGTGAATGGAGTGAGACGCAGATAGCCAAGCTCGACCTGGCTTTCCCGGAGATCATCAAGGCTCTGGAAGCCAAGCTGCTAACCGGCGAGCTGGATGCTCAACGTCAGCACTGCATCACTATCCAGCACGGCGGCTTTACCTGCGAAGCCGACACCCTCGGTAGCCATGGCTATGTCTATATCTGTATTTACCCTGCGGCGAGCATGGACGCCAATCCTGACCGCAAGGCGTGACCACACATCCGCTTGTGGTAACATTTTTAAACCTACTCGTCCGTGATAAGTGGGTGGGTCTTGGGGAAGGCCAATTCATGACCTTCCCTTTTTTTGGTGACGCTGTTTTTTTGAGGTTGCTCCCAGTGACTTCGATACCAACTGGCCCCAAGTAGGTCGCTGTGACAAGATAAGCCCCTGTTTTATCTCGATCTGGTTGCCCGATGAAAGAAACCCTGCCCAGCTATGAAGCCATGATGCCTGCCGTGCTCAAGGTATTGGCCGATGGTGTCGCCCGCTCTCTACGTGAGGTATTCGAGCGGGTTTGCCAGCACTACGCCTTTACTCCGGAGCAGTTGGCTGACACCTTGCCCAGTGGTCGCCAAACCACGCTGCGCAGCCGGGTTGGCTGGGCCAAGACCTATCTGGTCAAGGCAGGACTCATCGAGCAACCCAAGCGGGGCATTTGCCTTATCACCGAACGGGGTAAGGCGGCGCTAGTCTCGGGACATACTATCGACAACCGCTATCTGGCCCAATTCAACGAGTTCGTGGCGTTTACCCTGGCCTCCAGTGAGAGCGCAGGCAATACGCAACAAGCCATAGCGATCCCGACAGACACGCCAACACCAGAGCAGGCCAGCACCCCTCAAGAGCAGATTGAGCAGGCACTATCTGCCATCAATCGCTCCCTTGCCGATGACCTGCTTGCCGAGATCTTGGGCCTTTCCCCTCGTTTCTTTGAACAGCTGGTGGTCGATCTGATGGTGGCCATGGGCTATGGCGGCAGCCAGCAGGATGCCGCCCGCACCACCCGTTACCAAAGCGATGGCGGCATCGATGGCATCATCAAGGAAGACCGGTTGGGGCTCGACTCCATCTACCTGCAGGCAAAGCGCTACACCGACAAAACCGTGGGGCGTCCCGAGATCCAGTCCTTCGCGGGGGCGCTGGATCTGCACAAGGCCCGCAAGGGGGTCTTTATCACCACCTCCAGCTTTAGCCGTGAGGCGCAGGAGTATGTCGGACTGATTGAGAAGCGCATCGTGCTGATCGACGGTGCCCGTCTTGCCGCCCTGATGATCGAATACGGCGTCGGCGTCACTACCCGCCAGACCCTCACCATTAAAACCCTGGATTCAGATTACTTTTTGGAAGAATAAATCGTGGCTAAACCAGCCCTAATACCCCCACCGATTAAATGCCAGCGGCATCTTGTTGAGCTTCTCGCGATGCTCGCGCCAGTTGGGCAGATGGGTATCCATCAGTGTGATAAATCGCTGGTTATGTTTGCGCTCTAACAGGTGAACCAGCTCGTGCACCACAATAAATTCCAGGCATTCAGGGGGCTTCTTGACTAATTCGAGGTTGATCCAGATGCGGGATGTATCTGTTTTGCAGCTCCCCCACATGGTCTTCATCCGTTTGATACCGACAAACGAAGGGGTGACGTTGAGCAAGGCCTGCCACTTGGCCATCAATATCGGCAGCCGCTGGCGTAGCAATTGGCGATACCAGCCCAGTAGCAAGGCTTCTCGCTTCGCGGCGTCATAATGAGCGGGAACCCGCATCCGGATCCACCCCCCTTGTAGCTTGACGCTGTGCGCTCCCTCAACCGGGATCACCTCCAATCGATAGCCCCGTCCCCAAAGGTAGTGCGTCTCGCCGCTGCACATCTGGCGCTCGCTCTGACGTGGCTGCGCCTGAAAGTGGGCCTGTTGCTGCCGGATCCACGGCAAGCGTCTGACCACGGCCATTCTGATGGCCGTCTGTGACAGCGACGCCGGGGCCGAGACGCGCACGCGACCATCAGGGGGCAGCACATTGATGTGCAGGTTCTTGATCCCCTTATGCTGCAACTCCAGCGTGAGCTCACCAATGGTGATCAGGGGCATCAGTGGTACTCCTGCTGCGCTTTCACCAGCTCCATCACCTCGGCAACGGTCACATCGTATCCCTTGGTTTCTTCGGCAATGGCAAACGCGATCTCCCGCTCCTTGAAGCGATCGCCATACCAATCGGCCTTCTTGGTATAACGCACGGCGGTATCAATCCTGGCCACCAGCAGCTCATCCTTGCCCAGATTGTCATAGAGTGCCCGTTTGGCTGCCGTGTCTATGCTCTCTGGGTAGGCGCTCTGGCTATGGCTCTGTGGATATTTCACCTGCTTGGCCAGCTCGCGGACCTTTTCCAGATACTCCTGATAGGAGATGGCCTGCTGGCGGCGCAGATCGATCAGCTCATCGAGCAGCACCGACATCCTCTCGTAGTATTTGGGGTTGACCGGGTTCTCATCGACGATGGTCCGGCGCACGTTGTTTTCAATCGCCTCGGCCATCGACTCCTGATTGTCGCGCATCTCCTTGGGCAACCCATCCAGCGCCTCGGGGCCGCGCTGGATAATGAGCTCCAGCAGCCCCAGCTCCTCAAAGTCCATCAGCGTCTCGCTGGGGTCGGCATCCACCCACAGATCCAGCATCTGGCGCATGCCCGGCTCGAACTGCTTCATATCCACCAGATCACCACTGGCCAGCTTGATCTCATCCCGGACCTTGGCGAAGTGTTCGACCTCCTGCTTGATCGAGGCGGCCTGCGAGGCGCTGTAACCCGCCTCCTCCAGCTCACCCGCCAGATTGGTAAAGGCGCGGATCAACTTGGCCACCAACTGATAGAGGGTCAGCCGCAATGCCTCTTTCTCGCTCAGGGTCTCTTCATCGGCTCCCGGCTCACAACAGAAATAATGCTGATAATCGAGTTGCGACTTGGGCGCCTTCACCGGCTCACACAAGGCACGGACGGCTTCCAGAGCGTTATCCAGATCCTCTTTGGCCTGGGCCAGTCGATCCTTGAGCAGCCCGGCCACATCCTCCTTGTCATAACCCGCGAAGGCCTCGGCCGTATAGTCGTTGACCGTCTTCTCCAGCGACTTGAACAGGTCTTTGTAATCGATGATGTAGCCGTACTCCTTGTCGTCACCATCCAGCCGATTCACCCGACAGATGGCTTGGAACAGGTTGTGATCAGCCATCTTCTTGTCGATATAGAGGTAGGTGGCAGAGGGGGCATCAAAACCGGTCAGCAGCTTATCCACGACAATGAGCAGCCGCATCTGGCCCGGCTCTTTGATAAAACGCTGCTTGACCAGTTTTTCAAACTCTTCGACCCGCTTAGCCGCCTCATCCTCCGGCTGCTCGAAATAGTCGGCCAGCATCTTGCGATAGATGTTGTACTTGGCCAGCTTCTCCGTCAGCCCCTCGCCCGTCTCCTCGCCCTTGATCTCGCTGGCATTGGGTTGGTAACTGGTGACGATGGCGCACTTGCCAGCAAAACCGGCCTGGCTGAACATCTCGTAACTTTTGCAGGCTTGATAGACGCTGGCGCAGACCAGCATGGCATTGCCACGACCATCGGCCAGCCGGGGCTTGCGCTCGAAGTCGAGCAGAATATCGGCCACTATCTGCTCCAGCCGCGAACGACTGGAGAGCAGCTTCTGCATTGAGGCCCACTTCTGTTTAAGCTGCTGCTTGCCCAGCCGCGAGAGATCCTTGGTCTTGGTATCGAACCACTCATCCACTTTTTTCTGGGATTTGACCCGCTGATCGATATCCCGCGCCTCGTAGCGCAGATCCAGCACCACGCCATCACTCACCGCCTCGTTGAACTTGTAGGTGTGAATGTAGGGGCCAAAGACCTCGATGGACTTTTTTTTGTTTCACGATGACTCCAGCATCGCAATTCGCTGGACTACGCCAGGGCTAGATACAGCAGGTTTATCAACCACTTAAGCGAGTTCAACATATGCCGGTGCTTTCCGAAATTTGACCCGGCTTCCCCTCGCGTGGCTCCCATGCGGCTCTTGGAAACCGGGCTTTCCGAGGAGTCATCATGGCGAAAATCAAGCTCACCAAGTCCGTAGTCGACTCGGCACAACCTCAATCCAAGGCCATCGAGCTCCGGGATACCGTGGTGCCCGGCTTCCTATGCAAGATCACCCCTGCTGGCCGCAAGGTATTCATGCTCCAGTACCGCACGAACGCCGGCGAACGCCGCAAACCCGCCCTGGGGCAGTACGGCGAGCTGACAGTCGATCAGGCACGCACGATGGCTCAGGAGTGGCTGGCCGAGGTGCGCAAGGGCGGCGACCCCAGCGCGGCCAAGAACGCTGCCCGTAAGGCTCCGACCATGAAGGAGTTTTGCCACACCTTCATGGAGGACTACTCCAGGCAGCGCAATAAGCCCAGCACGCAGCGAGGCTACCAGGGGGTCATCGACCGCTGCATCATCCCCATCATGGGCCGGATGAAGGTGCAGGACGTGAAGCGCCCGGACGTGGCCGCGTTGATGAAGAAGCTGGCCTACAAGCCGGCCGAGGCCAACCGCACCTTCGGCGTGCTGCGCAAGATGTTCAATCTGGCCGAAGTATGGGGCCTGCGCCCGGACGGCACGAATCCATGCCGTCACGTCCCGATGTACCCGCCGGGCAAGGAAACCCGGCTCATCGTGGACGATGAGCTGGTACGGATCTTCCGTCACTTGGAGCATTTGGAGGCGGAAGGGCTGGAGAATTACGTCATCCCGCTGGCGATCCGCCTGCAATTCGAATTCGCTGCTCGCCGCTCCGAAATCTGCCCGTTGGAATGGGATTGGGTAGATTTGGAGAAGCGCCGCGTCGTCTGGCCCGACAGCAAGACCGGAGGCGTTTCCAAGCCTATGAGCGAGGAAGCCTATCGGCTGCTTTCGACTGCGCCGCGCCGGGAGGGTTGCCCCTATGTCCTGCCGTCACCCAATGATCCGACCCGACACCTGACCTTTGGCGAGCACTATGGAGGTTGGAAGCGCGTGCTCAAGGCTACCGGCGTGCCGCATGTCGGCACGCACGGCATCCGCCACCGCGCCACGACGGACATTGCCAATTCGGGCGTGCCGACCAAGGTGGGGATGAGGCTGACGGGTCACAAGACCGTGGCGATGTTCATGCACTACGTCCACACCGAGGACAAGCCGGTGCGCGACGCGGCCGAGCTGGTGGCAAGCCGGCGGCTGGCGATCACGGGTGCCTCGCGCCCGGCGGAAGCCACTGCATGAGCAGCGGCCAGCACCCCGCCTTGCCTGTTCCGATTGTCGTGTTGGTGTCACGAGAATCGGGCAGGCCCCCCCTTCCAGGGCGGCTTCACGGCGAAGGTTTGAAAAACATGCCCGTTACGGGTATAGTTTGGAGGTCGACATGACGAGCATCCTCAAGCGCAGGGACTTCGCGCGGTGGCAGGCGAGTGAGAAGCTGCCCGATGCTGCCTTGTGCAAAGCGGTTCAGGAGATGGAAAACGGTCTGATCGATGCGGACTTGGGCGGCTCCCTCTACAAGAAGCGGGTGGCTCGCCCCGGTGGCGGTAAGAGCGGCGGCTACCGCACGCTGCTGTCAGCCAGGATAGGTAGCCGCTATGTGTTCCTGCACGGGTTTTCCAAGAGCGATAAGGCGAACGTCACACAGGACGAGAAGAAGGCACTGCAATTCGCCGGCAAGGTGTTCATGGAACTGTCTGCCGAAGCCTTGTCGATGGCGTTGCAGTCCGGTCTGTTATTGGAGGTGCATTGTGAGCAAGATCATTGAATCCCTGCGAGGTGACCTGGCTGCGCTTCATGAAGCGGGAGCGATCAGCAAGGTGACGATGCGCGAGTTCGACGCGATTTGCCCGCCTCCCGTGCGGGAGTTCGGCGCGGCCGACATCAAACGCCTGCGCGAAACCTTGAAGTTCAGCCAGCCGGTGTTCGCGCTTCACTTGCACACCACGGCTTCGACCGTGCGAAAGTGGGAGCAAGGCGAGACCCATCCCACAGGACCTGCACTCAAACTGCTGAACATCATTGCCGATAAGGGCTTGCAGGCCATCATCTGATGCCTGACAACGGAGACAGGCAGTGGCGACGCGAATTCCTCCTTTCAGCTCACAGCATCTTGAAGCCGCTTGCCGCGTGCTCGCCGATACCGAGCGCGGCCTGAGTGGCACACAGATAGAACGCCTGCTGCACGAAATCGAGGTTGCCGACACGTCGCCTGGCATGACCAAGTGGAAGCGATTGTTCAATGCGCTGGCCGGCGTACAGAATCAGCACCAGGTCGGTAACCATCTCATCATGTTCATCAATCGCGCGATGAACCCTGTGAACTACGCCCGCGAACCTGCGACGTTCGCTTGGCGGCGCGACGAACTCAACGTCGTGCTTGCCTTCTCCGGTTTCTACGTGCGCGAAGATGGCAAGGTCGCGCACGCCGATAAGACCACGACGCTCGATGCCGCGCGGGCCCGAGCGGGGCGACTCAGGGCTGCTCTGGAAAGCCGTGTCGTCCACGCGGAAGTGCTGAACTACTGCCGCGCGGAGTTGCTGGACGAAAACTATTTCCATGCCGTGTTCGAGGCAACGAAAGGCGTTGCGGAGCGGATTCGCCTGCTTTCGGGCCTGAGCGGCGATGGCGCTGAGCTGGTGAACAAGGCATTCTCAGGCCAGCAGCCCGTTCTGGCCTTGGGGCCGCTCACCACAGAGTCCGAGAAGAGCGAGCAGAAAGGCTTTGCCAATCTTCTGATCGGCCTGTTTGGCGCCGTGCGCAATCCGCTGGCCCATGCACCCAAGACGAATTGGCCCATGTCCGAACAGGATGCACTGGACATCCTGACGCTGGTATCGCTGATTCACCGCAAGTTGGATGACACCACGAAATTAGCGACCGTATCGCCATAAGGGAAGGCCAAGAATGGACGAGGCGATCGTTGTCTTCTCTCGAAAAGGGATTTTTCAGACCACGATCGCCGCCCGCGACGTTCGCAGCCGGGAGCATGCGCGCAAACTGTGGCCCCTGGTATCTCCAGACGCATCACGACAGATGGTGACATGGGTCAGCCCCTCCTTTGAAAGCGGAAAGCTGCGTCGGCGATCCCATTTTCGGGTGCTTCCTGCCCAGCACACCTTCAACCCCAAAGCACACTTCGACGATGAAGAAGCCAGTCGGTGGCGCGCCGTGCAGGAAAGCCCCGAACACCGGCGGGCGAAAGAACGTGTCGCGGCCGAACTCTCCCGACGCTTGAATGCCGGGCTTGCGATGCCGTGGGCGTTCAAGGATGCGGATGCGTCGGATTATCCGCTGGAAGGCAACTTGTTGCTCGGCGCCGACCGGGTGGCAACCGAGCATCCCCTGGAGACGCCGTTTGGCAGCAAATTCCGGCTCGACGTGGCTGTGCTCGGGCCGCCGGTCCAGGTCGAGCCGATGGTGCTGGGCGGCGTTGAAATCGAACTCGGCCACGCCTTCGACGGGCGCAAGGCGCTGATCGGGAAGTCGCTCGGATTTCCGCTGATTTCCATCGACATCACCGAGATGACGCTGGACGAACTTACGCCTGAGTGGGCACAGCGGGTACTGACCGCAACCACGCGGAGCCACGAGCAAGGACGCCGGCAGACCTACATCTATATCCACGACCTGCTGTACCCCCTCTACGCGCAATTGCCGGCGTTTCTGGACGACGAGCAACGCCATCAGTTCCTTGTGTTTGCCGACGATGAGACACTGAATAAGCTGGTGCGCTGGATGAACTTGCTCGCCGAAAAGCTGGAGTACCCGAAAGGTACGGTCGCCGTTGCTCTGGTCAATGGCAAGAACGAACAGTCGCGCAAAATGCTGGAACGCGCGGGACAGGTCGTTGGCCCCGACTGGAGTGAGTTCAACAGCCAGCGATGCCTACGGTTGACCGTGCCGCGCCCCAAAGGTCCAGCGGATATCCAGGCCCATCGCTTCCACATGACGATGGCGCGCATCCTGCTGTCGCACACAGATGCGCTCGTTGGCTACAAGTATTGCAATGGCGTGAACAACAACCACCCCGAAGAAGATGTGTGGGTTGCGCATCGCTGGATCGCCGACCTGAAAACTCATACCCAGCACCGCGTATTGCCGAAGCGGCTGGCCGAACCGATCAACAGGTTGATCGCAGTGGTGTCGGACCTGCATCGCAATCACGCAGCAACCAACCAGGAGGCATGACCATCCCATGTCGGAAATCATCCTGCGGGCAAATACTCCAGCGGAGCTAAAGGACAGGCTAGCCGAGTTGGACATCGATGTTCCCCCGCGGTCGGAGGGGCGCCGGAACCACCATGCAGAGCGCTATTGCATCGCGCATCTGCTTGCGACGCTACCGGTTGAACAGCTCTCGTTCCCGCTGACCTTGACCCATTCTGACAAGCCGGATTTCCTTTTGGCGATGTTCCGGGCCGATGTGGGAATCGAGCACACTGAAGCTGTGCCGGAGAACATCGCCCGCGCTGACTTTCTCCGTGAAAAGGAGGGCTTGGGGCCGGACGTCTACTTCACTCCCCATGTGTTGCCTGGGGAACCCAGAAAGACGGCCGGTGAACTCCGCCGTGAGATCGAGGCCGACGAGTCAGGCCCAGGGTGGTGTGGCGATTCGCCGGAGCGCGAATGGGCCGCCGCGATGGCCCACTACGTCAAAGAAAAGATGCCGAAGGCGACGGCCGACGGCTTCGTTCGATACCCCGCCAACTGGTTGATCGTGTATGACAACTGGCCGCTGCCAGCCATCAACTGCTCCAAAGCGGCATCGTATTTGGCCCCGCTTCTTGCTGAAATGGGCGCTTTTTCAGTGTTCGATACCATCTTTATCCATGACGATTCGCACATGTGGGAATTTCGTGAAACTCCACTCACCCAGGTGTTGCGGCCACTGCGGGCGCCCCACTAACGGTTGGAGCAGCCTTGCGCTTCTTAGCCGTCTCCACACCGCGCTTCTCAATCTGCGCCCGCCACATTTCCAGCGCTGTGATGTCGGCGAGAAGCTCATCGGGATCGGGGACTGCGATTCCACCCATCAGCGCCTTGTCATGTGCATAGTTCGAGCATTTCGTCATGCCTGCATTGACTTGGGCATAGTCGTCGTCATCGACCACGACGCCAGCGAGCCTTTGCGTTTCCACGCCCTTACGGAATCGGAGGATCACTTCACGCAGCAAGACTTCTTCGACAGCACGCTCCCACGCCATGCGTAAACGAAAATAGGCATCGATTGTTTGCTTTCGGTGTTCTTGCTCCTCACCATCCTTGTGCAGCTTGGCGATGGACTGCTGTTGGGCCTTTAGCGCGCCGATCCGCTTACTTGCATTCTTCCCTTCAAACGGGAGTTCTGGATCGGCGACGCCAAACCCCTCAGCGCGGCGAATCAGGCTTTGAGTCGAAATCGCCACGCCGGCAGTTTTGGCCTCCTCCACCAAGAGACATAAGAAGTAGATGTCATGGGTGAACACTACAACTTGACGATACGCGGCTTCGGTGGCCAGGCGCTTTGCTACGCGCTCTCGCCTGCGATGGTCGAGCGATGACACAGGATCGTCAAAGACGATGCCGCCTTTGCCACCGCTCAACCCGACTTCAGCCAAGAAGGAGCCGATCGCCACGGCGCGCTGTTCGCCCTCGCTCAGAATGTCACCGGGGCTTCGACTTTGAGGAAGTTCCAATTTCAGCTTGTGCAACGCCTTGCCTCTGTCGGCGCGGCTCTGCAGTGATACGCTCAACGCACCAACCCCCAATGCCTTGAACTCGCGATTCAGCGCTTCGGCGAGTTCCTTGGAAACAACCTTCTCGGCCATGTCCGATGCCTTCAGCGAGATGGCATTGGTCTTAACAGCGGATAGGCACTGCGCAAGTTTCGCTTGATGGCTGAGCTTGCCCACGGCCGTGACCACCGCGTCTCTGACCTCTCGCAGCTTGACCCGTGCATTCAGCTCCATGAACTGCTTCTGGAGGGTAGCGCGGGCCTTCTCGTCTGAGGCCTTTTCCAATGTTTCTGCCGCAGTGTTCAGCTTGTCGGCCAGCGCTTGAAGTCGCGGCGCGGGATTTTCTAGGGCTTGAGCAACGCCTTCCCACTGGTGTGAGAGCACAGCCGCCTTGATAGCCTCTTGGCGGGCTGCCAGCAGCGGCTCGAATGCCTTGACGTCCGCTGCCAACTTCGGGTCCAACGCTTCAATCTCTCCATAGGTCACATCGTCGAGATTCAACGTCAGGTTCTGCGCGATGAAAGGCTTGTACTCTGCATACAGTGCGGCCCGACGTGTCTGTGAAGTCTTCTCGGCTTCTTGCTGGATGAATGCCTCAAAACGCAGCAAGCGAGTAGCGCCTTCGGCCAAGGGCTGCTGGCATAGCGGACAAGGTGCATCTGTGCCTAGGTCGGGAAACGCCTTGTCCGGATGTGACTCGACGGAAAACTTGCGAGCGGCGTCGAACAGCTCGCGCCAAACCTCTCCCCCGGTGCCCGGCAGAAGATCTTCGCCTTCCTTGAATTCTTTGGCAGCAAGCGCGGCTGCTGCCTGCGCTGTGCGATAGCTGTCCGCCAAACTGCGCAGCTTTTCGACGACGGGATGGTCTACCAGCGCGCCTTTGCTGGTCGCGCTTGTCGCGATGGTTGTGACACGGCGAGCCTGCAAGCGCAGTTGAGCTGCCTTATCCTTCGGATTGTTCTCTTGCAGGCTCTTTTCCAATTCGGCGTGCTGCGCCAATTCTTCTGCGGTCAAGTTGGCTAGCGCGTCGATCTGGGCCTGAGTTGTCTTTGCGGACAGTGAGGAAATCAGCTTGCCGACCAGAGTATCGCCCTGCAACGGGGAAAATGCAGTAAGGTCGGCAGCGGACTGCATCTGCTCAGCTTCGACCATAGCCTTCAACTGCTTGCAGACTTTCGCCAACGCCTCAAATACATCGAGCCCGTAAGGTACGTAAGAGAAATCGTCTTCACTGTCCAGATAGGCGCGTGCACAGCGCGTGTCGAAGACTGCCAATGACGACAATTCAGGGGGAGCTACCTTGCCATGCGTCCATTGCACGTCCTTCGCAACACCGTCCACCAAGATTTCAAAGGTCGCCTCTGGGACGCCGGCTTGACCAGCGGGGAGGTGGGCATTGGGATGGATCGCTTCAGTTCGGTCGCGAGCGCGGCAGGCGCGCTTGAGCACCCTCGAATATCCTGATTTGCCAGAACCGTTATCTCCGTAGATGACGGTCATACCTGTTGCATTGAAAGGCAAGCGCTGATTCTCTGCAATCGCATTGACGTTTCTCATGTTCTTCATTGCGACCAGCTCGATGTGCGTCGCCACCGCAACGGGCGCAGGAATCTGGTCGGCCGTTAGGGGTTTAGGCTGACGGCCCTTCGGATCGGGAATTCCATGTGCCAGCTTAAGCAGCGCGAATAGATCTTCGTTGTCATCCATCGTCAATGTCTGCTTCGCCAGCAGGCGTGCGACGGCATCGCTTTGCCAAGCTGGCAATCCCTGAGTCCAAGCCAGAATTTCTTGCAGTATCGACATAGCCCCCTCCAGTCTTTGTTGCAAGTTTTACCCGATTTTTTCATTTTGTGCGTCTCTGCGTTTCGCCGTTGGGCTTGGGGGTCACGCCCCGCGCCTCGTATCGAGTTGTGGCCATCCGGCTTTGATCCCTAACGCCTCCGGCCCTGGTGGGCCTGCGCGCTCCACTTGCCGGGGGGCGTGTATGGCATGGAGCGGTCTTGCTGTTTCCCTTCACCGTACCACGGCGTTCTCGCCGTCAAGGGCGGCGCGCGCGTTGCGCGCTGGCGTCCTGGCGGCCGGCTTCGCCCCCTGACTGCTTGCGCTGCGCCGTGCTGGCGCCGGTTCCGGGCAATTCCGCCCGAGCAACCGGAGCACGATCATGTCGCAGTTTTCCCTCTCTTCCGATGCCTCGCTGCTGGTGCGTGACGGCCGTGGCCGCTATCGGCCGGCGTCGGCCGACCAGATCCTGGATGCCGCGCGTCGGGTCATCGACCAGAAGATGCAGCGCGGTACCGAGTTTAGTTCGCCGGCGACGGTCAAGGAGTACCTGCGCACCAAGCTCGCAGGCTTCGAGCACGAGGTCTTCGCAATCCTGTTCCTCGACACGCGCCATCGGCTGATCGAGTACGTCGAGATGTTCCGCGGCACCATAGACCAGGCATCGGTGTATCCGCGCGAGGTGGTCAAGGAAGCGCTGCAGCACAATGCGGCGGCGGTGATCTTGGCGCACAACCACCCGAGCGGGAATCCCGAGCCGAGCGCGGCCGATCGGGCACTGACCCAGCGGCTCAAGGAGGCGCTGACACTGGTTGAGGTGCGCACGCTGGATCACATCATCGTTGCAGGCGACCAGACGACGGCATTCGCCGAACTCGGCTGGCTGTGACGAAGGGGGCTTCGGCCCCCTTTTTGCTGCGCATCAGGGGAGATTGCGTTTTGCTGGCGACGGCACGTCGTCACTTGCCGCCGTTGCGTTCGCGCTGGCGAAGCCGCTTCACATAGGTGCTGTCCGCCAGCTCGTCTGGCCCAAGATCCAATGCGCAGTTCGCCAACGAGGCCAGGGTGCCGTCGGTAAGCTTGAAGCCCGTGGGTAGCAGCCCGTAGTTTCGTGCGCTGTTTTCCTCGATGGCGGCGAACAGGGCCTTGAAGAAGTCGGCCCGTGACGGGCGCGACGCCACGGTGGCCGCCGCAGTCAAAGGATCTGTGGCTTCCATGCCGGCGTTCTCCGCATCGGCAGCCAGTTCTCGCAGGAACTGATCCAGCGATGGCCAGTATTTCAGATCGAACTGGCCGCGAAGGGCATCCAGGCGATCCTTGACCCAGGAGTTGAACAAGTAGTTGTGCTCGGATGCCGCTTCGATCACGTCGCAGACGTGATAGTGCGTTTCGCTGCTGAAGCCGGAGGTGTTGTTCAACTCGGTGCGGCGCTCCAGCAGCTCCGCCAGTTCCTCGGCCTTCCGTGCGATCTGCCGGTTGACGCCGGCCAGTTCGTCGCGGGCGACGCGCGCCTCGGCGATCTTCTCCGGGCTCCAGAACGCTGCCGTGCTCAGCAGAAGGTCCAGGAAAACCTTGAGTGCCGGCGGACGCGGCTGCAGTTTTTCGTACAACTCGCCGTAGGCCTCCCTCAGCTCGACGCCGCGGGCGAGCAGACGGTCGGCGACGGCATTCTCGCTGGGCAGGATGCCGTGCTCGATGTTGTAGCGCTTTCCTTCGATGAGGATGGCTTCGCAGGCTTGCTGCGGGCTTGTCGTCTGCGGTGAACTCATGTTCCGTTCCTGATGTTGAAGACGCTTTGCAGCGTATTTAACCAAGGCGGGCTTGTCGGTACCCGAGTCTTCGTCTATCGGCTGACTTTCAGGTACCTCATGCGATCCGGGCGTCCCCGGCCAGGAAACGGCCGGTCGCGCTGTCGTGCTGCGCATCGAGCCTCGCTGCACGAGTCTCGCCCCCTTCGGGCTTCCATCGCTGACGCCTCCGGCCCGGATTCCTCGATCCGGGCCTGCGCGCTTCGCTTTCGTGCGGTTCAGCACACGAGGGGGGCCGTTGCCATGTACAGCCGTCTTCCCTGACCTCATCACCTTGTCCGCGACTGTAGCCCGCGTCCGTGTGCCGTCAAGGCGCGCAGGGCCGTGTCCTCGGCTGCGCCTGCGGGCCGCACCAACCCTGCGCTTGTTTCCTTGACGGCTCCCGTCCGCGTGCTCCTGACCGTCGCGGGCGATGAACTCAGGAAAGACGGTGGCAACAGGGCCAACCGGGTTCCTCGTGCCGACCGCACAGAACAGCCGAAAGGCTGGGCTCCGAATCTAGGAATCCGGTGTGCGGTTTGAACAGCAAACCCTTTTCGTCAGGAGAAAGACCATGCAACTCGCATCCCGTTTTGCTTCCCGTTCGCCGTCGCTGCGCAGCGACTACCCGCTGACCGATGACCAGATTCACCGCGTGGCCCCGTCCATCTTCGCGGAGGCCCCGCACGAAAGCCGTTCGCAGCGGTACGCCTATATTCCCACCGCCGCCGTGCTGGCCGAACTGCGCAAAGAGGGTTTTCAGCCGTTCATGGCGTGCCAAACCCGCGTGCGCGACGAAGGCAAGCGCGAACACACCAAGCACATGCTGCGCTTGCGCCACGCCAGCCAGATCAACGGCGCGGAAGCCAATGAAATCATCCTGCTGAACTCGCACGACGGCACCAGCAGCTATCAGATGCTGGCCGGGATGTTCCGGTTCGTGTGCAGCAATGGCCTTGTGTGCGGCGACACCGTGGCGGATGTGCGCGTGCCGCACAAAGGCGACGTGGCCGGTTCCGTCATCGAAGGCGCTTACGAAGTCTTGCAGGGCTTCGAGCGGGTGAAGGAATCCCGCGATGCCATGCGCGCGATCACGCTGGATGAAGGCGAAGCCGAAGTGTTCGCCCGCGCCGCGCTGGCCCTCAAGTACGACCCCACCGGCAACAAGCCCGCGCCCATCACCGAATCGCAAATCCTGATGCCGCGCCGGTTCGACGACCGCCGCCCGGACTTGTGGAGCGTGTTCAATCGCACCCAAGAAAACCTGACCAAAGGCGGATTGCATGGCCGCAGCGCCAATGGTCGCCGCCAGAAAACCCGCCCGGTGCAGGGCATTGACTCCGATGTGCGCCTGAACCGCGCCCTCTGGATGCTGGCCGATGGCCTGCGCCAGTTGAAAGTCTGAATCCCCACGCGGCAGGGGCCGGCAGCAGCCCTTGCCGCTTCTTTCGCTGCTGCATTCCTCACCGCAAGGAGTTATCACCATGAACGCCATCCCCCAAAGCGAAGCCCGCGCCATCCAAGTCCCCGCGCTGGAAACTGTCGACCCGACCAAGAACCTGATTCTGGTTCCGCTGTCGCGGCTGGTGTCGCGCCCGACTGGTCGCAACGTGCGCAAGACCCCGCGCATGTCCATCCCCGAGCTGGCCGCGAGCATCCAACGTGTCGGCCTGCTGCAAAACCTCATCGTCACCGCGACCGCTGACGACGAACCTTATGAAGTCGTCGTCGGTGGCCGTCGTCTTGCCGCGTTGAAGCTGCTGGCGAAGAAGCACCGCATCAGCAAAGAATGGGAAGTGCCTTGCTTGCTGGTGGCCGATGGCACCGCCCGCACGGCCAGCCTCACCGAGAACGTGCAGCGCGAAGCCATGCACCCGGCAGACCAGTTTGAAGCCTTTGCCGCGCTGGTGGCCGAAGGCCGGCCCATCGAGGACATTGCAGCGGATTTCAGCGTTACGCCGTTGGTGGTGCAGCGCCGCTTGAAGCTGGCGAACGTATCGCCGCGTCTGATGGCCGACTATCGCGCCGATGCCGTCACGCTCGACCAGTTGATGGCCCTTGCCATCACCGACGATCACGCCGCGCAGGAAACCGCCTTCTACGATGCGCCGACGTGGCAGCGGCACCCGTCCCAATTGCGCGACCGCCTTACCGAGCGTGAGATTGACGCCTATCGGCATCCACTGGTTCGCTTTGTAGGGCTGGATGCCTACGAAGCTGCAGGCGGCGGCATCCGCCGCGACCTGTTCGCGGATGATGATGCAGGTGTGTATCTGACCGATGCCGCGCTACTGGAGAAGCTGGCGCAAGACAAGCTGGCCGGTATTGCCGCCGAGGTGAAGGCCGAAGGCTGGGCATGGGTGGATGCCACGCCGAGCGTGACCCATGCCGACTTGCACGCCTTCCAACGCGTCCCGAGGGAACGCCTTGCGGCGAACAAGCGCGAAGCTGCCCGCATCGAGAAGCTGCAAGCCAAGCTGCACGACCTGGCAGAAGCCGTGGATGCTGCGCTGGATGCCGACGACGAGGAAAAGGCCGGTGTCTTGCAGGAGAAAGGCGAAGCCTTGGGCGAACAGTTGCAGGCCATCGAGGACAGTTTGCAAGACTACAGCCCGAACGTGAAGGCCGCAGCCGGTGCCATCGTCACCATCGACCGCAGCGGCGAAGCCGTGATTCATCGCGGCCTGATGCGCGAAGCCGAAGCCAAGGCGCTGCGCACGCTGGAACGCTTTCGGCAGGGTTTCGGTGGCGCAGACGCTGAAAACGAGGATAAAGCCGAGGACGACGAGCAGCCCAAGGCCGCCGCCATGTCCGACCGGCTGGCACAGCGGTTGAGCGCCCACCGCACCGCCGTGCTGCAAATCGAAGTCGCCCGGCGTCCGCAAGTGGCGCTGGCTGCGCTGGTGCATGGCATGGTGCAGACCGTCTTGCAGAAAAGCCACTACGGCCACGACCTGCCATTGGGCGTGAGCCTGAAGGTGCAAGACCGACTGGAAGGCATGGCCCCGGACTGGCCAGAATCGCCCGCCGCCGTCGCGCTGCGCGAACTGCAACAGGTAGCAGGCGACGCCTTGCCGGAGGACAGTGCCGAACTGTTCGCCGTGCTGCTGGCGAAGTCGCAGGATGAACTGGTGCGGTTGCTGGCCGTGTGCGTGGCACCCACGGTAGACGTGGTGACGCTCCGCGCCACCACGCTGCAACCCGGCGCGGAACTAGCGCAGGCCGTGGGGCTGGACATAGCCGCATGGTGGAAGCCCACCAATGAGGGTTATTTCCGGCATGTGCCGAAAGCCGCGATTCTGGAAGCCGTGGGCGAGTTTGCACCGGAGCATGTGACCCGGCTGGCGAAGTTGAAGAAGGCCGACAGTGCCAGCGAAGCCGAACGGCTGGCCGATGGCACCGGCTGGATGCCCGCCATCTTCCGCACCGAAGGCCCGCAAGAGGTAATGCCGGAAGCAGGCACGGAGCAGGACGGTACGGGAGAAGCTGCCGCCGTGGCGGATGAACCGGCCGAGGCATTGGCCGCGTGACCCTGCACCGCAGATAGGCGCTCCGGTTCCGACCGGGGCGCTTCATGCTGTCGAAACGAAGGACTCCCCCCATTCGCACCAGCTCCAGGCCGTTCCGCCTTGGAGCTGGCGGTCAAGAATCCGGGCGCGGCGGTAGCCGCGCTCGGATTCAAGGCCCAAGCCAAAACGCCCCTTCGCCGCCTTCGGGCAGGCGGCGAAGGGGCCGCGCACAAGCAGCCTTGTGCGCGAGAAACCCAAGAAGCCGGCAAGTGCGCCGGCGCATCGCGCCGCCGGTGCTTAGACAGCGCCCCGCTGCAATGGGCGAGGCTTGTAGGGCTACGCTCAGGTTTGCTGCGGCAGGTTGTGCGAAAGCGTGCCGTCCCCGACGCTGGCAGTTCGCTGCCTGGTCGTCACGAAGGACGGTTCACCGACACGCCGCACGGCCATGCCTATGGAGCTTCCACGCCACGCCTCAAGCACGTTGCCGCCTGCGACGGCAGGCGCGTTCTCGCCCTTGTCCTTGGTGGTTGGCCTTGCCCGCGTCAGGGCGCAAGCCGGTGAAGCCGTCGCGCGGGGATGCCGAGTCGGCCATGTCTCCATTCGGGGGCGGTCGGCCTGTACGTCCTTGTCTTGTTGTGAATCCTGGCGGGGGCGCGGCTGCGCCTTGGGCTTGATGGTCGCAACCTTCCAGCGAAAACAATTTCCCCTGCGCTGCGCGCATTCCTCGCGGGACAAATTCTTTTCGCTTCCAGGCTCTCCGCTGCGCTTCGACCGCAAGCGGTGCGGCCAGCCCATCCCCCGCCGGACGGATCACAACAAGGACGCACTGGCGCGACCTTGTTCAACCCGAAAGGAGAAACATCATGGCTAACATCGGCACCTTCATCGCAGAGAAAGACGGCTTCACCGGCACGCTCCGCACCCTGACGCTCAACGTCAAGGTCAAGCTGGTTCCCAACGACAAGGGCGACACCGAGAACGCCCCCGACTTCCACCTTCAGGCGGCCGGCCACGAGATCGGCGCGGCGTGGAAGAAAACCAGCCAGGCCGACCGTCCGTACCTGTCGGTTTCACTCGATGACCCTTCGTTCCCCGCGACGGTCTATGCCCGCCTGATCGAGAACGAGGACGGCACGCACGACCTGATCTGGTCGCGTAGCAAACCCAAGGCAGCCTGACGGCCGCCTACCGCGCCCCGCCCATTGCGGCGGGGCGCGGCATCTCTCAGTTCCAATCGCTCGCCTGAGCGTTAGGCGAGCGCAATCTTCCGATCTACGCCGCAAAAATCAGCGATCACCCCAACCACCGCCTGCGCCTGTGAAGGCAGTGCGGATGGCGTGGGAGCTTGGGGAGAGAAGGCTGCGGACTCTAACGCAAGTGCCACATCGAACGCCGCTGACCCCGTTAGGTTTCTGGCGAAGAACTCGGCCAACAGATCGGCTTTGACGTTACTAGCCTGTTGCTGAAGTTCCTGTTGTAGCGTATCAGCGAGACCAGGTTGAGCCGCAACACCTTCCACTAGTGCTGCCGCCATGCGACCGACCTTCTCCGTGAAAGCCTGCCCTGATACGCCGTAGCGTATTCCACGCTCGATGATCTGACGGCGTTGCTCCTGATCCTCAGCAATGAATTCCCTGAGGATGAAGTCCATCGCGATCATGAAATGCGAGCATGAGGCATAGAAGAGTCTCCACGCCCGATTTCCGGAGGCGATCTGGGTCAATAAATATTCGATGTCTTCAAGCCAGGCGTTGCATCCGTCGAAGTTCAAGGAGTGAAGCAGGCGAGATTTGCTTTCCTCATACCTGCCACGCCAGTCACCACTCAATCGGCCTAGAGAGCCCGATTCAAGATCCGCAAGGAAATCTTCCTCGGTGATGCGCTCCTTGTGGCTGCGTGCGCTATTGGTTAATCGAGAAAGAAACTTGCCATCCAATACCCGGACATCGTGTTGGAGGCCAAACTCGCGAACATCCGGCCTAGAATCCGTTGTCGCGACAATGCACGAGTCAAGATCTAGAACTGACTGCAGGCCCTTTGCCCAAAAAATGCGTTCGAGAGCCTGCGGTGTCTTCTTGTTCTTGATGTCGACGCAGATGCGTTCTCTGCTGAGAGGCGAATTGCGCGCGTATAGCCACAGATCGACATCCGTCACATCGAATCGATGGAATGTAAACTTGATGCCTCTGGCAACATAGTAGCCAATGCTTAGGAAATAATTCCGCAGTGCTTCCTCGGCGACAGAGCCCTTTAGTGGTTGGCTTTTCATCGCTTGAGCCCGCCGGTTCGAATTTCTTGGAGCAGGTTGCGCGCCTTCAGTTTCACTGCCTCTGTGGCATTTTTCCGCTGCACCTCTCGATTCAATTCCGGCGCGATGTATTCAGTGATACGTGCACCAGGAATATGCGAAACGCTCTCGGCCGTTATGTCGCCATCTTCGATTACGGCGAGTGCAAGACGCCCCACTTCCGGCTTCAGGAGCCTCATGCTGAACATGCCGTTATCAGCAGGTGTCACGGCGACGACGCCTTTGAGCTCAAGGGCCTGATAGTCGCTTCCAATAGCGGTGGCGGGACCGACGCTATGGCCTGCGATCAGCTTATTCATGAGTGCCGAAACCATCTGGATACGGCCACGGTAATAGCTGCTGACGGTCATCCCGTAGGTGAGCGAGGCTACCAGCGCCTTGGCCAAATCCAACGCGTCGTCCGCAATGGAGTTGCTGAATTTGGAGAATGCAGCCGGACGGGTAACGAAGTAGCTCTTTCCCTGATCATTACCCACGACGCTGACATCGAATAGACCAATGGAGTGAAGGCGTGCGAAAAGATCCTGCCCGAGAATCCTGTTGACCGTCTCCAATGGTAGGCAGCCTGTTTCTTGAAGCTTCTGATTCACTTCTGTCAGAAGCGCAGCCTCGGGGGCTTTCAAGGTTGATAGAATTGCATTGACCTTCCGCGCATCATCGCGCCGGAACAGGTTGCCATTGAAAAGTAATTTCTCTTGAGCCGAGATCGGCTCAGAGTCAAAGAAGCCGATGTTGGTCGCAAGATCCAGCGTATCGCCGACTTCCTTGCGTGAAAGCTTCAAATTATCGGAAACGACCTCGGCGATAGCTTTGTCCGTCGTGGGCGTCTCGGAGGCAATCTCTGATACGAAGATTACGGCTTCTTCATGTGCCTCGTGGCTGCTTTCATCGAAAATTCTGGATGTGTGCTCGAGCACGCTATGTCCAGTCAAACCGAGGACTTCCACCCCCCCGCTGCCCGGCAGGATTAGCTTTTGTCGCGCGAGTTCGGCAACGATTGCAGGGAGTTCCGTTTTGGGGCTGATGTGGTTGGCACGTGCGAGGGCTTCTAGGCGTTGTTGCGTGACAACGCTTTGCCTTTCCGCGGAGATTGCGGACAACAACGTGCCACTTTTCCCAGCGAAGGCGATCGAGTCAAAATCTTGGTTCGTTGTTGCTTGAAGTTTTCTTGCGTGGTGCAGCAACCACGCGCCTTGGGTCTTCTTATCCATGAACATCCCGTTGCTTGATAGATAGCAGCTCTTGTTCTATTTGCTTAAGCACACGCCTTACCTTGTCCATGTCGTCGCCTGCATAGGCCAGAGTCAGCAACGTGAGCGGATGCACGTCCATGACCTTGCACAGTTCGGTCAGCTTGTGCATGGTCGGGCTTTTCAAGTCGCGCTCCAGCGAACTCATGTAGGTACGGCTGGACACGTCGGAGAACGCTTCCTGGCTCAAGCCGCGCGCCTTCCTGACTGTCCGTATCGCCGTCGCCAATGAGTGTTTCGCTGCCACCAACTTGGTTTCCCCTAGAAAACCAAGATGACAGCTCATTGCACCCAATAGGGCTACAATCTATAGTATTCATTCCTGCTGAGCAATCCGCCTCATGCTTTTACGGAAATCCGCAACTGCGGATTTAGCCGGAGCCAGAGAGTTACTTCCGTGCCTTTCCTGACCCTCACAATTGCGCTTCTGCGTTTCTGTGCATGTACGGATTCGATGGCTTGCGCCTTCGTGCTTTCCCGCCAAAGCACGCAGCCGCTTCAGCGGTTCCGCGCTTCGGTGGAAAAGCGTACCCGTGCATCTTCGGATGCGTGGGGATTCGGGGCATGACCCAGCCGCTCGTCACCGCTGAACAGCGGGCGCAACTGCTGGCCGTCGGCGCGGCACGCACCGCTGGCCGGAGCATCGACCCGATGCCGGCGGTGCGACTGTTCACCCCTGACGCGCACGCCACCTGGCTGCTAGCCGCGCTTGACCCGGACGACGGTGATACGGCCTGGGGACTGATCGACCTGGGTATCGGCCTGCCGACGTTGGGAACGGTGAAGCTATCCGATCTGGCATCCATCGTCGGGCCGAGCCAGCATCCGGTGATGCGTGATCTCTACTTTCTGGCAGAGCGCCCGCTGTCGGAGTACGTCCGACGGGCGCAGGAGAACGGCTCGATCACGGATTGAGCGGCCACGAAGACAGAGAAGGCCGAGCCAAGGCGAGCACATTGTGACTATTTCGGTCTTGGTCAAGACCGAATAGATCTTGCTCGGCTTTATTGCACGAAATCGGTGCGTGCCTGACCGAAACAGACATGATCTTTGGCGCGGGTTTCGGCACGGTGCCTGATGCTGACTCCGATTTTCTGGCGTTTCAGCCGTCGCATCGAGACGATTTTCGCAATGCTTCGGAGCCAATCGGTCTTGACACCTGCCACATCAGTTCACCCCGACCCGATGACAGCTTGATGGCGATTCGATAGCTCCGTACGGCGAAATCCGTGGCGACGTTCCTGCTACACGGGAGGTTGCGTCATGGCCGAAGCGAGCGCCGAGCATTGGTATCCCACCGCCGCCTATCTCTACACACTGCACCTCGACGGCCCGGCACTGGCCTGGGAGTACCTGCGACGGAATCCCGATTACCGCCGCGACTGGCTGCGCCGTCGTCGCCGGCCGGACGCGGCGCAGGCTTGGGGCCTGCGCCTGCTGGAAGATCCCGCCCTGGATGCGCGGGACGCGCATCCGGCCTGGTTCCCCGATCACGATGCCGTGGTGCAGCTTCTTCCCGATGCCGATCCACCGCCCGAAGCCGCTGTCTTCGAATTCTGGCGCGTGCCTGGCCGCAAGCAACTGATCCACGATGGCAAGCGCCTGGTGCTGGTGTCGCACTGGCCCGGCTGCTGCTTGCGGCTCGCACTTGCGCCCGGCCTGGAAGACGGCATGGCGTATCTCTACGCCACCCGTGCTTGCGCCGCGCCTTGCGCGCGCTATCGCACGCTGGCGGCCGAGCTGGATGCGCTGTCCGCCGCGACCGTGGCCGCGCCTGCGGCAGCGGCCCGCTCCCGGCCTACGCCGTCCGCGGTGCTGGAGCTACACAGCTTGCAGGCGCTCGACGCGACCCTGGCGGGCGCATCCTTACGCGAGGTGGCCGAAGGACTGTTCGGCACCGATATCGTCGTGGCCGATTGGCACAAGGACAGCGCCTTGCGCGCCCGCGTGCGCCGGCTGGTGCGGCGTGGCGAGGCGTTGATGCGCGGCGGCTATCGCAGCCTGGCGCAGCTTCCGCCAGTTGCATCGCAGTAAGGGGGACGTTTTGCAGTCCCTGCAATTCGTCCCTTAGCAGGAAGCCCGGATTTCTCGAAAGTGCCTCTATCCGGTCGCGTGGTGTGGCCGGGCTTGATGGAGGACCATCCCATGCGACCCGCTCCCTTGCGGCCTGCCGCCGCTGCTGTCGCTGCGCCCGCGCAGCCCCAACGCTACCTGACCAACGACGAAGCCGCCGACTACCTGCGCCTTTCGCCGCGCACGCTGGAAAAGCAGCGCGTGATCGGCGGCGGGCCGAAATTCCGCAAGTTCGGCCGCCGCGTCATGTACGCGGTGTCCGACCTCGACGCCTGGGCCGATGCGCGCAGCTACGCGGCTACGTCCGATCCCGAGTACGCCGAGCGCCACGCGGGCGACTACCGTGATGGTCGCTGACCTTCGGCGCGTGGATGGCCTTCGCCATGCCCAGCCCGCCAGGGCAAGCCTTGCCGCAGCGCGAACAACTCGACCTGTTCCGCGCGCTGCCGGGCGACATGGCGCCGCGCGACAGCCAGGACTTGATGGCCTTTCCGTTCTTTTCGCTCGCCAAGTCGCGGCGCACAACGCCGATCGACTTTCGCACTGGCGGTATCACCATCCGCGTGGAAGGCACGCAGGAGCATGGCATCGCCACGATCTGGGATGCCGACATCCTGATCTGGGCCGCCAGCCAGATCGTGGAAGCCCGCGATGCGGGCATACCGACCTCGCGGCTGATGCAGGTGCGCCCCTACGAGATCCTGCGCTTCATCGGGCGCGGTACGTCGCTGCGCGACTACCAGCGCCTGAAAGCGGCGCTCGACCGGCTGCAATCGACCACGGTGGCCACGTCCATCCGCGAAACCACGGGAAGGCGTTTGCACCGCTTCTCGTGGATCAACGAGTGGAAGGAACTGGCCGATGCCAGCGGCACGCCGCTGGGCATCGAACTGATCCTGCCGGACTGGTTCTATGCGGGCGTGGTGGACGCGGCCCTGGTGCTGACCATCGACCCGACGTATTTCCGGCTCACCGGTGGCATCGAACGCTGGCTGTACCGATTGGTGCGCAAGCATGGCGGGCGGCAAGAACACGGCTGGCAATTCGACTTTCAGCACCTGTACCGCAAGTCGGGCAGCGTAGCGCGCTTCTACGACTTCGCCGCCGATTTGCGCGCCCTGGTGGCGCGGCAATCGTTGCCCGGCTACGTCTTGGGCATCGAGCGGATGCCTGGCGAGAAAACCGAGCTGCTGACCTTCCGGCCCGTGCTGCCTACGGCACGGGGATAAGTGCGGGAAAACCTGTGGATTCACTCGTGCTATCAGGCAACAGGAGGCTCGTGCTATCAGGCAACACATCCTCGTGCTATCAGGCACAAAAATCGGCTGAAAACCCGCGCCATTGCTGGCTTTGCGCGCCCTCTAACATACCTAACAAGAAATACATAACTTTTAGTAGAAGCGCGCCGCTTCGGTGGACAACTGCGAAACGGCACCACGCGCAACAGCCAAAGCCCGGCTTTCCAACCCGGAGGGCCGCGCCATGATCGTCGCGCTGCTCAACCAGAAAGGCGGTGTCGGAAAGACCACGCTCGCCACGCACCTCGCGGGCGAACTCGCGCTGCGCGGCCAGCACGTCATCCTGCTGGATGCCGACCCGCAGGGTTCTTCGCTGGACTGGACGCAGCGCAGAAGCCAGCAGGGCTTGCCACGGCTGTTCAGCGTCGTGGGCCTCGCCCGCGAAACGCTGCATCAGGAAGCGCCGGAGCTGGCCCGCCGCGCCGATCACGTCATCATCGACGGCCCGCCGCGCATCGCCGCCTTGGCGCGCTCCGCGCTGCTGGCGGCCGAGCGCGTGCTGATCCCGGTGCAGCCCAGCCCCTACGACCTGTGGGCCAGCGCCGAGATGGTGGCGCTGATCCGCGAGGCGCAGGTGTTCCGGCCTGCACTGCGCGCGGCCTTCGTCATCAACCGGCGCGTCAGCACCACCATCATCGGCAGGGAAGCGCGGCAGTCGCTGGCCGAACAGCCGCTGCCGGCGCTGCGTAGCGAAGTACGTCAGCGCATCGTCTTCGCCGACAGCGTGGCCGCCGGCCGGCTCGCCCGCGAGACGGCACCCGACAGCGTCGCCACCCGCGAGATTGCCGCGCTCGCCGATGAACTGCTGCGGTGGCCGACATGAGCAGCCCGCGCAGCAAGCGCGTTGGCATCGGCGCACGTCCGCCCGCGAATCCGCACGCCGAGGCGTGGATTCGCCAGGGCGATGCCGGTGCGCTCAACAAGGGCGACCTCTACACCGCACGCCTGACGCTCGACGTGACGCCCGCGCTCCGCGCGCGCATCAAGATCGCCGCCTTTGGCCAGGGCGTGACCGTGGCCGAACTGCTGCGCGGCCTGCTGGAGCGCGAGTTTCCCGACAAGCGCCTGGAGAACCCGCCATGAACGCATCCGCCTTGCCTGCCGCTCACGCGGCGACGGCTGCACCGGCTGCTGCGCCGCCGCCTTCGCTTTCGGCACTCGCCGGCCAGGCCGGCAGCGTGCCGCTGACTCGCGTATCGCTCGCTTACATCGAACCGCGCTTCAAGCTCTACCTGCGCTTCGGTGAGCCGGCGCGCACGCTGCGGCTCGACCGCTGGCGGCGCTGCGCGGTGTTCCTGCCGCGAGCCATGTTCTGCCGCGTGCGCTGGGAGGCCAACGACTACGGCACGATCCGCTGGCAGCTCATGGTGATGCAAGCCGCCACGCCGCTGGACGACATGCAGCGCATCCCCGGCGTGCGGCCGGGCGCACGCCTGCTGCTGCACGCCGAAGGCGAGAACGCGGTGCGTTCCGTGCTGGAATGCATCGACGGCATCGACGCGCAAGGCATCGCCGCCATCGATGTGTCGCCCGCGTACTGGCGCACGCTGGGCAACCGTCTGGCGGCCCGTCTGCCGCTGCCCGAATACACCGCCGAGCGGTACGCCGCCTGGCTGGCCGGGAGGGCGCTGCCATGACGACCCAATCCACCACCGCGCGCACGCACGAAGCCGCGCCGCATCCTCGCTCGCGCCTGCGCGCTCGCATCGTGCTGGCGTGCTTCGCCGCCGTCGGCCTCGCTGCGCTGGCCTGGGCGGCTTTCGTGTCGCCGCTGCCGCGTCTGACCTACAACCCGTCCGACAGCGTGGCGGTCGGTTGGTATCGCATCGAGCCGTTCGACCCGCGCACCGCCTCGCTGCCACGTCCGTTGTCCGTGGACAGCATCGTGCTGGTGCCGCTGCCCGATAGGGCCGCCATGCTGGCTGCGCATCGCGGCTACCTGCCGATGCGCATGCCGCTGCTCAAACGTGTGGGCGCGGTCGCGCCGCAACACGTTTGCATCGTCGCCGGGCAGGTAAGCATCGACGGCGTGCCTGCGGCCGCCGCGCTGCCTGCCGACCGGCTGGGCCGGCCGCTGCCATCCTTGCAGCTTTGCCGCCGCCTCGAACCGGGCGAGCTGTTCCTGTTGAGCGTGACCAATCCGGCGTCGTTCGACAGCCGCTATTTCGGGCCGGTCAGTGCGTCCGCCGTGATCGGCGTCGCGCATCCGGTCTGGCTGGAGACAAGCCCATGATGGCCGCCGATTCGCAGCACGTTGCCGTGCCTCTCATCGTGCCATCGGGCAAGTCGTTCCGGCTGCTGCCGCCGTGTCGTCGCGCGTGCAGCGCGAGCGCATCCGCGCCGCGCTTCGCGCAACATCCGGCGCAGCCGTCCAACGTGCAGGCGTCTTACCTCGAACGCGCCCAGCCTGCGGCCATTGGCGCGTTCGCCGGCGCGCTGGCTGCTCGCGCAGCGGCGCCGCCGGGCCGCCGCTGCCCGGAGCGACAGCGAAGGGCAAAGGCGGAAGGCAAGACAAAAGGACGCGGCACCGGGCCGCGTCGAAAGCCAGTCTGCACATGGGGGTGGCGCGGCACGGAGCGGCTTTGCCGCCGTGCCGCGTTCGGCGCGAAGGTCGCGCCAATGCAGGCATGTCCGCGTGCTTCGCACGACAGGACACGCCAGAGCTTGCAGGGAGCGCAGCCATGACCGACCGCCGCGACGACGATTTCCGCGTGCGCCCCAGCGCCCCGAAGAACCGGGGCAAGGGCCAGGGGCAGAGCTTCGTTTCCAAGGTGCTCAAACAGGCGGGCAAAGCCAGCAGCGGCAAGTCCACGGTGCGCCGTCCGGCATCGGCGAGTGGCACCGGCCAGCGGCCCGGCTCGCGCCTGGGGCGCGGCCACACGGCAGCACGCTTCGCCGGGGCGAAGCTGACGCCTATGTCGCGGCGCGCGACCATCAAGACGCTGCTGGTGAACCACCAGCGGGCCAGCCCGCAGTCGCTCGCCAAGCACCTGCGCTACATCGAGCGCGACGGCGTGGGCCGCGACGGCGAGCCGGGCCAAGCCTACGGGCCGCAGACAGACGTGGCCGATCTCGACGCCTTCAAGGAACGCTGCGCCGACGACCGGCACCATTTCCGCTTCATCCTCTCGCCCGAGGATGGCGCGGAGCTGGAAGACCTGCGCACCTACACGCGGCACCTCATGGGCCGCATGGAGGCCGACCTGGGTACGGGCCTCGATTGGGTGGCCGTGAACCACTGGAACACCGACAACCCGCACACGCACATCGTCGTGCGCGGGCGCGACGACACCGGCAAAGACCTCATCATCGCGGGCGACTACATCGCCGATGGCTTCCGCTATCGCGCCGCCGAGCTGGCGACCGAATGGCTGGGGCCGCGCACCGAACTGGAGATCCAGCAGACCTTGCAGCGTGAGGTGGAGCAAGAGCGGTGGACGAGCCTGGATCGCACCCTCAAGCGTGAGATAGGCGAGGCCGGCGGCGATGGCCTGGTGCGCGTCGAAAGGTTCAACGCCCCCCGCTTGCAGCGCCAACGCCTGATGCTAATCGGCCGCCTGCAACACTTGCAGCGCCTGGGCCTGGCCGACGAGACGCAGCCCGGCACCTGGGCCATCCATGCCGATGCGGAAAAGACATTGCGCGCGCTGGGCGAGCGCGGCGACATCATCCGCACCGTGCAGCGGGCCATGCGCGGCGAGCCGCGCGAGCTGGCCGTGTTCGAGCCGGGGGACGATGGCCGAACCATCCTCGGCCGTGTGGCCGCGAAGGGGCTGGCCGACGAGCTGCGCGACCGGGGCTATCTGGTCATCGACGGGGTGGACGGCAAGGCCCATTACGTCGCGCTCAACGCCCGCGACGAGCTGGCGAACTACCCGAGCGGCGCCGTGGTGGAGGTGAAAGGCTCGGCCGACGTGCGCGCAGCCGACAAGAACATCGCCGCGCTGGCGAGCGATGGCCTGTACCGCACTGACCATCACCTGGCGATCGGGCAGGGCCGGGCCAAGGCCGGACGCGACCCGCAAGAAGTCGTCGCCGCCCACATCCGCCGGCTGGAGGCCCTGCGTCGGGCCGGCATTGTGGAGCGCGTTGCCGAAGGGCTATGGAAGGTGCCGGACGACCTGGCCGAGCGTGGCCGCCAGTACGACGCGCAGCGCCTGGGCGGCGTGGCCGTGGAGCTGAAATCGCACTTGCCCATCGAGCGGCAGGCCCGCGTGATCGGGGCCACGTGGCTCGACCAGCAGTTGATCGGCGGCGGCTCGGGCCTGGGCGACCTGGGCTTTGGTGGCGAGGCCAAACAGGCCATGCAACAGCGCGCCGACTTCCTGGCCGAACAGGGGCTGGCCGAGCGGCGCGGGCAGCGCGTGATCCTGGCGCGCAACCTGCTGGGCACACTGCGCAACCGGGAACTGGCACAGGCCGCGAAGGGCATTGCCGCTGAAACCGGCCTGGAGCATCGCCCGGTGGCCGACGGGCAGCGCGTGGCTGGCATCTACCGGCGCAGCGTCATGCTCGCCAGCGGGCGCTACGCGATGCTGGACGACGGCATGGGATTCAGCTTGGTGCCGTGGCGGCCGGTGATCGAGCAGCGGCTGGGGCAGCATATCGCCGCCGTGGTGCGCGGTGGCGGCGTATCTTGGGAGCTTGGACGGCAGCGCGGGCCAAGTATTTCTTGAGACCCTTCATCTACTTGTCGAACGGCCGAGCGCCTTCATCAGCCCCGGCTTCTGGCTCGCAAAGGTGCCATAGAAGACCTCATTACCGATGAGCGTGATCGGAGCCACGCGCACGCCGGTTCGTGACTTGGCTTCCGCAGAAATCTTCGGGTCGGTCAGGTCGCGTTCTTCAAACACGATGCTCTGCTGGGACAGCCACTCCTTCAGCACCCGACAGTCCGGGCAGGCTGGAGTGCTATAGATGATGATGCGCGGGGTGCTGGCTTGGTTCATGGTCGTGCCTTCACTTTCCCCGAGCGGCAAGCCAGCTCTTCATCATGGCGATCTCTCCTTCCTGCGCAGAGATAACCTCCTGAGCCAACTCGCGGACCTCCGGGTCCTTGCCGTACTGCAACGCCACCTTGGCCATGTCGATCGCGCCCTGGTGATGCGGGATCATGCCGCGCATAAAGTCCACATCGGCATCGCCGCTGAAGTCAATCATCATGTCGGCGTGCATGCGGTCATTGCCGGCACGGTAGGCGGTCGTCGAGGCGTCGCCCGAGCTGCCGGTCGCCGCCTGTTGGCCGCGTTCTCCAAGCCACTTATTCATCATGGCGATCTCGCCTTCCTGCGCAGAGATAACCTCCTCAGCCAACTTGCGGACCTCCGGGTCCTTGCCGTACTGCAACGCCACCTTGGCCATGTCGATCGCGCCCTGGTGGTGCGGGATCATGCCGCGCATGAAATCGACGTCGGCGTTGCCAGTGAACTGCGCTCCCATCCCCGCGTGCATCTGGTCGTTCACGGCGCGATACGCGGTCGTGGAAGGGCTGTCATTGGCCGAGGCGCTGGAGGGCATCGCGTGCCCTTGGTGATCTCCGCTCGCATTGGCCTGCATCACTTCACCCGACGGGACCACCTTCTTCTGAACGGCCATCAGGCCGATGGCGACCACGACGGCGCCCGCAATGAACAACAGGCTGAACTTGTTGACTCTCATGAAAAACTCCTTGAATGAGATTGATGGAGTCACTGTAGGGCTTCCCATTGTTGGAAGGTCAAGCCCCTCATTTCGCCGTTGATGCCGATGAAGACCCTCGGCGCAAGATCCAGTCCTTCACTTCCGCCGCCTACGACAACGCGCTGTCGAAGCTGCAGCGGTGGAAGCAGGTGATGTAGCGCCTGAGGCGACCGCTAGATGGAACACCTCCCGCATCGGCCCGATCAGCCCGGACCTAGCCGCACCGGCTTTCGCGCGGTCTGCCACAGCAGCGGCACCAAGATCAGCGCCAGGGCCGGGAAGATCATCCAGTTGACCGCCTGCCAGCCCGAGCTGTGCAGGATCGATCCCGCGAGGAACGACACGGCCGCCGTGGCGGCGAAGACGAAGAAATCGTTCATGCCCTGCGCCTTGCTGCGCTCGGCCGGGGTGTGGCAATCGGTGACCACCGCCGTCGCGCCGATGAAGCTGAAGTTCCAGCCGATGCCCAGCAGCGCCAGCGAGCCCCAGAAGTGGGACAGGCCGAGCCCGCCCAGGGCCACCACCCCGGAGGCGGCGAGCAGCACCATGCCCACGGCGGTCACGCGCTCCTTGCCGTAGCGCACCATCAGCCGCCCAGTGAAGAAGCTCGGCCCGAACATCGCCAGCAGGTGCCACTGGATGCCCAGGGCGGCGTTGTCCACCGAATGCCCGTGGTTGACCATCGCCACCGGCGCGGCGGTCATCACGAACGCCATCACCCCATAGGACACCACGCCCGCGGCCACGGCCAGCGCGTAGCGCGGCATCGCCAGGAGCTGCAGCACCGTGCGGCCGCTGTCGGCGGCGGCTTCGGCCGGGGTCTGGCGCGGCGTGCGCAGCATCAGCAAGATCGGCAGGGCGATCAGCGGCAGCAGCGCCTGGCTGAGGAAGCTGCCGACGTAGGGCGTGCCCGCTACCGCGTCGCGCGTGAAGATCACCAACTGCGGCCCGATGATGGCACCCGCGAGACCCCCCACCATCACCCAGGAAATCGCCTTGGCCTTGAGCGCGTCCTCGGCGGTGTCGGCGGCTGCGAAGCGGTAGCTCTGCACATACGCGCCGTAGAAGCCCGCCAGGAAGGTGCCGGCGCAGAAGATCCAGAACGAGGCCAGCATGATGCCCAGCGCGGCGATCAGGCCCGAGGCCACGCCGAAGCCGACCCCGACCACGTATCCGTTGCGGCGGCCATGGCGCCGCATGATGAACGCCGCAGGCAAGGTGCCGATGGCAAGACCCAGGCCGAACAGGCTCACGGGCAAGGTGATCCAGGCCGAGTCCTTGGCAAGCTGCTGGCCGACCAGCCCGCCCAGCGACATCACGATGGGCGCGCTGGCGCCACCGAGCGCCTGCGCGGCGGTGAGAACGCCGATGTTTCGGCGCGTGATGCTCTGGTCGGTCATGGGCGGTCTTTCTTGTTCGTTTGTCTGGCCGGAAATATTACACGCATGAATATATGTTCAGTTATCCGACCATGATTCGGCCATGCGATGCTCATGAACCGCCGCAACCTGGTCGCTCCTCGCAAATCTCCCGAGCGGCAGAAGGAACAGCCTGCCGTTCCAATGCGAGCAGGTGCTCTTTCACCCGGGTCAGTTGCGCCATGCGTTCCTCGACATAGGCGAGATGGTCCCGGACAGCCTGCGTCAGCAGCTCGGGTTCCGGGGACTCGCGATGCGTCCAGCCCAGCAAGTTGCGCATGTCATCCAGGCCGATGCCCGACGCGCGGTAGTTGCGAATCAGGTAAAGCCGCTCGACATGGGCCGGGCCATAGCGCCGGTAGTTGTTGCGGGACCGCTCGGGAGCGGGCAGCAGGCCCTCCCGTTCGTAGAACCTGATGTTCTCAGGGGGCGTGCCGGTCAAGCGCGCGAGTTCACCAATCCTCATCCAGCTCTCCGCGCGCAGCGATGGGGGACGCCACCGCTGCGCGCCGGCCCTCATCCCGGCGACCGGGCGGACTGCTGCGCCGTGGCGCCCGATTGCACCGTGTGCTCAGTCCAGCCGCCGCCCAGCGCCTTGTACAGATGGATGAGGTTGTTCAGCCGCGTCAGGCGCGTGCGCACCAGGGTCTGCTGCGTGCCGTAATGCGTGCGCTGCGCGTCGAGTACAGTGAGGTTGTCGTCCACGCCCTCCTGGAAGCGCTGCTCGGCCAGCTCGTAGGCCTTCTGGCTGGCCGCCACCAGGAGCTGCTCCGCGCGGATCTGCTCATCGAGCGTGCGCTTGCCCGCCAGGCCGTCGGCCACCTCGGCGAAGGCCGCCTGGATGGACTTCTCGTAGTTGGCGATCTCGATGCGCTTCTGTACGTGCGCCACGTCCAGGTTGGCGCGCAGCGCGCCGCCGCGGAAGATGGGCAGCGTGATCTGCGGCAGGAAGCTCCAGGCCCGCGAGCCCGAATCGAACAGGCCGTCCAGCGAAGCGCTGGCCGTGCCCGCCGAGCCCGTAAGGCTGATCGTCGGGAAGAACGCGGCCCGCGCCGCGCCGATGTTGGCGTTGGCGCCGATCAGCATCTGCTCGGCGGCGCGGATGTCCGGCCGGCGCGCGAGCAGTTCGGACGGCAGGCCGCTCGGCAGGCCGGTCGGCACGATGTCGTCCGGCAGCGCCATGGCCTCGTCAAGCTGCCGGGACAGCTCCGGCGTCAGCGGCTGGCCCAACAGCAGCACCAGCGCGTTGCGGTCCTTGGCCGCCTGCCGTGTGTAGGCGGCATGGTTGGCCTCGGCGGTGCGCAACGCGATCTCTGCGCGGCGCAGGTCGAGCTGCGTGGAGTTGCCCGCTTCCACCAGTTGGGTGGTCAGCCCGTAGGAGCGCTTCTGCGTGGCGAGGGTGTCGCTCGTCAGGCGCAGCAGTTCCTGGTCGGCACGCAGCGTGAGGTAGGCGCTGGCCACCTCGGACACCAGGCTCATCTGCGTGGCGATGCGGGTCTCGTCGAGGGCCAGGTAGGACGCCAGCGCCCGGTCGCTGAGGCTGCGGATGCGGCCCCACAGGTCCAGTTCCCAGGCGGCCGTCACCCCGGCCACGTCGTAGCGCCGGAGCACGTCGCTTTGCCCCGTGGTGCTGAGGTCGGCCGGTACGCGCTCTGACGCGCCGCGGGCGGAAACGCCCAGGTTCGGCAGCATCTCGGCACGCTGGATACGGTACAGCGCCTGAGCCGCCTCCACGTTGAGCGCGGCCTTGCGCATGTCGCGGTTGTTCTCCAGTGAAATGCCGATCAACTGCTGCAGCAGCGGGTCGCGGAAGAAGTCCCGCCAGCCGATCTCGGCCGTGATCGCGTCGTCGGGCGTCGCGGCCGCCGGTTCCACATAGGCCGCGCCCAAGGGATAAGCCGTGTCGATCGGCGCTGCGGGCCGGTCATACTTCGGTGCCATGGAGCAGCCAGTCAACGCCGCCGCGAGGGCGAGCGGCGCCAGCGTCCTGGCGGGTCGTGTGAATGCGAAAGATGTTTTCATGTCGTATGTCCTCCTGGCCGTCATGCGTGCTGGTCGGTCATGCCGACACGGGCATGGCGCGCTTCGCGGCGCAGCGCCAGCTTGCGCACCACGACGTAGAACACCGGCGTCAGCACCAGGCCGAATACCGTCACGCCCAGCATGCCGGCGAACACCGCGATGCCCATGGCGTGGCGCATCTCGGCGCCCGCACCGCTGGCCAGCACCAGCGGCACCACGCCAGCGATGAAGGCGAACGACGTCATCAGGATCGGGCGCAGCCGCAAGCGCGCGGCTTCGAGCACGGCTGCCAGCGGATCGGCCCCTTCGCTTTCCTTCGCGCGGGCGAACTCCACGATCAGGATCGCGTTCTTGGCGGCCAGGCCGATCAGCACCACGAAACCGATCTGCGTGAAGATGTTGTTGTCCCCCCCAGAGAGCCAGACGCCGGCGATCGCCGAGAGCAGCGCCATGGGTGCAATCAGCAGCACAGCGAACGGCAGCGACCAACTGTTGTACTGGGCCGCCAGGAACAGGAAGGCGAGCAGCACCGCCAGCGCGAAGATATAGATAGCAGTATTGCCAACTCGCTTTTCCTGGAAAGTCAGGTCCGTCCATTCGTAGGTCATACCGTCAGGCAGCGATTCGCTCACGATCTTCTCAATCGCGGCGGTGGCCTGGCCGGATGAGTAGCCCGGCGCTGGCCCGCCGCTGATGTCCGCCGAGGGGAAGCCGTTGTAATGCATCACCCGGTCGGGGCCGGAACTGCGCTCGATGGTCGCGAACGCGCTCAGCGGGATCATGTCGCCCGCTGCATTGCGCACCTTGAGCATGCCTATGTCCTCAGTCTGCATGCGGAACTGCGCATCGGCTTGGGCCATTACCCGGTAGGTGCGACCGAAGCGGTTGAAGTCGTTGACGTAGAGCGAGCCAAGGTTGACCTGCAGGGTGTCGAACACCTCGGTCAGCGACACGCCCTGCGACTTGGCCTTCACCCGGTCGATGTCCACCTGCAACTGCGGCGCATTGGTCTGGAAGCTGGCGAGCATGTTCGCCAGCTCGGGCGCCTGCATGGCCTTGCCCATGATCTGGCCCTGTGCTTGTGCAAGCGCCTCGGGACCCAGGCCCGCCCGGTCCTCGATCTGCAGCTTAAAGCCGCCCATAGAACCCAGGCCCGGCACCGGCGGCGGCGGGAAGATGCCGACGAAGCCGTCCGGGATCTGGCTGAACTTGCCCATGAGCTTGCCCTGGATGGCGAAGGCCGACAGCGACGGGTCCTTGCGCTCATCGAAGGGCTTGAGCATGGCGAACATCAGCGCGGTGTTCGGCTGGTTCACCGGTCCATTGACCGACAGGCCCGGGAAGGCCACCACGCTCTCGACGCCCGGCTCAGCCAGTGCGATCTTGGTCATCTCCTTGACGACCGCCTCGGTGCGATCCAGCGAGGCGCCGGTCGGAAGCTGGGCGATGCCCACGAGGTAGTACTTGTCCTGGGCGGGCACGAAGCCCGCAGGCACCTTGTGGAAGCCCAGCCAGGTCAGGCCCAGGAAGCCGACGTAGAGCAGCAGCACGATGGTGCTGCCGCGCACCGCGCGGCGCACGCCCCCGACGTAGGAATTCGAGGCGCGGTCGAAGAAGCGGTTGAAGCGGCGGAAGAAGCCGCCGAACACGCCGTCGATGATGCGCGTGACGCGATCGGGCTTGGCCGCGCCGTGGTGCGGCTTGAGCAGGATGGCGGCCAGCGCTGGCGACAGCGTAAGCGAGTTGATCGCCGACAGGATGGTCGAGAACGCGATGGTTAGCGCGAACTGGCGATAGAACTCGCCCTGCAGCCCCGACAGGAACGCCGAGGGGATGAAGACCGCTGCCAGCACCGAGGTGATGGCCAGGATCGGGCCAGTCACTTCATCCATCGCCTTGCGCGCCGCGTCCTTGGGTGATTCGCCCAGCGCTATGTGGCGCTCTACGTTCTCCACCACCACGATGGCGTCATCCACCACGATGCCGATGGACAGCACCAGTCCGAACAGCGACAGTGTGTTCAGCGAGAAACCGAACATGTGCATCACCGCGAACGTGCCGACCAGCGAGACCGGCACGGCGATCAGCGGGATGATCGACGCGCGCCAAGATTGCAGGAACAGCACCACCACGATCACCACCAGGAGGATGGCCTCCAGCAGCGTGACGGCGACGGACTGGAGCGAGGCGCGCACGAAGACTGTGGGGTCGTAGGCGATCTTGTACTCGATGCCTTCGGGGAACTTGGCCTGCAGCCGCTCCATCGTCGCGCGCACCGCGCTGGACGTGTCCAGGGCATTGGAGCCGGGCGTCATCAGGATTTGCAGGCCGACCGCGTTCTCGCCGTCGAGCTGGCCGCGCATGGTGTAGTTGTCCGAGCCCAGTTCCAGGCGTGCGACGTCGCGCAGGCGGGTCACCTGGCCGTTGGCGCCGGCCTTGATCACGATGTCGCCGAACTGCTCTTCGGTGGTCAGGCGCCCCAGCGCATTGACGCTGACCTGGAAGGCGGCCGACGCATTCGGCTGCTGGCCGATCGAGCCGGCTGCGACCTGCACGTTCTGCTCGCGGATGGCGGCGACCACATCGCTGGCGGTCATGCCCCGCGATGCGACCTTCTCGGGGTCGAGCCAGACGCGCATTGCGTACTCGCCTTCACCGCCGATGATCACGTTGGCGATGCCCGGCAGGCGCGCCAGTTCGTCGCGCACGTTGAGCATCGCGTAGTTGGACACGTACAGCGGGTCGTAGCGGTCCCCCGGCGAGAGCATATGCACCACCATGAGAATATCGGGCGCGGTCTTGTCGGTGACCACGCCGATGCGCTGGACCTCGGGCGGCAACCGGGGCAGCGCGCGTGAGACGCGGTTCTGCACCTGGATCTGCGCGACGTCGGGGTCGATGTGCTGCTCGAACGAGATGGTCAGCACCATCCGCCCGTCCGTGGACATCTGGGACTGCATGTACATCATGCCTTCCACGCCGTTGACCGCCTGCTCCAGCGGCGATGCCACGGTGTCGGCGATCACCTGCGGGTTGGCGCCGGGATAGCTGGCGGTGACCTGCACCGTCGGCGGCGTGACCTGGGGGTACTCGCTCAGGGGGAGCTGGAAATAGCTGATCGCGCCCGCGATCAGCATCAGCACCGACAGGACGATGGCGAAGATCGGCCGGTTGATGAAGAAGCGGGGGAAATTCATTTGCGGGCCTCCGCCGAGCCGGCCGCGCCGTCAGCCTTGGCGGGGTCCGCGCCACCGGCCTTGGCAGGCGCCGCAGCGGGAGCCGGAGCGTTTGCCGCAGCCTTGGTCGCGCCGGTCGCGCCGGCGGCCGGTGCCGCGGGCGCCTGCATGGGCACCATGCGCGGCGTGACCGCCATGCCGGGGCGCACGAGGCCCTTGATGATGATCTTCTCACCGGCCTGCAGGCCGCCGTTGATGACGCGCAGCCCGTCCACCACCGGCCCCAGTTCGATGGGCCGGTACTGGGCCTGGTTGTTCTCGCCCACGACCAGCACGTAGTTGCGCCCTTGGTCGGTGCCCACGGCCTGATCGTCGATCAGGACGGCCTCGCGCGCCGCGCCGGTGGACAGCTTGGCCCGGGCGAACATGCCGGGTGCCATGCGCCCATCCGGGTTGGGCACAACGGCGCGCGCGCGGATCGTGCCGGTGCTTCGGTCAATGGTGTTGCCCACGAAGTCGAGCGCGCCCCTGTGCGGGAAACCCTTGTCCGTGGTCAGCCCGACCTGCACGGGCAGCGAAGCCTTGCTACCGGCGCCCGCAGCGGGCCGCGAGCGGCTGACGACGTTGAGATAGGTGGCCTCATCAATGTCGAAGTACACGTGCAACGGGTCGATGGATACGATCGTGGTCAGCAGCGTGGCCGCGCCGGCGCCGCCACCGCTGACCAAGTTGCCCTCGGTCACGAGCACGCGGTCGACGCGCCCGGCGATGGGCGCAGTGACGCGGGCGTAGGACAGGTCCAGCTGAGCCGCAGCAACGGCGGCCTTAGCCGCCTGCACCTGAGCCTGGCGCGCGTTGCGTGCGGAGGCGGCATCGTCATAGGTCTTGCGCGCGACGGCGCCGGTCGCCACCAGGCGCTCGGCGCGGTCAAAGTCGGCCTGGGCCTGGCTGGCCAGCACCTCGGCCTGACGCAGTTGCGCCACGGCCGTGTCGAGCGCAACCTGGAACGGCCTCGGGTCGATCTGGAACAGCAGTTGGCCCTTGCGCACGAGGCTACCTTCGGGAACGCTCACCGCATCGACGGCGCCGCCGACCCGCGAGCGCAGCTCGACGGTCTTGGGCGCGGCCAGGAAGCCGGTGTACTCGGCCGATGGCGCGACCGTGCGGGTAATGACCTCGGCCACGGGCACCTGCGGCGCCATCGGCGCGCCCGCCGGGGGCGCCGCGGCCTTGCCCTCGTCCTTGGCGTCGCGGGCAGCGATCGCTATCCCCCCGACGGCTGCGATGACGCCTGCCACCACAATGATTCTGATTTTTTTACGCATGGAAGTGACCCTTTCTTGGATGCAGGACTCCGGCCCTTCCGAAGCGCTCTGCAGACATTTGTGTGGAGGCTAGGCGTTACAACGACGGCAAGGTCAAGCCCTCTTGTTGCCTCAGCGGGCAGACGGCACGGACAAGGTGGTGGGACGCCCGGCGTCGTCGCCGTGGTTGGCCTCCGGCGCGCCCTTGAAGCGCAGCAGGCGCAGTGCGTTCAGCGTGACCAGGGCCGTGGCGCCGGTGTCGGCCAGCACGGCAACCCACAAGCCGGTGATACCCAACACGGTGGTGACCAGGAACAAGCCCTTGAGGCCAATGGCGAATACGACGTTTTGGTGAATGTTGGCCATCGTCGCCCGCGACAGGGCCACCAGGTGGGCCACGTCCGTGACGCGGCTCTTGAGCAGCGCGGCATCGGCGGTTTCCAGCGCCACGTCCGTGCCGCCGCCCATGGCGATACCCACGTCGGCGGTCGCCAGGGCCGGCGCGTCGTTGATGCCGTCGCCGACCATCGCCACCTTGGCATCACGCTTCATCTCGTTGACCAAGCGCAGCTTGTCCTGCGGCAGCAGCTCGGCCTCCCACTCGATGCCCAGCTTGCCGGCGATCGCCTGCGCGGTGCGGCGGTTGTCGCCGGTCAGCATGACCGAGCGCACGCCCATGGCGTTGAGCTGGGCCACGCCTTCGCGCGCGTCGCGGCGGGGCTCGTCGCGCAGGGCCAGCAGGCCCAGAACGTTCTTGCTGGCTTCGTCGAACAGGACCACCACGGTCTTGCCGCCATCCTCCAGCTTGTCGATTTCCCTGCGGTGCGCGGCTGTCAGCGTGGCCGTCTGTTCCGCATGGGCGGGCGATCCGACAGCGAGCGCACTGCCGTTCACGGTGGCGCGCACCGCCTTGCCGGCAATGGCCGATGCGCCCGTGGCCTGGGGAATCGCCACGTCCAGGCTCTTGGCATGGGCGACAATGGCCTTCGCCAAGGGATGGTTTGAGCCGGACTCGACAGCGGCGGCAAGCGCAAGGACCTGTTGATGCTTGAACAGCCCGAAGGGCAGGACCTCGGTGATGCGCGGCTTGCCCTCGGTCAGCGTGCCAGTCTTGTCGAAGGCAATGGCGCGCACGCGGCCGATGGTTTCCAACGCGTTGCCACCCTTGATCAGCAGGCCCCGTCGCGTGGCCACCGCAAGGCCCGAGGCGATGGCCGCCGGTGTGGAGAGCACCAGCGCACATGGGCAGGCAATCAACAGCAGTGCGAGGCCGCGGTACAGCCAGGTACCCCAGTCGCCACCCATGGCAAGTGGCGGAACCACCACGATCAACGCCGCGATGGCCATGACGGCAGGGGTGTAGTAGCGGCTGAACTTTTCGATGAAGCGAGCCGTGGGCGCCTTGGAGGACTGCGCCTGCTCCACCAGTTGGATGATGCGAGAAATGGTGTTGTCCGATGCCGTCTTCTCGACTTGTACTTCGAGCACGCCATCGACGTTGATGGAGCCGGCGAACACGTCGGCACCGATAGCCTTTTGACGCGGTACGGACTCGCCGGTGATAGGCGACTCGTCCAGGCTGCTTTCACCGCGGAGGATCTTGCCGTCCGCAGGCACCCGGTCACCAGGGCGCACCAGCACGCGGTCGCTCACGCGCAGGGAAGCGGCGGGCACTTCGCGCTGCCCGCCCGCGGCATCGAGCAGTACCGCCGTCTTAGGCACCAGGGAGGCCAGCGCCTTGATGCCGGCGCGCGCGCGGCCGGCGGCCACGCTTTCCAGCAGCTCGCCGATCGCGAACAGGAACACCACGGCAGCAGCTTCCTCGGCCTCGCCTATCACGAGCGCGCCCAGCGAGGCGACGACCATCAGCGTTTCGATAGAGAACGGCGAGCCTGACACAGCCAGCGCGAAGGCTTTGCGAGCGAACGGCAGCACGCCCGCGATCACCGCAGCGGCGAAGATCCATTCAGCGTAGCCAGGAACGAACTGCGCGATCGCGTAGGCCGAGCCCATCAGGCCGCCCAGGCCCAGCACGTGCTTGCCTTTCTTCGTCTGCCACCAGCGCTGATGGCGCGCCGTCGATGCTGCTGCTGGGGCCGCGGGTGCTGAGCCATCATGGCGGCGCACGTCGGAGACGCCGAAGCCCAGGCTCTTGATGGTCTTCTCGATGTGGCCGAGCTGCGTGGGGCCGCCAGACGCGAGCGTCAATTCCAGCGTTTCTGCGGTGAAGTTTATGCGGGCATCGGACACGCCATCCATGCGAGCGAGCGCCGTTTCGATCTTGCCGACGCAACTGGCGCAGTCCATGCCCTCGACGCGCATGGACACGTTGGGGGGCGTGCTGGGTGCTCCACGGGAGGCAGAGGCCGGCGCATGGTCATGCCCGCTGCAGGCCCCGTGATCGTGACCGTGGTCATGGGCATGGGCATGGCCGTGAGCATGGCCATGCCCATGGTCATCACCGCACGCTTTGCCGTGCGAATGATCGTGCCCGTGGTCGTGGGCATGCCCATGGTCATGGTGGCCGCCGCAGCCGGCGTGGTCATGCGCGTGGGCCGCATGGCACGGTGCAGGTGCTGCGGACATTTCGGACGCGGGCAGTGCCTGCACGTCGAAGCCCAGGGACCGGATTTTCTTGGCAATGTCGCGTGCAGTATTTCGGCTACTTGTGCTGCGCGTCAACGTCAGCGTCTCATTTGTAAAATTAACCTGTACATTTGATACGCCATCAATTCGACCAAGCGCTGTTTCAATCTTGCCGACGCAACTGGCGCAATCCATACCTTCGACCCGAAAGCCCAGTTGTTCGTCCTGCGCTCCTGTGCCGTCCAATGTTTCCAAAGACATATCAATCTCCTGGTTCTCTGAGTAATCGCCGTGGCAGGACGCACAAATCAGCGATCGGAATGTTATGCAAACAAATGAACACTTGTTTGTATGTTTATTCAAAAAAAAGAAAGAATCTCTTTCTGGCTGAACCATCCGACCGCTGCTTTATGCAGCTGCCATTAAGTCATTTTTTGTTGCGCAGCATCTGGTAGGTTTCAAATGCGGTGCGGTAGGCATCACTATAGGTATCAGGCGTCTGCTCACCAGCCCAGAATCCAGCCATTCCCGCAACCTGCCAATCTGCCAAATCACTCTTTACTTGAGCACGAGTCAATGCCACCGGAGCCTTGTAAGCCGCACCCAGCTTGAGCTGGAGATAGCTCTCGTAGGCTTGTTGGTAGGCTTGGGTGTGCGAAGCGGTGGTGATTCCGCGCGAGGTGAACGCGTGCATGCCGGAGATTTTCCACAGTTCCAAATCAGCCATCACTTCAGCACGAGTCTTTCCTGCTGAGGGCGCCTGATACATATCACCTTGGGTCAATTGCAAGTAGCGCTGAAAGGCAGCCTGGTATTGAGGGCTGAACGTATCCGGGCCGCTTTCGCCGCGAGACAACGCTTCCAACCCAGATTGCCTCCAAGCAGCCAGATCCTCCTGGACCTGTTGCCGTGTCATATCTGCGGCGAACGGTTGAGCGTTTACTCCAGCAGCAAAAAGTGCGGAAAGCAGAACAGCAAAGCGAATTTTCTTGGACATGGTCAATACTCCTTGACGTTAAAAATAATGGCGTGGTCCTTACGCCTTTCGGATACCCCGTAGACAAATAATAACACACATGAAGATATGTTCAAGTGTTTATTTTTAGAGTGCTTTTTGCTTGGGGTCTTCTAGGCATTCAGCAAGGCGCGCCGGTGTCTCTCTAGATTAATAGCCAAAAAAAGCCTACCCCTTGAAGGCGTAGGCCGGCGCGCACTCACATGTTCAGTCAATCGTCGTGTCTGTCCTCCGAAATGTGAACCGCCATGTCCTGGAGTACCTGGCTGACGTGCTGGTCGGCAATGCCGTAGAAGATGTGCTTGGCTTGGCGCTCGCCGCGCACGAGGCGCGCGCCGCGCAACAGGCGCAGGTGATGGCTGACCAAGGACTGCGACAGGTCTAGCGAGCCAGCAATGTCGCCCACTGCGACCGATCCGCGCATGCACTGCAACAGGATTTTCAATCGCGATTGGTCGCCCAGCAGGCGGAAGGTCTCTGCCAGAACAGCGACGTCACTTTGCGATAGTGCGAGGACATCAGTGGTCGTGCCGTGGTTAGAGGTCGAACATTGCACAATAGCGGCGCTGGTGGTTTTGCGGGATGTCATGGATTCAAACCCTCAAGTGAACTGCGAACCGTCTAGCACGGCCTCAATGCTTGTGACCGGGAGCGGAGTGGTCATGGTCATGATTGTGCTCACTGTGGTCGTGGCCGCTGTGGTCCTGACGGCCTGTCGTGGGTTGCAGGCTGCAGATGTTCTCGTCAGCCTCCGAGTTCCAGTCGATTCCGACTGTGGCGTGTTCGATGCTGAACTGCTCTCGCAGCACCGCCTCGACGCGCTTGACCACAGCTCGCGCCTCCTCGTCCACGTTGGGTCGAACGTGTAGCGTGGCCATCGTGCGACCGGAAGTGAGTTGCCACACGTGAACATGGCTGACAGCCGCCAGGCCGGGCACAGTGCTCATCAGGCCTTGTTCCACCTTTTCCGGCGAAGCGTCCTCTGGCGCACCCTCCAACAGGATATGGATCGACTTGGCCAGGAGCTTCCAGGCGCTGCGCAGAATCAACGCCGCTACTAGAACCGACAGGATGGGGTCGATCGGAGTCCAGCCGGTGAAGTAGATGACGATCGCTGCAACGATGGCGCCGACAGAGCCGAGCAGGTCACCCATCACGTGGAGGATGGCACCTTTCACATTGACGTGATCGGTTTCGCCGCGGGTCATGATCCACAGCACGAGGACGTTGATCAGTAAGCCGAGCACGGCGACGATCATCATCGGGCCGGCGAGGATGACGGGCGGCGCCTGCAGCCGCTCCCACGCCTCGTAGGCGATCCATGCGACGATCGCGAACAGGGTCACGGCGTTCAGGAAGCCGGCGATGACCTCGAAGCGCAGGTAACCGAATGTGCGTTTGCTGTCGGCTGCGCGGCGACCGAATCGGAAGGCAGCGTAAGCCAGGGCAAGTGCCACGGCGTCGGTCAGCATGTGGCCAGCATCGGCAAGTAGGGCTAGCGAGCCCGACAGCACGCCGCCGACAGCTTCCACGAGCATGAAGCCGAAGATCAGGAAGAAGGAAACCAGAACCTTGCGCTCGTTGGCGCTCGTCACTGTGGGGGTGTGGTCGTGATCATGGTCGTGACCATGGTCATGTGCATTGGATTGGGACATGGGCGCCTCTGCTGGTTGAGTGTTTGACTATGGCGAAATATAACACATGACTATGTGTTCATGTGATATATTTTCGCTCACCCTTCTCAGCCTCCGAAGCCATGCGTTGTGATGCCGCAACGAGAAAATGTGCCTATCCTTTCGGCCAGATACGGTGCAGGTCATCCAGAATCAGCTGGTGATGGTGCCTGCCTTGGTCTGCGTGTGTGCGTAAATGAGGGTGATCCGGCGGCAAGCTGGGGTGGTCATGCGCCACGTCAGAAGGGTCGCTGGCCGGCCACAGCCAGAGCGTCAGCGCCACGCCGGCCAAGCCGACCAGGGACATGACAATGAAGGTCGATGGCAAGCCCATGACCGCGCCGAAGCGGCCGGCAAGTGGGTAGCAGATGAGCCAACAGGCGTGCGACAGCGCGAAGTGTGCCGCGAAGATCGCAGGACGGTCCTCGGCATGGGCCGAGCGGCGCAGAAGACGGCCGGATGGCGTTTGCGCCACGCTGTAGCCAAAGCCGATGATCAACCACAGCGGCAGCAACAATGCATAGCTCGGCAGCAGTGCGCCGATCCCCGTGCCCACGACCAGTACGGTAGCGCCGGTGAGCATCGCGGTTCGGTCGGCCACCTTTTCCAGTAAGGATGGCAGAACGAAGGCTGCCACCATCGAACCGCCTCCGAATGCCGCCAGTGCCGACGCCACTTCGACCTCGCCTAGGCCAAAGCGCGCCTTCACGAGAACCACCGTGTTCACGATCACCATGGCGCCCGCCGCCGAGACGGCCAAGCTGATCGCCAGCAGGCCCCGCAGGCGTGGCGTAGCGAGATAGATGCGTGTGCCGCGGGTCGTGCGATCCCAAATGCCGCGGCGCGGTCCGGGAATAGTTGTGGGCAACCGCACGCTGACCACGAGCGCGGCTGAAACGAGGAAACCGAGCACTGTTCCCGCGAACAGGTTGTGAAAGCTGATGACGGTCAGCAGCGCAGCAGCCAGCATCGGGGAAATCAGGCTTTCCAGGTCATAGGCCAGCCGGGACAGCGACAGCGCCTTCGTGTAGTCCTCTTCATCGGGAAGGATGTCCGGGATAGTGGCTTGGAAAGTCGGCGTGAAGCCGGCGGATGCCGCTTGCAGGACAAAGATCAGCAGATAGATCTGCCAGACCTCGGTGACAAAGGGCAAACAGATCGCGACAACCGCTCGTACCAGGTCCAGCGCTACGAGCAATGACCGTCGCGGGAACTGGTCGGCGAAGGCCTGTGCGACTGGAGCGACTCCCACATAGGCCAGCATCTTGATAGCCAGCGCCGACCCGAGCACCGCACCTGCATCGGCCCCGGCCAGCTCGTAGGCAAGTAGGCCGAGCGCTACCGTCATCAGGCCTGTGCCGACGAGTGCGATCACCTGCGCGGTGAACAGGTGGCGGTAGGTGCGGTTCTTTAGGACGGAGAGCATCGAGAGACCTCAGAGCAGTCTGGTTAGCGCCTTCATTTCGGCTAGAACGGAGTCCTCATCATGAGATAGGCAGTGGTCGATGTGGTCATGGATCAGGACGCGCTTGGCCGCTGTGACGGCGCTCTCCACCGCAGCGAGCTGGCGAGCGATGTCCAGGCAGGTTTCTTCTCCTTCGATCATCCCGATGACGTGTCGCAGATGACCCTCGGCGCGCTTGAGCCGTTTCACGAGATCTGGGTGGCTGGTGTGCTTGTGCATCTCTTTCATGCAGCAATCATATCCCCCCCCGGGGGATATGCTCAAGGAGTCTGCATAGCTGTTTGCGCAGTGGATTAGCCCCACCTCGCCTCTCGATGTCTTGCGCCCGACGCCCTCTCTAAGGCGATTGGTGCTCAAAGGATGTAAGGTTTTCTTTCCCATTCATATGAATAGATATACAATTGTTCATATCTAAGCCAGTGAACAGTGGCTTTTCAACGACAAGCACTTGCTCGGAAAGAGAACACCCAGCCGGGGGTAAGTACTGATGCAACACCGATGGAGAATTGAATGCTTCGCAAAGACATACGCAAGGGATGGATATGGGCGGTATCCACGCTTTGGGCCGGCACCGTGCTAGCCCAGCCAGTAGCCGCCCCTCACGTCCCATCCAGACCAGACAGCCACATGGTCGCCCAATTGTGGGAGTCAGCTTGGCAGCGGCAGCCAGAAGCCGCTGGAGAAGGCGCCTGGCAGCAGGCCGCCCAAGCACGCCAAGAGACGGCCGGCAGTTGGGTGGCAGGTCCGATGGCGCTGGAAGCCTCCACCAAAACTGATCGGTTCAACAACCGCAACGGACAGCGCGAATATGAAGTCGGGGTGGCTATTCCCCTTTGGATGCCTGGTGAGCGCGCCTCGTCGGCACGCTGGGCGGACGCGGAAAGCCTCGCGCTATCCAGCCGGATGCTGGCCGCCAAGCTACGCACGGCCGGACAGGTTCGCCAGGCATGGTGGGCATGGCAGCGTGCCCAGGCCGAATTGGTGGCGGCGCAGGATCGCACCCGCAGCGCGGACGAGTTGGCGCAAGATGTGGCTCGCCGGGTTCGCGCGGGCGACCTGGCGCAAGCCGACAGAAACCAGGCCGATGGCGCCTTGGCGTCGGCTCGTAGTGCCCTGGCCATTGCTCAGGCCGAAGAAATCACGCAGCGCGAGGCGTTGTTGGCACTGACCGGCATCGAGAGTATCCCGTCGCAGGCCGATTCCGCGCAGCCGGAGCAGTCAGGTGTCCGAGTTCAACCGGCATCGGCACAGCCGTCCGGCGCGTTGTTGGGTAACCACCCTGCGCTGCTGGAACTGCAGCACAAGGCGCTGGCGGCCCGCCGCTCTGCGGAACTGGTGTCCCATCAGAAGTACGCCAACCCCGAACTGACCCTGGCGACCACGCGGGATCGGGGCGGCTACGGCGAACGCTACAACCAGACGATCACGGTGGGTGTGCGCATTCCCTTCGGTACGGGTAGCCGTCATACCGAGCAATTGTCCAGCGCCAATGCGCAGGCACTGGAGGCTGAGTCGGCACTCGCGGCCCAGCGCACCCGGCTACTCTCGGAAATTCGAACTGCCCAATCGCGCGAACTGGCAACCAGCACCCAGATGCAGGCCGCTTCGGAGCGCCAGCGACTAGCCCAACAAACGCGCACCTTCTACCAAAAGTCGTTCGCGATGGGCGAGACGGACATGCCGACACGCCTTCGCATCGAGCAGGAGGCCACCGAGGCCGAGCGCGCGGCGCTGCTCGCCAAGGTGGAGCATGCCGCGGCCATCTCGTCCCTGTTGCAGGCACAAGGCACGCTGCCGCAGCCGACCGAGACTTTCACTGACATCTCCGGCACGCGCTGATCGGCGCGCGCTCAACCATCCTGGAACCTTAGAAATGTCGCAATCCTCTTTCTGGCGTGCAGCTGCCTTGTCCAGCCTCCTGCTTGGCAGTAGCGCAACGTGGGCCGGCGACGGCCATGACCATGGCGAAGCCGCTCCTGCCCCCGCAGCGGCCGCGCTTCCGCGCTTTGCCGCAGTTTCCGATGACTTCGAACTGGTGGGTGTGCTGAACGGCCAGCGTCTCACACTCTACCTCGACCATGCTGCCGACAACCGGCCGGTGACCGATGGCGAGCTGACCCTCGAGCTGGGTGGTCAACAGGTAAAGGTCAGCTCACACGGGGTTGGAGAGTTCGAGGCCGATCTGACTGAGCCGCTATCCGATGGCGAGACCTCAATCATGGCCACTATTACTGCGCAGGGCCAATCGGACCTGTTGACGGGCGTTCTCGATGTTCATAGCGAAGACGCCGAACACGAGCATGCCGTCGCATCCGGCCGTGTGGTCGTACTAGGTGGCGGTGCCGCAGTCCTCGGCGTCGGTGTCCTAGCGTGGGCGCTGCGCAGACGTACACGCACCAACGGTGCACTGCGAGGTGCAGCATGAAGCGCAACTTCCGTTTCCTAATGACGACGGCCATGGCGGCTGCATTGGCTCTGGCTGCTCCCGCGTTCGCTCACGACGGCCATGACCACGGCGACGAAGCGCCGGCTGCGTCTTCCAATGGCCCCCAGCGCCAGCCTGATGGCAGCGTGTTTCTTCCGAAACCGTCGCAACGTCAGATCGGTGTACGCACCCAGCTGATCAAGCAGGAGCCCTTGGCCCGCAGCCATGAACTGGCTGGCAAAGTAATCATGGACCCGACGACAGGCGGCAAGGTCCAGGCAATGGTAATGGGCCGGCTGGTGCCCGGGCCGGATGGTCTGCCGCAGATCGGCCAATCCGTGCGCAAGGGCCAGGTGCTGGCTTACATCGAACCGGCCAGCGGTGTGCTGGAGCGCTCAGGCCAGATGGCCCAGGTTGCCGAGCTGCGTGCGGGCCAAGCGCTCGCGCAGAAGCGCTTGGCCCGGCTGCGCGAGCTGTCGGAGACCGTGCCCCGCAAGGAGATCGAAGCAGCCGAAAGCGAAGTGAACAGCCTGACCGAACGCGCCCGCGCCTTGAGCGGGGGCCTCGCCGGCAGGGACGTACTGAAGGCCCCAGTCAGCGGCGTCATCGCATCCAGCCCCGCAGTTGCCGGGCAGGTCGTGGATGCGCGCGAACTGGTGTTTGAGGTGGTCGATCCGACCCAACTGCGCATCGAGGCGCTTGCCTACGATCCGGCAATGGCACAGAACCTGGCCGGTGCTGCACTCGCAGTAGGCGGTCAGAAGGTGCCGCTGAGCTTCGTCGGTGCCGCCAGCAGCCTGCGCGAGCAGGCCCTGCCCATGCTGTTCAAGGGCACCAGCGAAAGCCTCTCGCGCTTGGCGGTCGGTATGCCGGTGGTGGTCTTCGTGCAAGAGGCGACGACGGTACCTGGCTACCGCGTGCCTTCCGGTGCGCTGATGAAGAACCCTGCCAACCAGAACATCGTCTGGGTCAAAGACCAGGCCGAGCGCTTCGAGCCGCGTGTCGTGAACATCACTCCTTTGGATGGTGCATCCATCGCTGTCACTTCGGGCCTGGCGGACGGCGACCGCGTGGTTGTCGAGGGCGCGTCCCTGATCAATCAAGTTCGTTGAGGGGCACCATTCCATGTTCAAGTGGCTTCTCGAAAATAGCTTACGAAACCGGCTCCTGGTCATCATCGGGGCGCTGGTGCTGATGGCGTATGGCGCGTTCACCCTGACGCGCACGCCGGTAGATGTCTTTCCCGATCTCAACAAGCCGACCGTCACTCTCATGACGGAGGCTGGCGGCATGGCTGCCGAAGAAGTCGAGCAACTCATCACGTTCCCGCTCGAAACGGCCATGAACGGCCTGCCCAGCGTCGAAAGCGTGCGCTCGGTCTCCAGCGCCGGGCTTTCCTTCATCTACGTGACATTTGACTGGAAGACCGACATCTTCCGGGCGCGCCAGATGGTCTCCGAACGCCTGACGTCCATGGAGGAAGGGCTAGCCCCGGGCGTGACGCCCACTATGGGGCCAATCAGCTCAGTGATGGGCGAGATCATGCAGATTGCAATCCCCATCGGTGCCAAGCCCTCAGGGCAGAAGAACGCAGCCCCGCCGCTGTCGGCCATGGACACTCGCGAGTACGCGGACTGGGTGCTACGCCCCCGGCTGATGGCCATACCTGGTGTTGCCCAAGTCATCCCGATCGGAGGCGAGGTCCGTCAGTTCCAGGTCCAGCCCAACACCACGCGAATGTCAGAGCTGGGCGTGACTGCGTCCGATCTGGATGCGGCTCTCAAGGGCTTCTCCGCGAACACTTCCGGCGGCTTCCTGGAGATCAATGGCCGCGAGTACCTGATCCGCAACCTGGGCCGCACGTCCCGACTCGACGACCTGCGTAACCTGCCTCTCGCGGTGCGTGCGGGCCAACCCATCCTGCTCCACCAGGTCGCCGATGTTCAGTTTGCGCCAGCCATCAAGCGCGGCGATGCGGGCTTCGAGGGCCTGCCAGCCGTGATCCTGGGCATCCAAAAGCAGCCCACGGCCGATACGATTGCACTGACCCGCTCGATCGAGTCAGCGTTGGCGGACATGAAGGGCTCACTGCCGGCTGGCATGGCCGAGCCACAGGTGACCTTCCGACAAGCCAACTTCATCGAGGCGTCCATCAGCACGCTGCAAGGCAAGCTCATCGGCGCATCGGTCTTCGTGGCGGTGATCCTGTTCTTCTTCCTGGGCACTTTGCGCCCCCTGGTGATCGCGTTGACCGCGATTCCTGCCTCGATCTTCGTGACCGGGCTGGTGTTCCACTATTTCGGCCTATCAATCAACACCATGACGCTCGGTGGGCTGGCGATCGCCATCGGCGGTCTCGTGGACGATGCTGTGGTCGATGTGGAGAACATCATGCGGCGGCTCAAGGAGGACCGCACCCGCCACCCTGAGAACCGGCTGACGCCCCTGGTCATCGTTGCCAGGGCCTCGATGGAGGTTCGCTCGGCGATTCTCTACGCCACGATGATCATTGTGCTGGTGTTCCTGCCCCTGTTCGCGCTGCCGGGGATGGAGGGGCGCTTGTTCGTGCCGCTGGGCATCGCCTTCATCGTCTCCACGCTGGCCTCGCTGCTGGTCTCTGTGACGGTCACTCCGGTGCTTTCGTACTACCTGCTGCCCAAGATGAGGACGCTGGACCATGGCGACACTCGGCTTCTAGCCTGGTTGAAGACGCGCTATCAGGGCGGCCTGCAGCGGGTCTTGCAGCGGCCGCGTGCCGCCCTTGGCATGGCCGCTGTGGCTGTCACACTGGCTGTCGCCGCGGTGCCATTCTTCCCGACCACGTTCCTGCCCCCGTTCAATGAAGGAACGTTGCTGGTGGGCCTGCGCCTGAATCCCGGTGTGACGCTGGCCGAATCTTCGGCGCTTGCCCAGCAAGCCGAGCTGCTGGTCGCGCAGGTGCCAGAGGTGCAGCACGTGGGCCGGCGCAGCGGACGGGCCGAGCTGGACGAGCATGCCGAAGGCGTGCATGTCAGCGAGCTGGACGTGGGCCTGCTGCCCGCCTCGGAGCTAAAGCGCTCCATGGAGGAGATCACCGCCGACATCCGTTCGCGTCTGGCTCACTTGCCCGGCTCCATCGGCATTGGCCAGCCGATCTCGCACCGCATCGACCACATGTTGTCGGGGGTGCGCTCGCAGATCGCCATCAAGGTGTTCGGCGAGGACCTGGACGTCCTGCGCGGGCAGGCGGATCTGCTGCGCGCCAAGCTGGCCGGAATTCCGGGGCTTGCTGACCTGGAGATCGAAAAGCAGGTCCTAGCGCCGCAGATCAAAATCCGCGTGGATTATGCGGCGGCGGGACGCTACGGCGTGGCCGCACCGCAAATTCTGTCCACGCTGCAAAGCCTGGTCGAAGGCGAAAAGATCACCGAGGTCATCGAGGGCAACCGCCGCTTCGCGCTGGTGGTTCGCCTGCCCGAGCAGGCGCGGTCGATTGAGGGCTTGAGCCGCATCCTCATCGACACGCCCATGGGTCGGGTCCCGTTGTCGCGCCTTGCCACCATCGAAGACAGCGACGGCCCCAACCAGGTCAGCCGCGACGATGGCCGTCGACGCATAGTTTTGTCGGCCAACGCTCAGGGACGGCCGCTGTCCGAAGTAGTGGCCGACATACGCAGCGTCGTCCAAGAAGTGCGCTTGCCCGAAGGCTACTTCATCACGCTGGGCGGCCAGTTCCAGGCACAAGAGGAAGCCTCGCGACTGGTGGGCCTGCTGTCCATCGTCTCCCTGACGCTCATGTTCGTGGTGTTGTACACGCGCTACAAGTCGGTCGTCCTATCAGCGCTCATCATGGTGAACATTCCATTGGCCCTGGTCGGCGCCGTGTTGGGGCTGTGGCTGTCTGGCCAGCCGTTGTCCGTGGCCGCCCTGGTCGGCTTCATCACGCTCGCGGGTATTTCTGTGCGCAACGGCATCCTGAAGGTGAGCCACTACCTCAACCTCATGCGCATGGAGGGCGAGGACTTCGACCAGAAGATGATCGTGCGTGGCTCGCTCGAACGGCTTTCCCCGGTTCTGATGACCGCGCTGGTCACGGCCTTCGCGCTGGCCCCGCTGCTGTTCGAGGCGTCCCGACCCGGTACTGAGATCCTGCACCCCGTCGCGGTGGTGATCTTCTCGGGGCTGGTCAGCTCCACGCTGCTAGACACCTTCCTTACACCCGCCATGTTCTGGCTGTTCGGCCGCAAGCCTGCCGAACGCCTGCTGGACGACCGCGACGCGGAGGCATTCTGATGCAACGCCTTCTGTCACCCGATTTCAACCACCGTAACCCTATAGGAGCTTTCATGTCTGTTCGATTTCGTTCCCTCACGGCCGGCACCGCCCTCGCCCTGGCATCCGTCACCGCCTTCGCCGCAGGCGACCATGACCACGCGCATGACCACAAGCCGCTGCATGGTGGCGTCGTGACCGAAGTCCGGGACGTGGACTACGAGTTGGTCGTTCAGCCCGCAGCAGCGCAACTCTACCTGCGCGACCACGGCAAGCAGGTCAATGTAAGCAACACCAAAGCCAAGCTCACACTGTTGACCGGCTCACAAAAGCAGGAGGTGCAACTCACGCCTGCCGCGGACGGAAGCCGCCTCGAAGGCAGCGGGACCTTCGCCGCAGCCAAGGGCACGAAGGCCGTCGTCCAAGTCGAACGTGGGGGCAATACCGCGAGCGCCCGGTTCGTTCTGCCGTAGTGTTCAACGTGATCGTCAGGGAACGAGCTGTAATCTGGCGACCACCTGACAAAAGGCGCGACATAGGCGCTCACTATTTCCTCAAAAACTTTGGAGATGTAAATCATGGAAATGCATTTCGACGTCATTGTTATCGGTGCCGGCCCAGGCGGATACATCGCGGCCATTCGCGCTGCCCAATTAGGCATGAAGGTCGCTTGTGTAGATGCCTGGAAGAACAAGGACGGAAAGCCAGCACCTGGCGGCACCTGCAACAACATCGGTTGTATCCCTTCGAAAGCGCTACTGCAGTCGTCAGAGAACTTTGAACAAGCCAAGCACCACTTTGGCACGCACGGCATCTCCACGGGTGATCTGCGCATGGATGTGACCACGATGTTGGAACGTAAGAATCAGGTCGTGAAGTCCAGCAACGAAGGCATCCTTTATCTGTTCCGCAAAAACAAGGTCCAGTTTTTCAACGGCCTGGCGTCTTTCACCAGGACTGTCGATGGTGGCTTCGAGGTGAGCGTCGCCGCCGATGAGGCTGTTACCTTGGTGGGCAAGCAGATCATCGTTGCCACAGGCTCCAACGTGCGGCCACTCCCCAACCTACCGTTCGATGAGCGGGTCGTGCTCTCCAACGACGGCGCGCTGGACATCGCGGCCGTGCCCGATCGGTTGGCCGTCATCGGTGCCGGCGTGATCGGCCTGGAGCTGGGCTCCGTTTGGCGCCGCCTGGGGGCGGATGTCACGATCCTCGAAGGCTTGCCCAGCTTCCTGCCAATCGTCGACCAAGCCATCGCCAAGGAGGCGAAGAAGGCGTTCGACAAGCAAGGCCTGAAGATCGAACTAGGTGCGAAGGTTCGCGAAGTCAATGCAACCGAGGCTGGCGTGACTATTCACTACACCGACAGCCAGGGCCAGACGCAGTCCTTGCAGGCAGACAAAGTGATCGTGGCTATCGGCCGTGTGCCCAACACCGAAGGCCTGAATCCGGCCGCCGTGGGACTCCAACTGGATGAGCGCGGCGCCGTGCTGGTGGACGATGAATGCCGCACCAGTGTGCCCGGCATCTGGGCCATCGGTGACGTGGTGCGTGGCCCGATGTTGGCGCACAAGGCGGAAGAGGAAGGTGTCGCAGTGGCCGAGCGCATTGCCGGCCAGCACGGTCACGTCGATTTCAATACGATCCCCAACGTCATCTACACCAGCCCAGAGATTGCCTGGGTAGGCCGCACCGAGCAGCAGCTCAAAGAGCAGGGCACCGCCTATCGAATCGGTTCCTTCCCGTTCATGGCCAATGGCCGCGCGCGTGCGCTGGGCGACACGCCGGGCCTCGTCAAGGTGATCGCCGATCCTGCCACTGATGAGATACTCGGCGTGCATGTGGTCGGCCCGCAGGCCAGTGAACTGGTGGCCGAGGCCGTGATCGCCATGGCGTTCAAGGCCAGCAGCGAAGACATCGCCCGCATCTGCTTTGCCCATCCGACCCTCTCCGAGACGTTCAAAGAGGCCTCGCTGGCCGTGGACAAGCGCGCGCTCAACTTCTGATTGATCGGAAGCGGCATCCAAACCACCTCACCGAACGCAGCTGCGGGCGGTGGGGCGCATATCGCCATGGAACGTAGGCCACGCCGCAACGGCATGCTATGCCCAACAGTTACTCGTCGTTGTGGTCTTCCGCGATGTGGGTGGCCATATCCAGCAGCACCTGGTTCACGTGCTTGTCCGCCACCTCATAGAAGATCTGTTTGGCTTGGCGCACGCCCTTGACCAGGCGAGCACCGCGCAGCAGCCGCAGGTGGTGGCTCACCAGCGACTGCGAGAGTTCGAGGGTTTCAGCGATGTCCCCGACCGAGGAAGAGCCTTTCATGCAGCACAGCATGATTCTCAGCCGGGACGGGTCACCCAGGAGGCGGAATGTCTCAGCCAAGATGGTCACGTCATTCTGTGACAGCGATTCCAAATCGGCGCTGGGACCCTTCGGTGGGGTACTGAATGGCTTACTTGTATTCATTTTTAAAATATTTCCTAACCTCGAATGGCTGTTTTCGCCCTTCAGAATTAACAAGGCAGCGGCCGCTTAGGCGCGCGCAGCAAAGAACCAGTGCGAGCCTGGCAGGCAAGGCCTCCGTTCCCCGTGCACCGGGTCATTTCTGAAACCTGACAGCATCCGAAAAAGCGCTTGACCTTCCCACGATGGTAAACCCTAAGCTCCCTCCATGTCGAATTTCAACTATGGGAAGCACACCATGAGCATGGCAACAACGAGTAGTGCTGGCGCCCAAGCAGCGGCAATCAGCCTGCCCATCGAGGGCATGACCTGCGCAAGCTGTGTCGGCCGAGTCGAGGCCGCCCTTGCCAAGGTCGAGGGCGTGGCAAGCGTGTCTGTCAATCTCGCCACCGAGCGAGCGGACATTCGCCTGAACCGTCCTGTCGATCGCATGGCGCTGATCCAGGCGATCGAGAAGGTAGGGTACGACGTGCCTCAGGGCACCATCGAGCTGGCGATCGGAGGCATGACCTGCGCTTCGTGCGTGGGCCGCGTCGAGAAGGCGCTCAAGGCGGTGCCGGGCGTCACTGAGGCTGTGGTCAATCTGGCGACCGAGCGCGCTACCGTGCGTGGCGTAGCATCCGTGCAGGATCTGATTGCTGCTGTCGATAAGGTCGGCTACGAGGCCAGCCCGGTCGATACAGGCATGCAGGCCGACGAGGAAGCTGCCGAGAAAAAGGACGCCGAGCGCGCCGAACTCAAGCGCGACCTGACCCTGGCCGCCGTGCTGGCGCTGCCTGTGTTCGTGCTCGAAATGGGCTCGCACATGATTCCCGGCATGCACGAGTGGGTGGCTTCCACCATTGGCATCCAGCAGAGCTGGTATCTGCAGTTCGTGCTGACCCTGCTGGTGCTCGCCATTCCGGGCTGGCGCTTCTATGAGAAGGGCTTCCCGGCGCTGTTCCGCCTGGGTCCCGACATGAACTCGCTGGTCGCGGTCGGCACGGCCGCGGCCTTCGGTTATTCGATGGTCGCCACGTTCGCGCCCAGTCTGCTGCCGGCCGGCACGGTGAACGTGTACTACGAGGCGGCAGCCGTCATCGTGGCGCTGATCCTGCTGGGCCGCTTTCTTGAGGCACGGGCCAAGGGCCGCACCTCCGAGGCCATCAAGCGCCTGATCGGCCTGCAGGCCAAGGAGGCGCACGTGCTGCGCGACGGCCGCATCGTGGACATCCCGATCAACGACGTGGCGCAGGGCGACATCGTGGAAGTGCGCCCCGGCGAGCGCGTGCCGGTCGATGGTGAAGTGACCGAGGGCCGCAGCTTCGTGGACGAGTCGATGATCACCGGCGAGCCGATTCCCGTCGAAAAGGCGGAAGGCAGCACCGTGGTCGGCGGCACCGTCAACCAGAAGGGTGCGCTGACGCTGCGTGCCACCGCCGTGGGCGGTCAGACCATGCTGGCGCAGATCATCCGCATGGTCGAGCAGGCGCAAGGTTCCAAGCTGCCGATCCAGGCCGTGGTGGACAAGGTGACGCTGTGGTTCGTGCCCGCCGTCATGCTGGCCGCGGTGCTGACCTTCCTGGTCTGGCTGGTGTTCGGCCCGTCGCCCGCGCTGTCCTTCGCGCTGGTCAATGCCGTGGCGGTGCTGATCATTGCCTGCCCTTGCGCCATGGGTTTGGCGACGCCGACCTCCATCATGGTCGGCACGGGCCGGGGCGCCGAGATGGGCGTGCTGTTCCGCAAGGGTGAAGCCCTGCAACTGCTCAAGGACGCCAAGGTGGTGGCCGTGGACAAGACCGGCACGCTGACCGAGGGCCGCCCGGTCCTGACCGACCTGGAGATTGCCGACGGCTTTGACCGCAACCAGGTGCTGGCGAAGGTCGCCGCTGTCGAATCGCGCTCGGAGCATCCGATCGCACGCGCCATCGTCGAGTCGGCCGTGGAAGGTGGCATCGCGCTGCCGACGATGACAGACTTCGATTCGGTCACGGGCATGGGCGTGCGCGCCACCGTGGACGGCGCGCGTGTCGAGGTCGGTGCCGATCGCTTCATGCGTGAGCTGGGGTTGGACGTGGGCAGCTTCGCTCGCACGGCCGAGCGCCTGGGCAACGAGGGCAAGTCACCGCTGTACGCCGCGATCGACGGCCGGCTGGCCGCCATCATCGCGGTGGCCGATCCGATCAAGTCCAGCACGCCCGCGGCCATTGCCGCGTTGCACCAGCTCGGCCTGAAGGTGGCGATGATCACCGGCGACAACGCGCGTACCGCGCAGGCCATCGCCAAGCAACTGGGCATCGACGAGGTGGTGGCCGAAGTGCTGCCCGAGGGCAAGGTCGAAGCCGTGCGCCGGCTGAAAGCCAGCCACGGCCAGATCGCCTACGTGGGCGACGGCATCAACGACGCCCCGGCGCTGGCCGAGGCCGACGTGGGCCTGGCCATCGGCACCGGCACCGACGTGGCGGTGGAGTCGGCCGACGTAGTGCTGATGTCGGGCAACCTGCAGGGCGTGCCCAACGCCATCGCGCTGTCCAAGGCGACCATCGGCAACATCCGCCAGAACCTGTTCTGGGCGTTTGGCTACAACACGGCCCTGATCCCGGTGGCCGCTGGCGTCCTGTACCCCGCATACGGTGTGCTGTTGTCGCCGATCTTCGCGGCTGGCGCGATGGCGCTGTCCAGCGTGTTCGTGCTCGGCAACGCGCTGCGCCTGCGCCGCTTCCAGCCGCCGCTGGCGGCGGATACCGCTCATTGAGAAAGGAGGAACACCATGAACATCGGTGAAGCATCCAAGGCCTCGAAGGTCTCGGCCAAAATGATCCGCTACTACGAGCAAATCGGTCTGATCCCTCCGGCTGACCGCACCGATTCGGGCTACCGCGCCTATACCCAGGACGACGTTCACCGGTTGCATTTCATCCGGCGTTCGCGCGACCTCGGCTTCTCGGTGGCCGAGATCACGGACTTGCTGGGACTGTGGAATGACAAGTCGCGCCAGAGTGCTGATGTAAAGCGTCTGGCCCAGCAACACATCGACGAGTTGGACCGGCGCATCGCGAGCATGTTGGAGATGGCCGAGACGCTCAAGGCGCTGATCCGGTGCTGCGCCGGCGACGAACGGCCCGACTGCCCGATCCTGCACACGCTGGAGCAACTCGATACCAGCGACGACGAGCCCGAAGCGCGCACCGGCGCCGTGCCACGGCGTGCAAGTGGCAACGCAGCGGCAAAGAAGCCGCGTGCGCACTGAGCAGCCGGGAGAGACCATGCCCAAGATCACCGTCTTGCCCCATCCTGAACTGGCGCCCGAGGGCGCCGAGCTGAACGTGCCGGTCGGCACCTCGATCTGCGAGGCGCTGCTAGACAACGGCATCGAGATCGAACATGCCTGCGACATGAGCTGTGCCTGCACGACCTGCCACTGCATCGTGCGCAAGGGATTCGATTCCCTCAACGAGGTCGAGGAGTGCGAGGACGACCTGCTTGACCGGGCCTGGGGGCTAGAGGCGCAATCGCGCCTGAGCTGCCAGGCCATCGTGGCGAACGAGGACCTGACCGTCGAGATCCCGAAGTACACGATCAACCATGCCAAGGAGAACCACTAGGACCCAGCGTGCCGCCGCGGGCGCGCCGGCCTGCGGCGGGGTTGCTCTGGCAGACGGAGGACTGACGGCGTTGCAGCCTGACGACCGCCCCGGGAGCCAGATGCCTACACCCCCTTGCACCACCGCCGGTTAGGCTGGAAATGTCGTCAAAGTCCTTCAATCCGTGATAGTCGGCGCTGCGGCCGGCCCATGAAAAGTCCCACAGGAGAAGTCCAGCATGTCTGCGCCCAAACAAGCCACGCTCTACCGGATGGTCATGCCCGGCCATACCTGCCCCTACGGGCTGAAGTCGCTCGATCTGCTCAACCGCAAGGGCTACGAGGTCGAGGACAAACACTTGGCGAGCCGCGAGCAGACGGATGCGTTCAAGAAGGAGCATGGCGTCGAGACCACGCCCCAGGTCTTCATAAACGGGCGGCGCGTGGGCGGCTACGACGACCTGCGCAAATTCTTCGGCATGTCCGTGAAGGACAAGAACGCCGTGACCTACACCCCTGTGATCGCGCTGTTCGCCATGGCGGCCGCGATGGCGCTGGCGGCGAGCTGGGCGGCCTTCGGCCAGCTCTGGAGCATTCAGGCGGCAGAGTGGTTCGTGGCCTTTGCCATGTGTCTCCTGGCGCTGCAGAAGCTCAAGGACGTGGACGGCTTCGCGACGATGTTCCTCAACTACGACCTGCTGGCCAAGCGCTGGGTTCGGTATGCCTATTTCTACCCGTTCGCGGAGGCCATCGCAGGCGTCCTGATGGTCGCGGGCGTGGGGATGTGGGTGTCGATTCCGTTGGCGCTGTTCATCGGGACCGTCGGGGCCGTGTCGGTTTTCAAGGCGGTCTATGTCGATCGCCGGGAACTCAAGTGCGCCTGTGTGGGCGGGGACAGCAACGTGCCGCTGGGCTTCGTGTCCCTGACCGAGAACCTGATGATGGTGGCGATGGCCCTGTGGATGTGGGCCAAGGTCGCCTACCTTGGGATGCACTGAGCGCCGCGCCAGGTACGGCGCAGCGCACGTGCTCGCATCGGCCGTCCTGTGTGCAGGCCGGCCACGACGCGGTGTTACTGCGCGCGCGGCGGGAAGCCAGCTTCGCTCAGGGCCGCGGCGATCTGCTCTTGCGAGGCCGAGGTCTGGACCTCGACACGGCGGGTCGGCGGGTCCGTGACGATCTTGGCGTTGGGGTCGATCGTTTGGATCGTTTTCGTAACGGTGCGGGCGCAGCCGCCGCAGGTCATGTCTTCGAGATGGAATTGCATGGAAAACTCCTTTCGGGTTGGGGTGTTTGAAGTCTGGTCCTTGCCACGGTTGGAAGGTCAAGCGCTATTTGCATCCCCGCTACACCAATCGGCCGAATGCTCATAGGGCAAGGCCGTGGTGCTCTTTACCCGATCCAGCACGAAGCTTGTCTTGCAGTCCTGCACGCTGGGGTGCTTGAGCAGCGTGTCGAGCACGAAGCGAGAGTAGTGAGCCATGTTCCTGACGACCACCCGCAGCAGATAGTCCATGTCGCCGGTCAGCGCATGGCATTCCACGACCTCCGGCCATTTCTGGACCGACGCGCGGAACACGTCCATGGGATTGCGCTTGTGCGAGTCGGAGTGCTTTTCGAGACGCACGTTCAGGTAGGCCGTGAGCGTGAGGCCGATCTTCTCCGAGCCGCTGCTCGGCCCGGTGTTCTTCGAGTTCATCGAGCGCAAGGGCAACTACCGCGAGGGCTTCGGCGAAGGTAACTTCGGTGCCTTGTTCGAGTCGATGGAGCGCGACCAGATCAACCGCGGCGCGCTGGAAATCAACCCAGCCTGATTCGGGCTTTCCCCCTGAAGGCATAGCACCTTCCGCATCTCGCGAGCCCCGGTGGGGCTCGCACTATTTTGGCAAGCGGCCTCCACGATGCCCATTGGCCCTCGTGCAGCTTGCACCATTCATCTCCTCACAATCGAACATCACCACGGCACGGTGCAGGCTTCTTTGACTAATATATGAACACATGTATAATTGTTTATTCAATATTTGGCCTCAGCTCGACTGGTGCTACAGCAGGCGTGCATCTCGTCCCCCGAATCAACATGGATCATGGAAGGACAAGACTATGGAACTTCGTCACTTGCGCTGCTTCATTGCGGTTGCTGAGGAACTCCATTTCGCCCGCGCTGCCGAGCGGCTGCACATCGAGCAGTCTCCACTGTCACGGGCCATCAAGGAACTGGAAGAAGAACTGGGCGTGATGCTGTTTGCCCGCACCACGCGCAGCACTCGGCTGACCCGTGCGGGCGAGCTGTTTCTGGAGCACGTGCGCCGCGTGCTCTCCGCCTTGGAGCAGGCACGCGATAGCGTGAAAGCGGCAGCAAACGGTTTTCATGGCCAGTTGCGCGTGGCATTGTCCGACGGCATCACGCCGTCGCGCCTTTCTGCGTTGCTCGTACTTTGCCGCCAGGAAGAACCCGAGGTCGAAATCCGGTTCTTCGAGGTGCCCCTATCGCAACAGATCAAGGGGCTGCATAGCGATCTGTATGACGTAGGGTTTGCTCAATCCGACGAAGTGGGCGACGGTATCGTCGCCACGCCCGCATGGAGCGATGCGCTGATGGTGGCCGTGCCAGCTCGGCATCCGCTTCTGGCCCACAAGCGCATCCCCTTGGATGAGTTGCTTCGCTATCCACTGGTTCTGTGCGATCCACAGGCATGTGAGGGCCATGCCAAGCAAGTTGAACGGGTGTTGCGCCGTGCGGATGTGGAGCCACTGATTGCAGAGAGGGTTTCGTCCACCGACCTGATGATGGCCCTAGTCTCGGCCGGTTTTGCGCTCGGCCTAGCAGGCAGTGCACACATTGCCGCCAGCCGTGAGCCGGGTGTAGTGGCCCGGCCGCTAGCTTCGCGCGTGTCGCCCCTCACGACCTATCTGTTGCGGCTGGACGGAGATCCGTCCGACGAGTTGGCGCGGTTTATTGAGCGCGCACAGGCCATCGAACAGCCGGAAACCCCCAGGCCCATACGAGGCCGTAATCCCGATCACCCGGAGGAACTGACGCCATGAAGAAGATCATCCCATTCTTGCTGGTTGCCGTGTTGACTGCCTGCGGCCAGTCCGATGGGCCACAGAAGTCCGCCGGTTCCGCAGCCAACATCCCGACAGTGGAAGAGCTGGCGGCCAACCCCGAACGGCTCAAGGAACTGCGCCAGCAGTGCAAGACCGACCGCCCCAAGCTGGGCGACGTGTTGTGCAACCGGGTGGCCGAGGCCACGCGCAAGCGGTTCTATGGCGACGGGGAAACGCCCTACACACCGCCGAAGGAGCCGCCTAAGTTTTGATCGTGGCCGCTTCGCCACGAATATTGGATTTCCTGACCGACACGCCGCAACGCGCCTGCGCTTGCGACGTTTTTCGTTGGCTCGCCACCGCGCTAATTCTTTCTTTTTGCTCGATCTTTCTGCTTAAAACGGTCTTTGACCGGCACTGACGCGGCACCGATCCTGACGCCTCCGGCACGTCCTTGTGCCGCTTTTTCCATGAGGAATCGGCGCAGGAGAAATCGGAGGCCAGGTCATGCAAGGGACGAACGTGCTGTTCGGTCAGATCGCCGTGGTATTCGGCATCGTGATCGCCGGAGTGTGGGGTGCCACACAATGGACAGCAGCAGCCCTTGGCTATCAAGTACGCCTTGGCTCGCCCTGGTTCGATCTTCTTGGCACGCCGATCTATCACCCGTGGAAGCTGTTTGAGTGGTGGTTTTCTTACGGCGCCTATACCCCGGAAATCTTCGACACCGGCGGAGCCATCGCTGGCAGCAGTGGCATGGTCGCCGTGGCCGTCGCCATTGCCATGTCGGTCTGGCGCTCGCGGCAGGCACGCCTTGTCACGACCTACGGATCGGCCCGCTGGGCGAACGCGCATGACATTCGCAAGGCGGGCCTCACGCAGCCAGAGGGCGTGTTCCTCGGCCAGCACGACCGCCAGTACCTGCGCCATGAGGGGCCAGAGCATGTCCTGACGTTCGCACCCACGCGCTCGGGCAAGGGCGTCGGCCTGGTGGTGCCGACGCTGCTTTCTTGGCCCGCGTCCGCCGTCATCCACGACATCAAGGGCGAGAACTGGCAGATCACCGCAGGCTGGCGCTCGCGCTTCTCGCATTGCCTGCTGTTCAACCCCACGGATGCGAAGTCGGCGGCCTACAACCCGCTGCTGGAGGTGCGGCGCGGCGCGCATGAAGTGCGCGACGTGCAGAACATCGCGGACATTCTGGTCGATCCCGAAGGCGCGCTGGAGAAGCGCAACCATTGGGAAAAGACCAGCCACGCGCTGCTGGTCGGCGCGATCCTGCATGTGCTCTACGCGGGCGAAGACAAGACGCTGCGCGGCGTCGCCAACTTCCTCAGCGACCCGGCCAGCCCGTTCGAGCTGACCTTGCATCGAATGATGACCACGCCCCACTTGGGCGAGGGGCCGCATCCGGTAGTCGCGTCGGCGGCGCGTGAAGTGCTCAACAAGTCGGACAACGAGCGTTCCGGCGTGTTAAGCACCGCCATGTCGTTCCTCGGCCTGTACCGCGATCCCACGGTGGCCGAAGTCACCTCGCGCTGTGACTGGCGCATCGCCGACCTGATCGCGGCCGAGCATCCGGTGTCGCTGTACCTGGTGGTGCCGCCTTCGGACATATCGCGCACCAAACCGCTCATCCGCCTGATCCTCAACCAGATCGGGCGACGCCTCACCGAATCGCTGGACGGCAGCGACGGCATCGAACGCCGCCACAAGCTGCTGCTGATGCTCGACGAGTTCCCGGCCCTGGGGCGGCTCGACTTCTTCGAGACAGCCTTGGCCTTCATGGCGGGCTACGGCATCCGCAGCTTCCTCATCGCGCAGTCACTCAACCAGATCGACAAGGCGTATGGACAGAACCATTCCATTCTCGACAACTGCCACGTCAGGGTGACGTTCGCCACCAACGACGAACGCACCGCCAAGCGCATTTCCGAGACGCTGGGCACTGCGACCGAGCTGCGCGCGCAACGCAACTACGCGGGCCACCGGCTCGCGCCGTGGCTGGGCCACCTCATGGTGTCGCGCCAGGAGACGGCCCGCCCGCTGCTGACGCCGGGCGAGGTGATGCAGCTTCCGCCGGACGATGCCGTAGTGATGGTGTCCAGCATGGCGCCGATCAAGGCCCGGAAGCTGCGCTACTACGCCGACGCCAATTTCAAGCAGCGCGTGCTGCCGCCGCCCGAGCTGGCGGACGGCCGGTACGCCGACGCGCCGCCACTGCGCCCCGACGACTGGAGTGGCCTGGCGATTCCTGCCGTGCCTGCCGCGCCTGCGGCCGATGCCGCCGAAGGCTTCCGGGCGTCGGCCGACGACGGCGGCCCGCGCCGTCAGCCCGAGCTAACTGAGGCCGTCGCCTACGACCCCGAGCTGGCCGCGCCCGCGGCCGACCTCGGCCTGCTCGATGACGACGACGACCTGCCGCTTCCCCTTCCTCGCCAGCTTGATCCGGCCATGCAGCGCACGGCCCGGCTGGCGTCCCTCGACCCCAACGACGGAATCGAGCTATGAGCCACTATCGCCTGAACCTCTTTATCCAGCCCGAGCACGCCCAGCGGCTCGATGAACTGGCCGCCAAGAAAGGCGTGTCCAAGTCCAGCATCGTCGCCGCTGCCTTGGCGTCCTGGCTGTCGCCGGACGCGGCCGACCAGCGCGAGGCGGCCATCGCCAAGCGCCTTGATCGCCTCTCGCGCCAGGCCGAGCGAATGGAGCGCGACCAGAGCATCGCCATCGAGACGCTGGCGCTGTTCATCCGCTACTACCTGACCGTCAGCACGCCGGTTCCCGAGGCGCACCAAGAGGCGGCCCGCGCCTTGGGCAAGGCGCGTTTCGAGCAGTTCACCGAGCAGCTTGGCCGCCACCTGATGCGTGGGCGCAGCCTGGTGCGCGACGTGGTGGAGGAATTGCATCCCGATTCGGTGCGGATGGAGGACGCGGCGGCAGCCGCCGATGCGCAGGAGCGTGCGTCATGAGCGCCGTTTCCCAATCCATGAGTGCCACGTCGCTCGACCGGCGCATCCAGATGCTGCGCACGGCAATGGGGCCGCTGATCGCCACCGCGCTCGAAGACCCCGACGTGGTGGAAATCATGCTCAACCCTGACCGCACCCTTTGGGTGGATCGCCTGTCGTCGGGCCGCGCGCCTATGGGCGTGGAGCTGCCCGAAGCCGATGGCGAGCGAATCATCCGCCTGGTCGCGGCCCACGTCGGCGCGGAGGTGCATCGCGGCCAGCCGCTGCTGTCCGCCGAACTGCCCGAAACCGGTGAACGCTTCGAGGGCATCCTGCCGCCAGCCGCGCCGGGGCCGGCCTTCGCGCTGCGCAAGCGCGCCATCGGCGTGATCCCGCTGGAGCGGTACGTCGTGGACGGAATGATGACCGCCGCCCAGGCGGGCTTTTTGGTGCGCGCCGTGCGCGAGCGCCAGAACGTCCTGATCGCGGGGGCCACCAGCAGCGGCAAGACGACCTTGGCGAACGCGCTGCTGGCCGAGATAGCTGCCACGGGCGACCGCGTGCTGGTGCTCGAAGACACGGTGGAGCTGCAATGCGCGGCCCGCGACCACGTTCCGCTGCGCACGCGCTCCGGCGTGGTGTCCATGACCGAGCTGGTGCGCTCGTCCATGCGCCTGCGACCTGATCGCGTCGTCGTCGGCGAGGTACGCGGTGCCGAGGCGCTGGATCTCATCAAGGTGTGGGGCACCGGCCACCCCGGCGGCGTCGCCACGATCCACGCCGGCTCCGCGCTGGGCGCGTTGCTGCGCCTGGAGCAACTGATTCTCGAAGTGGCGGTGAATCCGCCGCGTGCGCTGATCGCCGAGGCGGTCAACGTGGTGATCCAGATCGCCGGGCGCGGACGCAAGCGCCGCATCGAGAACATCGCCCGCATCGTCGGCTTCGACGGCGTGGGCTACCAACTGGTGGACGCGCTGGAAACGCCGTTTCCCGAGCTGCCGCCGATCCCTGATGCCGCACCCGCTGCGGCGACTTCCTCGTCCCCTGACCAACCTGGAGAACTGCTATGACGCAGATGACCATTCCTGCTTTCCGTGTTTCCGTAAATCCGGCTTTGCGCCTTGCACGGCTGCGCTGCCTGGCCCGCCCTGCGGGGCGAGGGCTGCTGCTGGCCGCGCTGTTGCTGTTCCTGGCCGGCACCGCGCAGGCCGCTGGTTCCTCGATGCCCTGGGAAGGCCCGTTGCAGTCGATCTTGGAGTCGATTCAGGGGCCGGTGGCGCGCATCGTCGCGGTCATCATCATCATTGCCACGGGCCTCGCGCTCGCCTTCGGCGACACGTCGGGCGGCTTTCGCAAGCTGATCCAGATCGTGTTCGGCCTGTCCATCGCGTTCGCGGCTTCGAGCTTCTTCCTGTCGTTCTTTTCGTTCTCGGGCGGGGCTGTCGTATGAGCGGCCCGGATAGCTTCGCGGCCGGGTTCGAGGTGCCTTTGCATCGCTCGCTCACCGAGCCGATCTTGCTGGGCGGCGCACCGCGCACCGTGGCGATTGCCAACGGCACGCTGGCCGCCGCCGTCGGGCTGGGCCTGCAACTGTGGATTCCTGGCGTGGTGCTCTGGATCGTCGGCCATTCGCTGGCGGTATGGGGTGCGCGCGTCGATCCGCAGTTCATGGCCGTGTTCGCCCGGCACATCAAGCACCGCCCGCTGCTGGACGTGTGAGGGGACGCCGCCATGCTGAACCTCGCCGAATACCGCCAGCGCCCGGCCTTGCTCGCCGATTGGCTGCCGTGGGCCGGGCTCGTCGCGCCGGGTGTCGTCTTGAACAAGGACGGCAGTTTCCAGCGCACGGCCCGGTTTCGCGGGCCTGACCTCGACAGTGCCACGCAAGGCGAGCTGATCGCCACGTCGGCCCGCTTGAACAATGCGCTGCGCCGGCTGGGATCGGGCTGGGCGCTGTTCATCGAGGCCGAACGCAGCGCCGCCGCGGACTACCCGCACTCAGAGTTTCCGGAGGCGCTGTCGTGGCTGGTGGACGAAGAACGCCGCTCGGCCTTCGAGGACACCGGCCATCACTTCGAGAGCGGCTATCACTTGACGCTGGTGTACCTGCCGCCTGAAGAATCGCGCGCTCGTGCCGCCAAGATGCTCTACGAGAACACGCCGACGAATGGCGTGGACTGGCGCGAGCGGCTGCAAGCCTTCGTCGCGGAAACGGATCGGGTCTTTGACCAGCTCGATGGCGTCATGCCGGAAATTGCCTGGCTCGATGACGCGCAGACCCTGACCTACCTGCACGCGACCATCTCGACGCGACGCTATCGCGTCGGTGTGCCCGAGGTGCCTTTCCACATCGACGCGCTGCTGGCCGACTCGCCGCTGGTTGGCGGCCTGGCCCCCATGCTGGGCGACCGGCACCTGCGCGTGGTGTCGGTGCGGGGCTTTCCGACCTCGACCTGGCCGGGGATTCTGGACGACCTCAACCGCCTCGGATTTGCGTATCGCTGGAGTACGCGCTTCCTCTGCATGGACAAATCCGAGGCGGAAAAAGACCTCGCCCGCCTGCGCCGCCAGTGGTTCGCCAAGCGCAAGAACGTCATCGCGCTGCTGCGCGAAACGATCTTCCAACAGGAGTCGCCGCTGGTGGACACGGATGCCTCGAACAAGGCGACCGATGCCGATGCCGCGTTGCAGGAGCTGGGCAGTGATCAAGTCGCCTTCGGCTACCTCACCGCCACGGTGACGGTGCTCGATGCCGACCCGGCCGCAGCCGACGAGAAGCTGCGCATGGTGGAGCGCGTCATCCAGGGCCGGGGCTTCGTGACCATCTCCGAAACGCTCAATGCCGTGGATGCGTGGCTGTCCTCGCTCCCCGGCAACGCCTATGCCAACGTGCGCCAGCCGATCGTCTCGACGCTGAACCTGGCGCACATGATGCCGGTGTCGGCCGTGTGGGCCGGCCCCGAGCGCAACGCGCATCTGGACGGCCCGCCTCTCATCGTGACGCGCACCGATGGCGCCACACCGTTTCGCTTGGTCACGCACGATGGCGACGTGGGCCACATGCTGGTGGCCGGCCCGACGGGCATGGGCAAGTCAGTGCTGCTCGCCACGCTGGCGATGCAGTTCCGCCGCTACCTCGGCTCGCGCATCTTCGCGTTCGATATGGGGCGTTCGATGCGCGCCACGATCCTCGGGCTTGGCGGCGAGCACTACGACTTGGGCACGGACGGCGAAATCGCCTTCCAGCCGCTCGCCCGCATTGACCGCGAAGGCTACCGCACCTGGGCCGCCGAATGGATCGAAGGCCGTTTGCTGCATGAAGGCGTAGCAGTCGGCCCGGACGAGAAAGCCGCCATCTGGTCGGCGCTGGGCAGCTTGGCCGGTGCGCCCGTCGAGCAGCGCACGATGACCGGCCTGTCGGTGCTGCTGCAATCGAACGCGCTGCGCCAGGCGCTCGCGCCCTATGTGCTGGGCGGCGCGCACGGCAAGCTGCTGGATGCCGACCACGACCGGCTGGGCATGGCGGACGTGCAGGGTTTCGAGATGGAGGAGCTGATGCACAGCAAGGCCGCCGTCATGGCCGTGCTGCATTACCTCTTTGCGCGCTTTGACGAACGCTTTGACGGTGCGCCCACGATGCTGATCCTCGATGAAGCGTGGCTGTTCCTGGATGACCCGGTGTTTGCCGCGCGCATCCGCCAGTGGCTCAAGACGCTGCGCAAGAAAAACGTGTCGGTGATCTTCGCCACGCAGTCGCTCGCGGACATTAAGGATTCGAGCATCGCGCCCGCAATCATCGAGAGCTGCGCAAGCCGCATCTTCCTGCCGAACCCGCAGGCGACCGAGCCGCAGATTCGCACGATCTACGAGGGCTTCGGGTTGAACTCGCGCCAGATCGAGATCGTCGCCACCGCGCAACCCAAGCGCGACTACTACTACCAATCCCGCCTCGGCAACCGCCTGTTCGACCTCGACCTGGGGGCGGCGACGCTGGCCTTCGCGGGCGCTTCCACGCCGCAAGACCAGCGCGACATAGACCGCGTGCTGCTGGACGCCGGCACGCCCGGCTTCGCGGGTGCCTGGCTGCGCCATCGCGGCCTCGATTGGGCGGCTGACCTGCTGCCCTCGTTCCCCGGCCTCGCGCCGGATTCCCTCGCTGACCAACCACAGGAGATCCTGCCATGAAGAAGCGCCTTGTCGCCGCTGCCATCGCGGCCATGCTTTGCACCGCCACTGCCCATGCGCAATGGGTCGTGATCGACCCCACCAACCTCGTGCAGAACACGATGACCGCGATCCGCACGCTGGAGCAGATCAACAACCAGATTCGCCAGCTCCAGAACGAAGCGCAAATGCTGATGAACCAGGCGCGCAACCTCGCCAGCCTTCCATCCAGCGTGGTCGGCCAGTTGCGCGCCAACCTGGCGACGACCGAGCGGCTGATCGCCCAGGCCCGAGGCTTGGCCTACGACGTGACGAATCTGGATCGGGAGTTTGCCCGCCTGTACCCGGAGCAGTACGCCGCCACCGTCAGCGGCGACCAGATGTACCGCGACGCCCAGGAGCGGTGGAAGAACACGCTGGGCGGCTTGCAGACCACCATGCAGATGCAGGCGCAGGTGTCGCAGAACCTGGGCGAAGACGAAAGCGTGCTGGCCGATCTGGTCGGCAAGAGCCAGTCGGCGCAAGGCGCGTTGCAGGCGATGCAGGCCATGAACCAGTTGCTCGCCTTGCAGGCCAAGCAGTCGATCCAGTCGCAGCGGCTCCAGATCACGCAAGACCGGGCCGCCTCGCTGGAACTGGCGCGGCAGGCGGCGGCCACCGAGCGCGCCCGCGAAGTGCGGCGGCGCTTCCTCGGGGAAGGCACGCCGTACACGCCGCAGTCCGTCAACTTCTACCGCGACTGACAGGAGGCCGCCATGCGATGCGTCCTCGTCCTTGGTGCCGTGCTGCTGGCCGCTTGCGGCGAGCAGCCGGCCGACAACCTCGCCGATGCCCTGGCCGCCGATCGCGTGCGGCTCAAGGCATTGCGCGCGCAATGCGCGGCCGACCGGCAGGCCACGGGCGAGGACGCTTGCCGCGCCGCCGCCGAAGCCTTCCGGCGGCGCTTCTTTTCCGGCGAGGCCGGGCCGGATGAATACCAGACGCTGGCCGACCTGCCGCCGATCCCGCCCAGCTTCGAGGAACCGGAGGGCACGCCATGAATGACGTGACCATCATCGACCAGTTCCTCAACACCTTCGCCACCTACATCGACTCGGGTTTCGGGCTGCTGCGCGGCGAAGTGGCGTTCCTCACGGCCACGCTGATCGTCATCGACATGACGATCGCCGGGCTGTATTGGGCCATGAGCCACGCCACCGGCCAAGGCGATGACGTGATCGCCAAGCTGCTGCGCAAGGTGCTCTACGTCGGTGCCTTCGCCTACATCCTCAACAACTTCAACTGGCTGGCCAGCATCGTGTTCCGCTCGTTCGCGGGGCTGGGCATCACCGCCACCGGCTCGGCCATCACGATGGAGAACTTCTTGCAGCCGGGCCGGCTCGCCAAGACCGGCATCGACGCCGGGGCGCCGATTCTGGAGCAGATCGGCGAGATGGCGGGCTTCCCCGAGGTGTTCGCCAATCTCGATCCCATCGTGGTGATGTTCCTCGCGTGGCTGGTCGTGGTGCTGTGCTTCTTCGTGCTGGCGATCCAGCTTTTCATCACGCTGATCGAGTTCAAGCTGACCACGCTCGCCGGGTTCGTGCTGGTGCCGTTCGCGCTGTGGAACAAGACCAGCTTTCTCGCCGAGAAGGTGCTGGGCAACGTCGTGGCCGCTGGCATCAAAGTGCTGGTGCTGGCTGTGATCGTCGGCATCGGCTCGGGCCTGTTCGCGCAGTTCCAAGTCCACCCCGCCGAGCCGAACATCGACCACGCGCTGGTCATCATGCTGGCCTCGCTCACCTTGCTCGCGCTCGGGATCTTCGGCCCCGGCATCGCCACGGGCCTTGTGTCCGGCGCGCCCCAGCTCGGCGCGGGCGCGATGGCCGGTGCCGCCGTCGGCGCGGCCGGAACGGCAGTGGCTGTCGGTGCTGCCGCGACGGGCGTGGGCGGCGCGGTGGCCGCTGGCGCGCACATGGCCCCGGCTGCCGCCAAGCTGGCCGGCAGCGGCGCGCGTGCCGCCACGTCGGCGGCTGGCAGCGCGAAGTCGGCGTTCCAGGCGGGTTCCGCTGCCGCCGGCGGCGGTGCCAAAGGCGCGATGGCGGGCTTGGGCAACGTCGCCAAGACCGGCGCGCAGTCTGCCGGACGCGCTGCCGCATCCCGCGCTTCCGCTGCCGGGCAGCGCATGGCCGCACCGTTCCGCGCGGGCTGGAACGGCGACGCTGGCGCGTCAGCCGGCCAGGCCGCCACCAGCGAAGCGCCGGCAGGCGCTGCCGCTGCACAGGCGCCCGAGCAGCCCGCTTGGGCCAAGCGGCTGCATCGCCGCCAGCAGCTCACCCACGCCGCGACCACCGCTGCCCACGCGCTGCGCGGTGGCGACGGCGGCGGCTCCGGGCAAGGCCCGAGCCTGCGCGGCTCCGACGACTGACGCGATTCACAAGGAGAACTGACCATGCGATTCAAGAAACCGCAGGTGCGCTACGCCGACACGCCGCAGCCTGCCACGCCGTACCAAACCGCCGGCCAGGTGTGGGACGACCGTATCGGCTCGGCCCGCGTCCAGGCCAAGAACTGGCGATTCATGGCCTTCGGCTGCCTCACGCTCGCGCTGCTGATGGCCGGCGGACTGGTGTGGCGCTCGGCGCAATCCATCGTCACGCCCTACGTCGTGGAGGTGGACAACGCGGGCCAGGTGCGCGCCGTGGGCGAAGCCGCCACGCCGTACCGGCCCAACGATGCGCAGACGGCGCACCACATCGCGCGCTTCGTGACGCTGGTGCGCTCGCTGTCCATCGACCCCATCGTCGTCCGCCAGAACTGGCTGGACGCCTACGACTACACGACCGACAAAGGCGCGGCCGTGCTCAACGACTACGCGCGGGTCAACGACCCGTTCGCGCGCATCGGAAAGGAGTCGGTGACGGTGCAGATCACCAGCGTCGTGCGTGCCAGCGACACGTCTTTCAACGTGCGCTGGACGGAACGCCGCTACGTCAACGGCGCTGCGGCGGGCCTGGAACGGTGGACGGCCGTGGTGTCCATCGTGCTCCAGCCGCCGCGCACCGAAGAACGCCTGCGCAAGAACCCGCTGGGCATCTACGTCAACGGCCTTTCCTGGAGCCGCGAGCTGGATTCTTCCGAAGGAGCAAAACCATGAACCTGTCTTTCCGCTTTTACGCTTTGCCGTTGATGCTTGTTGCCCTGGCGGGCTGCGCCACGCAAGGCAAGCCGCCGCCGACCATCTCGCTCGATGAGCCGGTGCCGGTGCAGGCCCAGCCGATGCCGGAGCCGCCCGCGCCCGTGGAGGTTGTGGCCGTGCCCGAGGTGCTGCCGATGCCGGCGCAGTTGATGCCGGCACCCGAGGCCGAGGACGCCAAGCCCACGCCCGAGCCGGCCGACGAGAAGGTGCGCGTTTCACGCGCCAATGCCGAGGCGCGTGTCGCGCCCACGCGCGAGGGCTACGTCAACGCGATTCAGGTGTGGCCCTTCACCGATGGCGCGCTGTATCAGGTCTATGCGGCCGTGGGCCGGGTGACGATGGTTGCCTTGCAGCCGGGCGAGGAGCTGGTGACGGTGGCCGCCGGCGATACCGTGCGCTGGATCGTGGGCGACACGTCCAGCGGCAGCGGTGCCGACTTGCGCGTCAACGTGCTGGTCAAGCCGATCCGCTCGGGCCTCAAGACCAATCTGGTCATCATCACCAGCCGGAGGACGTACCTGCTGGAACTGACTTCCACGGAAAAGACGTGGATGGCGTCGGTGTCCTGGGAGTACCCGCGCGACCGGATGCTGGCCTTGCAGCGCCAGGCGCAAGCGGCCAGCGCCGCCGCGCCGGTGGATAGCGGCCTGTCGCTGGAGAACCTGCGCTTTCGCTACGCGATCGGCGGCAGCAATCCGTCGTGGAAGCCGCTGCGCGCTTTCGACGACGGGCAGAAGGTCTATATCCAGTTCCCCGCCGGCATCGCGCAAGGCGAACTGCCGCCGCTGTTCGTGATCGGGCCGGAAGGCGACGGGCAACTGGTGAACTACCGCTTCCGTTCGCCGTACTACATCGTGGATCGCCTGTTTGGCGCGGCAGAGTTGCGCCTGGGCGGTGACAAGGGCGACGTGGTGCGGATCGAGCGCACGGATGGCGTGGCACGGAGGAACTGACCATGAGCCAGGACGATACCCCCGACCTCGCCACGCGGCAGGCAGGCAAGGTCGCGCCCGAGGCGGTGGCGCTTCGCGCCCAGCCGCGTGCCGTGACCCGGTTGAACCGGCGCACGCTGGCCGTCCTCGTCGGCGGCCTGTCGGTCGCCGTGCTCGGGGCCACGATCTGGTCATTGCAACCGCACCGGCGCGGCGCGGGCGAGCAGACCGAGCTTTACAACGTCGATCGCGTCTCGAAGTCCGAAGGGCTGGACGGCCTGCCGTCCGACTACTCGAAGCTGCCGCCGAAGGTGCCCGAGCTGGGGCCGCCACTGCCGGGCGATCTTGGCCCGGCCATCGTGAACTCGCAGCAGTCCGCCGTGGCCGCTTACGCGGCCCCCGGCCACGATCCCAACGACGCCTTGCGCAAGGAGGCGGAAGCCGCAGCGGCTTCGTCGGTGTTTTTCCGCTCGGGCGGCCAGGGCCAGGCCGCCGCCACGGCCACGGTGGCGCCGCCGGGTGTGCCTGGTGCTGCCAACACGCTCGCGGCCTTCGACCCGCTCGCGGCTGGGCCGGCCTCGGCGGCGCCCCAGCCTGCCGATCCGACAGCTGTGCAAAACCGGCAAGACCAGAAAGAGGCGTTCCTGAAAGGCGGCTCTATGGAAACCCGCAATTCCGGAAACCTGAAAATGCCGGCCTCGCCGTATCAGGTCATGGCCGGAACGGTGATTGCGGGCGCGCTGGTGACGGGCATCAAGTCGGACTTGCCAGGCGACGTGATCGCCACGGTGACGGAGCCGGTCTATGACTCGGCCACGGGCAAGTTCCTGTTGATCCCGCAGGGGTCGCGCATCCTGGGTAAATACAACAGCCAGGTCAGCTACGGGCAGAGCCGCGTGCAGGTGGTGTGGAACCGGGTCATCCTGCCCGATACGTCCTCGCTGACGCTCGACAACCTTGTCGGCACCGATCCAGCCGGCTACGCCGGCCTGGAAGACGACGTGGACTGGCATTGGAATCGCATCGTCGCGGGCGCCGTGCTGACGACGCTGCTGGGCGTAGGCGCCGAGTTGGCCGCGCCAGAGAACCGCCAGGACGGCAACCGCATCGTCATCGCGGGGCGCGACAGCGCCCAGGACAGCATCAATCAGGTGGGTCAGGAGATCACCCGGCGCAACATGGACATCCAGCCGACGCTGACCATTAGGCCGGGCCTGCCGGTTCGCGTCATCGTGAACCGGGATCTGGTGCTGCGGCCGTGCCAGCCGCTGTTCTTCAACCGGGGAGCTTCCCAATGAACACGAAGAAACTGCGGCTAGGGCCGCTGCCCAAGACCGAGAGCGTCAAGCTGACCTTTGCCTGCCCGGCCAGCTTGAAAGCCGACCTCGACCGCTACGCCGCGCTGCACGCGCAGGCGTATGGCGAGGCCGTCGATGCCGAGAAGTTGATCCCGCACATGCTGGAGGCGTTCATGGCGGGGGATCGGGGATTCAGGAAGGGCACCACGACGCGGAGCGTGCCGTCCAAGCCGACGTGATGGCCCTCGAAGCCTGCCCAGCAACATCCATCGAACGCGCAGCCCAAGGCTGCGCGTTCTTCATTCTGGATGCCGCCAAGAGCCGCCTGGGCTATGATGACAAGACAAGCCCGCCGTCCCTCGGCAATCCAGCACGACACAGTGCGATGTGGCTTTCTCTCCCAACGCTCCTATGTGGCTCCTAGCCCACGAAGCCACACCGCGCCAAAGTGGCCGAGAAAAGAGCTAACCTACTGTCCCATATACGGTTTCAAGTCCTGCGTGATTTGCACAAAGGACTTGACACCAGAACTTTTTTGTCCTGCTTCATCAGCGGCGTGCCGGTAAAACCGATAAACAGCGCCTCCGGCAACAGGCTCTTCATAGCCCCATGCAACTTGCCAGACTGGGTGCGGTGACACTCATCGACAAACACAAACAGCTGGCCCTTGGGGCTGAAGTCCGAGGGCAAGCTGCGGCGCATATCGGCAATAAAGTCATCCGAGCTGCCATCATCTTCGTCATCCGACTCGCCTTCTGGCGTGCGACCGAACTTATGCACTAGGGAGCAGATCAGCCAGGGATTATGGGCATGCAAACGGGTCACCAGATCGGCACCGCTCTTGGTGCGCAGGATCTCCTCCTCCACCCCGCTGAATACCTTCTCAATCTGCTCATCGAGTTCAGTGCGGTCGGTGATGATGAGCACCCGGCTGTCGGTCACATTTTCGCGGATCCACTTGGCCAGCCAGACCATGGTCAGGCTCTTGCCGCTGCCTTGGGTGTGCCAGATGATGCCGCCATCCCGGCGGCGGATATAAGCCTTGGCGGCACGGATGCCGAAATACTGGTTATGGCGGCAGGTCTTCTTGGTGCCCGCATCAAACACGATAAAGTCGTGGATCAGCTCCAGAAAGCGCGCCTTACTGCACAACTGCGTCAGATGCTGGTCCAGCAGATTGGCACCCGGCAGATCGACATGGTCGGAATGGATTGGATCGGCTGGCTCTTTCCACTCCAGATAGTATTTCTCGTGGGTTTCGATAGTGCCGTAGCGCACCCCTTGGGTGTCGTTGCCCGCCATCACCAGCTGCATGGTGGTGAAGAAGTTACGGATAAAATCCTTCTTCTGGTTATCCAGGTTCTGGTGGATACCTTCGGAGACAGAGACGGTAGATCGCTTGAGTTCAATGACGCCAAGGGCAATGCCGTTGACATAGAGCACCAGATCCGGCCGTTTCTTATGCTCGCCTTTGACCGTCACCTCTTCGGCAATGGCAAAGTCGTTGGCCTGCGGATTGGCCCAGTCGATCAGCCAGACGGTTTGGTTCTGCTCGCCTGCCCCTACTTTTTCCTTCACGCCATAACGCAGCAGGCGATAGACCTCCTTGTTGGCGTCATAGAGGATGCGCCCTTCGCCCAGGCTTGCCGCCCGATCCAGTTGCCTTAGCACCTTGGGGATAAGCGCCGCGTCCACACCACGCCCCGCCAGCCAGGCGGTCAGCAGTTCCGGCTCGACATTCCGGTTGTTCTCCCGTGTATGCCAATCCCCCAGATAGCGATAGCCCAGCTCCGCTTGAAATAACTTGATGACGCGGTTCTGGGTTGCCCGCTCCCGTTGGCCGACTGAAATCATGCTCTCTATCCCTGTTATTCTCTCAAGCCGCCGCGACAACCGCGCAGCCGCTCTTATTTGTTACACCCACTTCGTTACACCAATCCCTGCTGCAAACGGGTCAAGGCGATCTGCAGACTGCGATCATCAAACAGCCGCGCCTTGCGCTCACCCCACGGGGTTCCCGCTGGCCAGCGATGCAACCCCTCTCGCAGCGCGCTCAGCGTCGGCGCACAGCCCTCTTCGGCTATCAACCAATCGACCGTGGCCAATAACTCCATGCCATAGGGCGACTCAAAACCGTCGATTAACGCGGTCGTCTGCTCCAGTATCGGTAAAAATGCTTTGGCCTCGGTATGGAGATAAACGGCAAGCTCTTGTTTTTTGGCCTCATTAAACCAGATGACATCAAACGGCTTGCTATCCGGGATGCGCTTGTCGGACTGCAGATAACTGCCGTCCATCGCATTGAGCAGATGAGTCAGATTGTTGGCATAAGGGCCATAACGATGGGCCTTAAACTGCAACTGCAGCGGATCCCCCAGCGGGTTACGGCCAATGACCCGAGCCAGAAACCAGGCCAGCTTCTGGATTTCCAGCAAGCTGCACTCCATCCCTAAAAACCAGTAGCGACGTACCAGTTCAGCAATCAGGGCCCGAGCCGGAGTCAGCTCCGCCACCCCGCCGCGCTTGGCCACATTTTGGTATTGGCTACTGGGCTCATAGAGCAGGATATCGATATCCAGATCGCCCAGTGCCGTTTCAATCGCCTGTTTGACCTCTGGCCAAGGCAGACCACCGTTGCCAGCCCCCAGCGGCGGAATGGCAATCGAAGAGACCTGCTGCGCCTGTAACCAGGCCCGCAGATCCTGCAAACCATCCTGGATCCACGCCATCTGTGCCGGATTGCGCCAGTGCTGTTTGGTCGGAAAATTCACGATCCAGCGCGGCCCCAGCAGCTCACCCGTCTGGGTAATAAACATCTTGCCGGTGACGACATCACCCTGTTTGCACGCCTCGGCATAGGCGCGCATATTGGCCGGGAACCGCTCCTTGAACATCAAGGCGATCCCCTTGCCCATGACACCGACGGTGTTGACGGTATTCACCAGCGCTTCCACCGGAGCATCCAGCAGATTGCCTGTTGTATATCGAATCATCTGAAATACCACCCATCACGGACATAGACGGGGCGCGCGACCCCCACCCGATTCATGCATTGTTCCACGCTGTTCTTTATTTCTTCGTTGTAACACACCACGCCCAGCAACGCCTCGATGGGGCAATGTTGATGGATCAAGGCCTCGGCCTGATAGCGTTCCAGCTTGCTCAAATCTTCCGCATCACGCTTGAAATCACGGCGCTGCAACAGTGGCCAGTCAATCCGCCCCAGATCGCCAAGGTCGACATAGAAATTGGCCCACTGGTAATAGGCATGGCTATCGGTAAACACAAACGGTAGCCCCAGTTCAGCCATGCGATGCAGGCTGGAAACCAGGATCAGGATTTCATCATTTTCACGCCGGGGAACACCGCGCCCGGAGTGAATATTGCTGAGCATGGGAGAAAACGGCGTGAAGTAGAAGGGCACATAGTCATTCAACACGCCGTAAGGAGCCAGCGGCACCGGATGGCGCGCGCGCTTGGCAATCAGCTCCGGCAACCCGATATGCACCCAGTGCGGGCTTTGCTGCTGACCATTCCCCGCCCACAGGCCATGGGTCAGGATCCATTCCAGGTTATCCCGATGCACGATCCGGAATATCAGCGCCTTCTGCGGATTCAGGCTCTGGCTATAGTCATAGGCCATGGGTGGCTAGCTCCTGCGATACCCAACGCTTGATAAACACGCCAACGATGACCCCACTCGCTTTTCGTATGCGGGTGGCCGCTGTGCACGCCATCAAGCAACTCACAATAAAAGTATCTCTTTCTTTTCAGATAGATAAACATCTATCGCGCCAATTAACAACCGCCCCAGTCACGCAACAGTCAAGCAAATCCGGCGCTGGGTGGCTCGGTGGCCAGGCTCGCGGCAGAGGCGGTCATCCGGTTGGGCTGCACTTATGCCCCCGTCTATGCCCCCGCCGCCAGCGGCAGGCGAATTTTGCCGGTCAGCAGTTGCTGCATCATGCCTTGCTTCAGGGCACGGGCCTTGTCCAGCTTTTGGGTCAATGCCTGCTGCTCGTTATCCATATCGGATAAAATAGTGGCGATGGCGGTTTGCTCTTCTATTTCAGGAAGAACTACTTTGAACGCGGCTAAAGGAGAACGAACTATCTGAGGCTGACCGGAACCAGTGACACAGACCGTAAGGTCTTGGTGCGAAAGCATGTAATAGGTAAAGTTTTTGTCCAAATTTTTGTTTTTATCAACATCAACAACCATCGCATTACCTGTAATCCAAGATTTAGCTACAGTGTAATTAACTGTTCCGCAGGTTGAACCGCGACATGTCACTATTACTTGAGATGCTTCATGATTATATTTTTCATAAAACCCAATTAATCCATTGGCTCCGTATACCGGATAACCTGATTCTTTTAGTTGACTACCGGAAATTGTCACTGGCTGATATAAACCACAAATATCTCCTAGTGACACAACCTCCCAATCCTCCGGAATATCTCCCAGTTCGCTGGGCTTGTAGCCTTTTGGGGTACCATCTGGGCGCAGGGCGAAGGCGGGCAGACGGGTGCGGCCGGTCAGCAGTTGCTGCATGGTGGCGCTCTTGATAGCCTGCTTCTTGGCGATCAGCTGCTCCAGCGCATCGATCAGCGCATCGCTATCGGAAAGTACAGTAACAATGGCGATTTGTTCTTTTTTAGGTGGAATTATAACAGGGCAACGATTTATTGCTCCTTGATCTATCGTCGTCATAGTTGCGGTTTTTGCTTCCGCAATAAGACTGGCTCTGGCGTGCTTAGAAATGCAATTGAGATAAAGGAATTTGGGATAAATAATATCTTGCTTAGCTCGGACTCGAATCAAGTGGCTATCAAAAACCACACTTTCATAATTCGAAACGTAAACATTGCAATAAGCTATTCCACTTGGAACAACAGACGACCGAGTAAAAAATAAATCCCCTGGTAATGCTCTAAAAACATTTATCTCATTGAGAGTGGCATTAAATAAACCTAAACGTTCGACATTAATTGGCGCCGACGCATACATATCAGCAACATTGATTAGAGGAACACCTACGCCCTTTCTCTTTGGCTCAAAAAACAAACCATTCTGCATTGGGATCGATGAAATAGCTCTTATGTCAGATAATTGCCAATCCTCCGGAATAACCCCCACCTCGGTCTGCTTATAGCCTGCCGGGATCGCCTTGACTGCTGTCTCTTGCATCATCTGCTCTGCCATTATGCCCACTCCAGCCCCATGCTTTTGAGATGCGCGGCCACCTTGGCCTCCAGATCTGCGACCTGCCGGGTCAGTTGCGGCAGGGTGGCGCGGTAGCGCTCCTCCAACTCCTTGACGCGGTTGGCCAGCTGCTGGGTGATGCGCTCAATCTCCGCCTCGATGGCGGCCTGCAAGCTGGCGCGCCACTTATCCTCCACCAGCAGTTGCTTGATCTCACTCTCAGTCAGCTTGGGGTAACGGGCCACCACCGTCCGATCCAGCGCCTCTTGCGCTTCTTTTACCGCCTTTTTAGCCTGGCTTTCGGCTTCGAACCGCTTGATGGCGGTTTTTAGCGCCGATTTTTCATCGGCATCGCTGGCCTGCTTGAGTCGCGCCTTCAGGCTCGCAGCGTTGATCTTGCCTGCGTCGTTGGCGGCGTCACTCAGCAGCCCCTCCTCGCCGCCCTGCTCTTCCAGATAGCTTTCCAAGGCTTGGCTTGCCTCATCCGCGGCGGCCTGCAGGGCGTCGATGTCAGCCTGCTCATCGCTAAAGAAGCGGGCCACCAGCAAGGCTGGCGGCAGCAGCTCGGCCTTGTATTTGCTCTTGCCCAGCACCAGATCCGGCGTCTCTTTAAGCTTTTCGCCCTTGTCGACTTTAAGCTCGCGCAGCACCTTGCCCGCCGCCCAGCCATCCTGGGAGAGCACATAGACATCGTCCTGCATCACGGCGTGCCAGTAGTCCAGCAGCAGTTGGTAGATATCGTAGTTATCGATAAGCGGCAGCGGCGAATAGACGGCGAGCAGCGATTCACTGATCTCCTCGATCAATGCCTTGGGCGATTCACCCGGCTCAATCTCCGCCAGATGGCACTCGGTAAACCAGCGAGAGAAGGGTTCGAGTGAAGCAGAGGCAAAACGGACAAACTCGGGGTGCGCCAGTATGGTGCCCTTGACCTTGGCGGCCTCCACCAGAGCATGGCTATAACCCGCATGGGCCGGAGCAAACAGATCGGCCCGCAGGGTCGGGAACACCTGCCAGTAAGCGCCCAGGGCGTCGATATCGCGATTGGGAATGCCGCCTTTAAGGTGGGCGGCCAGATCGTGCAGATCTTCGGCCTCGCTGGCATCGATATAGCGCGGAATATTCAGGTTGTAGTCGTTGGCGGCGATTTCCAACAGCGGCACGGCGCGGCTGTAACGGGGGATCACCTGCTCACGGGTAAAGGTATCGACAATCTTGTGGATGTCCTGCTCGCGCAGCCGGTTCTTGTTGCCATCTTTGATAAAGCCTTTGCTGGCATCGATCATAAACAGGCTCTGGCTGGTATAACCGTTGGCCTGGATGGCGCGCTGGTGCGCCGTCTCTTTGTCGATGACGATGATGCAGGCCGGAATGCCGGTGCCGTAGAAGAGGTTGGCAGGCAGGCCGATGATGCCCTTGATAAAGCCCTGTTTGAGCAGATTCTCGCGGATGCGCGCCTCGGCATTGCCACGGAACAGCACGCCGTGGGGCAAGATCACCGCCCCCTTGCCACGGCTGTTGAGGCTCTTGATGATGTGCAGCAAGAAGGCGTAATCGCCGTTTTTCTCCGGCGGTACCCCCCAGACAAAGCGGCCAAACTCATCGTGCTCAGCATCCAGGCCGCTGGTCCAGTTCTTGTTGGAAAAGGGCGGGTTGGCGACGGCAAAGTCGAAGCACTTGAGCTGGTTGTTGCCCTCCTTCCACTGGGGCGCGGCCAGGGTATTGCCCTTCCAGATCTTGGCGGTCGGATTGTCGTGCAGGATCATGTTCATGCGCGCCAAGGCGCTGGTGGCGTTATCCATCTCCTGACCGTAGATGGTGAGCCCCTTGGGTCCCGCCTCGTCACTGGCCTTGAGCAGCAAGGAGCCGGAGCCGCAGGTGGGATCGTAGACGGTGGCATCTTGCGGCGTCTGGCGACTGATGCCGATCACCTTGGCCAGAATGCGCGACACCTCGGCCGGGGTATAGAACTGCCCCTTGGACTTGCCCGATTCGGTGGCAAAGTGGCGCATCAGGTATTCGTAGGCATCGCCTAGCAGATCATCGCCCTCGGTGCGGTTGGCGGAGAGATCCAGCCCCTCGAAGATGCCGATCAGCTTGGTCAGGCGGTCGATCATCTCCTTGCCCTTGCCCAGCTTGTCCTCATCGTTGAAGTCGGCGATGTCGATGACGCCTTTGAGATCATTGGCTTCGGCCAGCGCCGAGATGGTGAGGTTGATCGCCTCGCCGATATTCTTGTCGCCCTTGAGCGCCACCATGTCGTCAAAGCTCGCCCCGTGCGGCACCTCAATCATGGCGTAGGGGTTGCCCTTGGCCTTGTCGGAAACGTACTTCACAAACAGCAGGGTCAGCACATAATCCTTGTACTGGGAGGCGTCCATGCCGCCGCGCAGTTCATCGCAACTGGCCCACAGGGAGGAGTAGAGTTCGTTTTTCTTGATAGCCATGGAAAGGGTTCCAATAAGAGTCAGTTTGCGCCAAGGGCGCATGGAAAACGAAAAGAGGCGATTGTTTGCACCCATACGGGTGAGCACGCCAGAGATTGCCAACGAGTTTACCCACTTGACCCCGTGGCAACCATGGTGGATATCACATCAGTGACGGATAGGCAGATCGTTTGCTGCAAAAGCCATCATTTGCCTTCCAGCAAGGCCGGCGGTGTGCTCTCGCCACGGCATTTGAGTTGCCCCAGCGCGTTGGTTCGACAGACGGTGCCATCAGATGCACGCAACTGACCAAGTGCATCTTCACGCCATGTCACCCGTTCACCGGTTTTGGCATTGCTGCCGCGAATATTGCCCAGCGTGTCTTGCCGATAGGTAGTGCCATCGCTCCCCTTAAGATTGCCGAGCGCATCCTTACGCCAGGTCGTTCCGGTTCCCGAGTCTTTGATGTTGCCAAGCGCATCCTCACGTAAGGTGCCCTGCTTACCATCGTCACACTGATAGCGGGTATGGCCCAATGCATCTTTTCGATAGGTGCAGTCGGCTGCAAACACGACTTGCGGCGTTAGGCTCAGCAGCAGTGCGGCCAGCGACCACTGGCGTGTCGCTAACCAAAAGCCGGGTTGGTGACTCATTGCATCTCTCCTCTGACGTGAACTCGATTGACTATACCGGGCCAGCCGCCCAGCTTCGATACTGAGGTTTTTAACATGTCGTGTTTTCAGGCGGATGCGTGATGGCAAGATCGTCCACTGAGGCGCGATCAGTCCAGCTTGAGAGAATTAACCTCGTTGGTATTTACCCACTTGCTCGAGAAAATAGCTGCTCAGCTCACCCTTATGCTGGCTTGCTTCGCTTTCTGCGCTGGCCAAGTAACCGTTGCGCTCCTTCCATACCGCATATGCGGCGGCCTTCTCGACCTCGACCCGTTCTTGCTGCTCTTTCGGTAGGGCACACAGATTGTGACTCATACTGACCTCTTTGTTATTTGTTGGCGCCATGGTACGTCATCAGTGGCATGCGGGACTTGCGCTGGTTCAAAGGTGGTGCGCTATAATGGCTGTATATAAATACAGGTGTTTTGCCATGAAGCTGTTAACCCCAGACCCATCACCCGCCGAGGTGACCATCCCGCTGTTCTTGCACCGCGCCTCTTGTGGCTTTCCCAGCCCAGCCAGCGACTATCTGGAAGGGAAGTTGGACCTCAACACCCACTGCGTGTCGCACCCTGCAGCAACCTTCTATCTGCGTGCCGAGGGGGAGAGCATGACCGGGGTCGGCATCTTTCCCGGTGACTTGCTGGTGGTCGATAAGAGCCTCACCCCTCGCCATGGTGATGTGGTGATTGCACTACTCGATGGCGGCTTCACGGTAAAGACCTTGCAGCTCAAGCCGAGGTTGCGGCTGTTGCCAGCCAATCCGGCGTTCACGCCTATCGACCCTTGTATGAGCCTCTCCCTGGAGTTGTTCGGAGTGGTCACCCATGTGATTGGCAATCTGAGGCAGCGTGATGGCTATAGCGCTCGTTGATGTAAACAACTTCTACGCCAGCTGTGAGCGGTTGTTTCGCCCTGAGGTGCGTGGCCGCCCGATCGTGGTGCTCTCCAACAACGATGGATGCGTGGTGTCGCGCAGCCCCGAAGCCAAGGCGATGGGTATCAAGATGGCCGGGCCCTACTTCAAGATCCGCGAGCAGTTCGAGGCGCATGGCGGTGTGGCATTCAGCTCCAACTACGCGCTCTATGGAGACATGTCTGGCAGGGTGATGAACACGTTGGAGACCATGTCCCCCGAGCTGGAGGTCTACTCCATTGATGAAGCATTCCTGTCACTGTCGGAGTCGTTTGCCGGTGACCTGACAGCCTATGGACAACAGATCCGGCAGCGAGTGTGGCAGTGGACCGGCCTAACGGTAGGGGTCGGGATTGGTCCCACCAAGACCCTCGCCAAGCTGGCCAACTATGCAGCCAAGAAGTGGCCTGCCACGGGCGGCGTCGTGGACTTGCGTGACGAGCTGCGCCGTGCCCGGCTGATGGCTATCACCCCGGTGAACGAGGTGTGGGGCATAGGACGGCGCTTGGGAGCCAAGTTGGTGGCACAAGGCATCAACACCGTTGCTGACCTGGTGGCTAGCGACGCCAAAGGGTTACGCGCCCAATACGGCGTGGTGGTCGAGCGGATCGTACAGGAGCTGCGTGGCCTGCCTTGCGCAGAGCTGACCGTTGAACCGGCGGCGAAGCAGCAGATCCTCTCGAGCCGTTCCTTTGGTGAGCGCGTGACTGACCGTGGAGAAATGGCCCAAGCGTTGTCAGGCTTTATGGCTCGCGCAGCCGAGAAGTTGCGGGCCGAGGGGATGTGTTGCCAACGGGTGCACCTGTTCGTGCGAACCAGCCCCTTTGACGAACGAGCGCCTTACTACAGTGAGCAGGCTGGCGTCCGGCTGGTCTGCCCTAGCGATGATACCCGGTTGCTGCTGCAGCAAGTGAACGTGCTGCTACCGCAGATTTGGCGCGACGGTTACCGCTATCAGAAGGGGGGCGTCATGCTGAGTGAGTTCACCCCCAAGGGGCAGCAACAGGCCGATCTGTTTGCCCCGTCCTCCGCTCAATC